>NZ_NAZB01000002.1:0-129229 GCF_003055045.1 Heyndrickxia sporothermodurans
CCTTCCATCTCGAACTTGATCAGGCGGTTCATTTCTACAGCGTATTCCATTGGTAATTCTTTCGTAAATGGTTCAATGAAGCCCATTACGATCATTTCAGTCGCTTCTTCTTCTGAAATACCACGGCTCATTAAATAGAATAATTGTTCTTCAGATACTTTCGAAACTTTCGCTTCATGTTCTAATGAAATATTGTCGTTTAAAATTTCATTATATGGAATTGTATCAGAAGTTGATTGATTATCCATAATTAATGTGTCACATTCGATATTTGAACGTGCGCCTTCAGCTTTGCGGCCGAAGTGAACGATTCCACGGTATGTTACTTTCCCACCGTGTTTTGAAATTGACTTAGATACGATTGTGGAAGAAGTGTTCGGTGCTAAATGCATCATTTTCGCACCTGCATCTTGGTGTTGACCTTTTCCGGCAATCGCAATTGATAATGTCATACCGCGTGCGCCTTCACCTTTTAATAGTACTGCTGGATACTTCATTGTCAACTTAGAACCGATATTTCCATCAATCCATTCCATCGTTGCATTTTCTTCACAAACTGCACGTTTTGTTACTAAGTTATATACGTTATTTGCCCAGTTTTGGATCGTTGTATAACGGCAATAAGCATTCTTTTTAATAATAATTTCTACAACCGCACTATGAAGTGAGTTTGTTGTGTAGACAGGAGCTGTACATCCTTCAACGTAATGAACATGTGCACCTTCGTCAACAATAATTAGTGTACGTTCAAATTGTCCCATATTTTCCGAATTAATACGGAAATATGCTTGAAGTGGTGTATCTACTTTTACACCCGGTGGGACATAAATGAATGATCCACCTGACCAAACTGCTGAGTTTAATGCAGCAAATTTATTATCTGTTGGCGGGATAACGGTTGCCCAATGTTCACGGAAGATATCTTCATTTTCTCTTAAAGCGGAATCCGTATCTTTAAATACAATTCCTAACTTTTCAAGATCTTCTTTCATATTGTGATAAACAACTTCTGATTCATACTGTGCAGATACCCCTGCTAAATATTTTTGTTCTGCTTCAGGAATTCCAAGTTTATCAAATGTATTTTTGATTTCTTCTGGAACCTCATCCCAAGAACGTCCTTGAGCTTCTGAAGGTTTAACATAATAAGTGATTTCATCGAAATCTAAACCATTCAAATCGCCGCCCCATTGAGGCATTGGCTTATTATAAAAATGCTCAAGTGATTTAAGTCGAAAATCTAACATCCATTGTGGTTCATTTTTCATTCGTGAGATTTCTTCGACGATTTCTCGTGTTAAACCTCTTTTTGAACGGAAAACGGAGACGTCCTTATCATGGAAGCCATATTTATAATCTCCGATTTCAGGCATTTTTTTTGCCATATCAATCATTCCTCCATCCTATTCGCTTTACATTTATGAAATCCAGTTATTGACTAGAGGATATTCTATTTATTAGTGTTTAGGAATTACTTGGAATCTAATCCCTTTTCCATCGCTTTCCATGCCAATGTTGCACATTTAATGCGAGCTGGGAATTTCGATACTCCTTGTAATGCTTCAATATCACCTAAATCTTCGTCTTCGTCATATTCCTTGCCTTGGATCATGTCGGAAAAAATATGTGAAAGCTTAACTGCGGTTTCTGCATCTTTTCCGATAATCGCCTGAGTCATCATCGACGCAGAGGCCATTGAGATTGAACATCCTTCTCCATCAAACTTCGCGTCGACAACTTTTCCATCCTCTACTTTCATCGTTAAATGAATACGATCTCCACAAGTTGGGTTATTCATATCAATGATGACACTGTTTTCATCAATATGCCCCTTATTTCGAGGGTTTTTATAATGATCCATAATTACTTGGCGATAGAGAGTATCTAGATTGTTAAAAGACATCGCTGAAATACTCCTTTGTTTTTAAAAGTCCAGCAACAAAACGGTCAATATCTTCTTCTGTATTGTACAGATAGAAGCTTGCTCTTGCAGTAGCTGAAACTTTTAACCATTTCATTAGTGGCTGTGCACAATGATGTCCTGCCCTCACGGCAATTCCTTCTGCATCAAGTACAGTAGCGACATCATGCGGGTGGACATCATCTAAATTAAAAGTGAGCACACCTGCACGTTTCGTTGCATCTTTCGGTCCATAAATGGTTACGCCATCAACAGTAGATAGCTTATTTAAAGCATATTCCGCTAAGGCGTGTTCATGATTTAAAATATTATCCATTCCAATTTCTTCAAGGAAATCGATTGCCGCACCTAACCCAATCGCACCTGCAATAATCGGTGTACCACCTTCAAACTTCCATGGAAGCTCTTTCCAAGTTGAATCATAAAGGTCGACAAAGTCAATCATTTCTCCACCAAATTCAACTGGCTCCATGTTTTCAAGAAGTTCACGTTTGCCATATAATACGCCAATTCCAGTAGGTGCACACATCTTATGACCTGAAAATGCGTAGAAATCACAATCAAGGTCTTGAACATCCACCTTCATATGTGGCGTACTTTGAGCACCGTCTACAACGATATATGCTCCATTTTCATGGGCAATTTTCGTAATTTCTTTAATTGGATTAATTGTACCAAGAACATTAGACACATACATTATGGCAACAATTTTTGTTTGGGAGGTTACTGTTTTACGTACATCCTCAAGCGTAATTGTTCCATCTTCCTGCATCGGGATATATTTCAATGTAGCCCCTTTGCGTTTGGCAAGTTGTTGCCATGGGATTAAATTACTATGATGTTCCATATAGGAGATGACTATTTCATCTCCCTCTTTAACATTATCACGGCCAAAGCTATTTGCAATGGTATTTATTGACGTTGTTGTACCGCGTGTAAAGATCACTTCACTTGTCGAAGAAGCATTAATGAATCGGCGAACCTTCTCTCTTGCACCTTCATATTTATCCGTGGCTCTTGTACCTAATGTATGAACACCGCGGTGAACATTAGAATTATCTTCTTTATAATAACTATCAATCGATTCAATGACAGAATAAGGCTTTTGAGATGTCGCAGCACTATCTAGGTATACAAGCGGATGTCCATTGACTTCTTGGTCAAGAATCGGAAATAATTTACGAATCTCTTTCGCATTCATTACTTAACTTTCCTTTCAATTACCTCTATAAGTGCACGTTTTACACCTTCGATAGGCAATTGATTTACTACAGGAGCAAGGAATCCATGAATGATTAAACGTTCTGCTTCTTTTTTCGAAATTCCACGGCTCATTAAATAATAAAGCTGTACTGGATCAACACGGCCAACAGATGCAGCATGTCCAGCCATTACATCATCTTCATCGATTAAAAGCATTGGATTGGCATCACCACGTGCTTTTTCACTTAACATTAAAACGCGTGATTCTTGTTCAGCATCTGATTTAGAAGCACCATGTTCGATTTTTCCGATTCCGTTAAAAATAGATGAAGCGGCATCTTTCATTACGCCATGTTTTAAAATAAAGCCTTCAGTGTTTTTACCAAAGTGAGTAATTTGTGTTGTAAAATTTTGTGTTTGACTACCACGGCCAACAACGACAGTTTTTGAGTGGGAAGTAGAACCATCTCCCATTAAATTCGTCGTGTTATTTGAGATTGTATCACCATCGTTCATCATGCCCAATGCCCATTCAATATTGGCATCACGATAAGCAACTCCGCGACGGTTTACATAGGTAGTTACACCTTCTGCTAAATTATCAACAGAACCATACTCAATTTTAGCATTGCCGTTTGCAATGATTTCAGTAATGATATTCGCAATTCCTTTAGCTTGTTCATTTGTTGAAATATAGTTTTCCACATAGGTTACTGAACTATTGTCGTCAGCAACAACAAGTACGTGGTTAAATAGTGGTGCCTCTGTATGATCATGTACATAAATTGTTTGGATTGGCTCAGCAACTTCTACATTTTTAGGAACGTATAGGAATACTCCACCGTTCATAAGTGCCGCATGTAATGCTGTTAATTTATGTTCATCAACTTTTACTGCATCTTTCATAAAATATTTTTGAACAAGATCAGCGTGTTGTTTTACAGCAGTTAAAATATCTGTAAAAATAACACCTTTATCTTTTAGCTCATCTGATAAAGTTAAAAATGCAGCAGTTTGATTATGTTGAATATATAAGTTTTTATTCGCATTTTCTAAATCAATTAAGGATTTTACCGCTTCAGGTAGTGAATCTAATGTTTGATAGGTATCACTTTCGATCGTATGCTGTGTAAATTGAGTAAAATTCCATCTAGTAATTCTTGTTTTATCAGGCTTAGGCATCGGAAGCTCTTCCGATTTAGCAAATGCTTGAATACGAAGCTCCGTAAACCAATCAGGTTCACCCTTTCCTTCTGAGAAGGAGCGAACATAAGCCTGATCTACTGAAAGATTTGTTTCTACAGTCATGTTAAGTCCTCCCAACTTTATGCTTCTTGCCCTACTCCTACTGTTTCGTCTTCAATTCCAAGTTCATGCTTAATCCAGTCATATCCTTCAGATTCCAAGCGAGCTGCCAATTCCGGACCGCCGGATTTAACGACACGACCTTGCATCATTACGTGAACATAGTCAGGAGTAATATAGTTTAATAAACGTTGATAGTGAGTAATGATTAAGCAACCAAAATCATTGCTACGCATTTCATTGATTCCTTTTGAAACAACTTTAAGTGCATCGATATCTAGACCTGAATCGATTTCGTCAAGAATTGCAATTTTTGGTTCGATCATCATTAATTGAAGAATTTCGTTACGCTTTTTCTCTCCGCCGGAGAAACCTTCATTAAGATAACGTTGTGCCATATTTGGATCCATTTCAAGCAATTCCATTTTTTTATCCATTTCACGAATGAATTTCATTAAAGAAATTTCATTGCCTTCTTCACGACGTGAATTGATGGAAGAACGTAAAAATTCAGCATTTGTTACACCGCTTATTTCACTTGGATATTGCATCGCTAAAAAGAGACCTGCACGTGCTCTTTCATCAACTTCCATCTCTAAAACATCTTTACCATCAAGTGTGATGCTGCCTTTTGTTACGATATATTTAGGATGGCCCATAATAGCAGATGATAATGTTGACTTACCAGTACCATTTGGACCCATAATTGCGTGAAATTCGCCGCCCTTAATCTCTAAGTTAACACCTTTTAAAATTTCTTTACCTTCGATCTCAACATGTAGATCTTTAATGATAAGTGTAGAACCTGCCATGATTATACCTCCGTTGTATATGAAAATTTCAAAACTCATTCTCAATTTATTCTCATTATAATCTTATAACAAATTAAAACTATAAGCAATAAGGAAAGTCCGCCCTTTGATTTTCTTTGAAAGTCCTCATTTAATCACTATAGTTTTACCTTTATATAGCAATTCATTCAAGTTGTTAATTCGTTAAAAAGATTATGTATTTGGTCATTGTATAGAAGGAAAAAACCAGTGTAGTCAACACTGGTTTCTCCTACTTTTATATTATAAATTACTTAACATTTTTCGTCCAAGGTCTGCTACCATTCGTTGGGATTTAATATACTCATTATCTCTTCTTCTTTCAACGAGCATCCTCACTTTATGCCTTCTTTTGTACACCTCATAGCCAACTCCATGTGCACCTTGTAATGCCTTTTCCATGTCATTTGTGTACTGTAACTCAAGAGAGTTAATAACGAATCATCCCTTCCATATTTGCTTTAAAACTTACGAATACAATCGTAACAAACATCAATAAAACAAACAAAAGGCATATGAAAGGTTTATTTACTTCATCAAACGTTTTAAGAGCTTGATGGCAAAATTATTTTACGTATACTTAAAAATCATTACGAATCCTTCATTATAGTAAAGAATGCTCCGGTATGATAAACCGAAGCATTCTTTTATGATTATTTATTTGAAATAGGATAAATGTGGAAGCGCCTTGGATAGCCCCCTTAACGTCAAATAAAAAGTTTTTATGCGATTTTGTATTCTCTGCATAACCATAATATAGATTCTACTAGTAACGAATACCGATATGATCCCCTTATTTGAACTTCACCATATTTAACCAATTGATATAGACGAATATCTCCATTTAAAAGTAATGGTAATGCTTGTTTAGAAACATGTATTTCTAAGTCAACTTTTTCATCTATATTTGATGTATAATTGCTTTGTACCTTTGAAAGATTCATAGCCCATATTCTATCTTCACATTTGAACGATATTGAAATTTGATGACTTGGAAGGAGTGTTTGTAAATGACTTCTTCTATTTATTTCAACTAATACCCGTTTGAATAATGTGTCCACACAGATCCCCACCCTATGCTTTTTACATTATTAATTCACGAAACAAACGATATATCCTTTAGCAATCGTTCAACAATGTTTTTAAAAATAAAAAAATAGATAGCTTATCTTGTCAAAACAAGGCACTATCTAGTTATTTCCCAAGAAATTTGTCGAGAAACAATTAAAATTTCTTTAACACATCATATAAATTCGTAACCGATTGAAATGCATATATTTTTTCCTTACATTCTCCATTTTGGAATATCAATAAGCAAGGAACACTTTCTATGGAATACTGTTCGGCAATTTCGGGCATATAATTTAAATCTGCTTTGCTATATTCAAATTCAGGAACGATTTTTTCTACTATCTCTAGCATTTTTCCTGCTACCTGGCATGTTCCGCAAAGTGGAGTGTAAAAATAAAGCGCAAGATTATCGGCATTCTCTGTATTTTGAATAACTTCTTTCTTTGTCCATTCTTTCATAAAAATATTTCATCCTTTATATAACAAACACCTTGGATCTAACCCCAAGGTGTTTTCATTTATTAATATTTATTAATCTTCTTTAATCATTTCTCCATATTGCTCAGCTGACATTAACTCGTCTAATTCAGCCGTATTACTTGGTTCAACAACAATCATCCATGCTTTTTCATATGGTGATTCATTGACAAATTCCGGGCTGTCACTTAATTCCTCATTTACGGCAACAACTTTCCCGCTAACCGGTGCATATAATTCAGAAACTGTTTTTACAGATTCGACGCTGCCGAATGGTTCGTTAGCTTTCACTTCGTCCCCTACTTCCGGTAGTTCAACGAAAACGATGTCGCCAAGCTCAGCTTGAGCAAATTCAGTAATTCCGATTCGCAAACTTTGCCCTTCTTCTTTCACCCATTCATGTTCTTCAGAATAACGTAATTCACTTGGTAAACTCATAGTAGAAATACCTCCAATGATTATTTTGAAAAAAATAGTTACATAACTCCAAACGCAAGTAGGCTAACTGGTGCTAAACTATAGCCATGTCTTTTCATACATCTCTTCATTAAAACCGACTGTCACTTTATCATGATCTGTTAGAATGGGGCGTTTAATGAGCATTCCATCTGAAGCAAGAAGGGCTAACAGCTCATCTTCGGATGCCGTTTTTATACGATCCTTCATTCCAAGTTCACGATATTTTTGCCCTGATGTGTTAAAAAACTTCTTCAACTCCAGGCCACTTTTTTTATAAAGTTCTTCTAATTCTTTTTGAGTCGGTGGATTTTCAGAAATATGTATGGCTTCAAAGGAAATATTATGTTCTTCTAACCACTTTTTTGCTTTTCGACATGTCCCGCATTTTGGGTACCAATAAAATGTTAATGCCATCATGATTCACCACCTACTAATCAAATATATGATTCGACACTAATTTTATTTTACCTTCTTATTTATTGAAATTCAAAGGTATTATTTTAACCGTACCTCATCATTTCCATTTCCTCTCCATTTTAAAAAACTCTTGTATATACCCATACGTCGAAACTGGGGACATTATGATTTGGTAGAAAAGAATAAAACAAATAAAACCAATTGTATTGTTTCTTATTTTTAAGTTTAATGGACGAAACACAAAGCGCTTTTGATATAGGTAAAGTACTCCAAAGCTTATTAAAGTTAACGGTAAAACGAGTAATGTCATTGGTCCGACAATCCAATAATGTCCAAACAATGCTAGAATTAATCCAGGTATCCAAAAAAGCGTGTAAGTGATATCTATAAAAGGCATGATCAAATTTACACCCGTTAAATATTTGGTATATAGTTGCGGTTGCTCCCAAGGTTTAATTGCTTGTAATCCTTCAATCATTCCTCTTGCCCATCTTGAACGTTGGCGAATAAATTGCAGCAAAGAAGTGGGAACATCGGTGAAAGCTACTGCAAGGGGTTCAAAATAAACTTTTCTCTTTTTTTCGAGTAATCTCCAAGTGACCACAATGTCTTCGCCAATGGCATTTGGCCATCCACCAATTTCTTTCAAATCCTTTATGCGATATATGCTAAACGCACCTTGTGCTACTAATGTTCCTTGGTATAAGCCTTGCAGTCTTTTAATTGAAGCTATCCCTAAGAAATAATCCCATTCTTGAATTTTCGTCCATAGATTCTCACGACTGTTTCGGACGAGTATTGAACCTGCAACAGCGGCGACATCATTTGGACTACTTTCTATTCTTGCGATAAGATTTCTTACCGCAGATGAATGGAGGATGGTATCTGCATCCAATGTGATGACAAAGTTGGTTTTCGCCCACTGTAATCCATAATTTAATGCATAAAATTTTCCGCGTCTCTTCTCATGTAACAATTTAATATTCAATTGTAATTCATCTATCGCTCTATTTACTTCAGCCACTGTTTGATCATTTGATGCATTATCGATTACAAGGATAGTAATCTTTCCATGATAATCTTGGTTCTTAATGTATTTTAACGTATTGTAAATTCTTTTTTCTTCGTTAAATGCTGCAATTAAAATAGTAACTGGTTCTGTTGGATTTTCATTTTTAAATTTGGGTTGTTTATCGAACAATAAACTGATAATTAGAAATGCATTTAAATATCCTGGAATATAAGAGATTCCGGAAATAATTGCTATTGCTATAGGATAAGTAACAATTTTTGCTAAATCATGAATCCAAGGAAAAGAAATAATTACAGAAAAAGCCATCCAAAGTAAAGCGATGAAATGGCTTACCCAAAATTTAAACTTGACGGTTATATAAATTTTTTGCTGGAGTTTATTGAGAAGATTCCACGAGTTGTGCATTTAAATGCCTCCAAATTGTAAACAACAACTTTATACAGTCATTAATTTTATCATGTGACATTTAATTTTAAAAAATCCCTGATGCGATATCAGGGATTTTCATGAATTTTATTAAAGGACAAAACGTTCAGCTTCAATAAGCTTCACAGATGCCTCACGTTTTTTAGCAATGACATTAATTGGTGTATGGCGAGTCAATTTTCGAAGTGCAGATAGCATCATTCGTAATGTATCACCATCTTCAATGGCAACAACTGATTCTTTTGCCAATTGTTCAATTTCATTGATTGATTCCTGACAGAAGATTTGTGTATAAAGAATTTTTTGCTGGCTCTTTTCAACACCTTCTTTAGCAATTGCTTTTTCTGTACGAAGAACGACAGATTCCATTGCATAGGCTAAAGAAATAATATCCGCCACATTAACAAGAACTTCTTGCTCTTGTTCAAGTTTCGTTCCGAATTTTTGTGCGCCAAGTCCAGCAACCATAAGCGCCACTTTTTTCGCACTGCGTGTTAAATATTTTTCTTGATCTAATGCGCCATCTCCAATTTCTTCCGGCATCATCATCATAAGTTCTTCCTGTAAGCTTTGCACTTTTTGAAGTAGTGGTAACTCGCCCTTCATTGCCTTTTTCATTAATGTTCCAGGTACGATTAAGCGGTTGATTTCATTTGTTCCTTCAAAAATACGGTTAATACGAGAATCGCGGTAAGCTCGTGAAATTTCATATTCATCCATAAATCCATAACCACCATGGATTTGGACACCTTCATCTACTACATAATCAAGAACTTCTGAGCCAAATACTTTGTTTAATGAACATTCAATTGCATATTCAGCAATAGAATTAGCAATCTCTTGACCATCTTTTACATCGACATGGCTCATTCTTTCGTCAAAAAGACCTACTGTACGGTATACAGAACTTTCAGCAGCATAAATTTTCGAAGCCATTGTTGCTAATTTTTCTTTTGTTAAATTGAATGCTGAAATCGGTGTTTTAAATTGTTTACGTTGATTTGCATATTTCACAGTAATTTCAAATGCGCTTTTTGAACCGCCAACTGTACCTACTCCCAATTTGTAGCGGCCAATATTTAAGATGTTAAATGCGATTTTATGCCCTTTACCAACCTCACCAAGTAAATTTTCAACAGGAACTTCTGCATCTTCTAAAATTAATGTACGTGTCGAAGAGCTCTTAATTCCCATTTTCTTTTCTTCTGCACCTGTTGATACTCCTGGGTATTCGCGTTCTACGATAAAGGCTGAAAATTTATCCCCATCGATTTTTGCGTATACAACAAATACATCCGCAAATCCAGCATTGGTAATCCATTGTTTTTCACCATTCAAAATATAATGTGTCCCTGCTTCATTTAATTTAGCAGTTGTTTTTGCACCTAACGCGTCTGAGCCTGAGCTTGGTTCTGTTAATGCATAGGCAGCTAGTTTTTCACCTGTTGCAAGCAGTGGCAAATATTTTTTCTTTTGTTCTTCATTACCGAATAACACGATCGGTAAGGATCCAATCCCTACATGTGCACCATGGGAAATGGAGAAACCGCCGACTTTGGCCATTTTTTCAGAAATTAATGCTGAGCTTACTTTATCTAATTCTAAACCGCCATATTCTTCAGGTACATCTGCACCTAACAACCCTAAATCACCTGCAGATTTTAATAGTTTAACAGAGCGGTCAAATTCATGCTTTTCCAAATATTCTACTTGTGGGACAACCTCATTATTTACATAATCCTCAGTTGTTTTTGCGATCATTTTTTGTTCGTCGGAATAATCCTCTGGAGTAAACATTTGCTCATAAGAAATATCCTCAATTAAAAAGCTTCCACCTTTAATTAATTTATCTGTTTGATTAGCCATTTTTACTTCCTCCTAAACGATGTTATTTTTCTAAATTAGTTCAAAAACACCTGCAGCACCCATGCCGCCGCCAATACACATAGTCACAACACCGAATTGCACATTGCGTCTTTTCATTTCATGAATCAACGATAATGTTAATTTTGTCCCTGTGCATCCTAGTGGATGTCCGAGGGCAATCGCGCCACCGTTTACATTGACAATTTCCTCATTCAAACCTAACTGGCGAATAACTTGAATTGATTGAGAAGCAAAAGCCTCATTCAATTCGAATAAACCAATATCAGCTAGTTCTAGTCCTGCAATTTTTAATGCTCTTGGAATCGCCTCAACTGGCCCAATTCCCATAATTTCGGGTGGTACACCGGCTACTGCAAATGAACGGAATTTAGCCATTGGCGTAAGTCCATGTGACACAGCTTTTTCACGATCCATTAATAACACAGCGGCTGCCCCGTCACTCGTTTGGGAAGAGTTGCCTGCCGTCACGGATCCTTTAAGATTAAATGCCGGTCTTAATTTTCCAAGTACTTCTACACTCGACTCAGGACGAACCCCTTCATCCTCGCTGAATACTACATGTTTCTCTACCAATTTATTATCTGCACCGACAGAACGAAGTGTGACATCTACCGGTACGATTTCATCGGCGAATTTCCCTTCAGCAATGGCTTTTGCGGCCTTTTGATGGCTTCTCACTGCAAATGCATCTTGATCTTCACGTGAAACGCCGAACTTCTGCGCAACTTGTTCAGCTGTATGCCCCATTCCCATATAATATTCGGGTGCCGTTTCTGCTAGAGTAGCATTCGGGCGGACAACATGGCCCATCATTGGTACTAGACTCATAGATTCCGCTCCACCTGCTAGTACTGTATCTGATGATCCAAGCATGATTCTTTCTGCACCGTAGGCGATTGATTGAAGACCTGATGAACAGTAACGGTTAACCGTTACCGCAGGTACCGTATTTGGAAGGCCTGCCAATGCACCAATATTACGCGCCATATTTAATCCTTGTTCTGCTTCCGGCATCGCACAGCCAATAATTAAATCATCTATATTCCCTTCATAATTCCCCGCACGTTTCAAAGTTTCTTTGACAACTAGTGCACCTAAATCGTCTGGTCTAACATTTGCGAGTGTCCCTTTGCTAGCTTTACCAACCGGTGTTCTAGCACCTGCTACGATTACTGCCTCACGCATTTGATTCCCCTCTTTCATTTAGCAATTCGTATCTAATCGTTAATTGATAGGCTTAGTTTCTTAATGGTTTTCCTTTTACAAGCATGTGTTGCATACGTTGTTGTGTTTTCGGTTCAGCAATTAAACTTAGGAAAGCTTCTCTTTCTAAGTCAAGTAAGTATTGTTCATCTACTTTTGAACCGTATGGCACTTTTCCGCCGGCAATGACATAGGCAATTTTCTTTGCAATTTTTAAATCATGCTCAGAAATATAACCTGATAAATACATTCCTTCTGCACCTAATAATAATGTCGCATAGCCGGTTTCACCTACGACTGGCACTTTTTGTCGGACAGGTGGTTTATACCCTTTTGCATCCAATGCAAGCACTGCCTGTTTTGCATCATATAATTGATGATCCGGATTCACACTTATGCCATCAGCATTACTTAGGAAATTATTAAGTCTTGCTTCTTCCCCGGAAGTAGATACTTTCGCCATCGCAATCGTTTCAAATACTTTATTTGCTACTTTTTGCAAGTCAAAATCAACACCATTTGGAATGTTTTTCAAGTGTTTAATATAAAGTTCTTTATTTCCCCCGCCACCCGGCAGCAATCCTACACCACACTCAACTAGTCCCATATACGTTTCCATTGTTGCTTGGATGTGTGCGGAAGGTAAACATACTTCAGCCCCTCCACCTAATGTCATTGCAAAAGGTGCGGTCACAACAGGTTTAGGGCTATATTTGATTTTCATCATTGCATTTTGGAATTGCCTAATTACCATATCCAGTTCAAAGAAGTTATCATCCTGTGCTTCCATTAGCATCAATGCTAGGTTTGCTCCGACACAGAAATTCTTCCCTTGGTTCCCAATCACTAAGCCTTTATAGTTTTTCGCCACTTCATCAACGGAAAAATTAATCATTTGAATAATATCTAAACCGATGGCATTATTTGGTGAATGGAATTCTAATAGCGCGACGCCATCTCCTAAATCAATTAAGCTTGCACCTGTATTTTTCTTAATAAGTTTCCCTTGATTTTTTAATTGCTTTAAATTAATTACTTTAGGATTTTGTTCAATCTTTTTATATTCTCCAGCGTGGTAAAAGTAGGTTCCATCATTTTCTTCCTTATAGAAGGCTGTAGTCCCTTTATTTAACATCTCCTCCACCCAAGCTGGGATTTCAATTCCTTCTTGCTTCATTTTTGCTACTGATTTTTCAACCCCGATTGTATCCCAAACTTCAAAAGGACCTTGTTTCCAACCAAATCCCCATTTCATCGCATTATCAATGGAGACAATATCATCCGCAATCACATTTACTAACTCGGCCGAGTAAATGAGCACAGGCGCGAAGATATTCCAAAGTAGTGAGCCTACTTTATCCTCTGCATAAACAAGCGCTTTCATTTTATTTGCTGAACCTTTAATTTGCTTCACCATTTCTAATGAAGGTGCTTTTAATTTTTTTCGTTCTCCGTATTCAAGTGTGTGTGGATCAAGTTCTAAAATCTCTTTTCCTTTTTTCAAATAAAAGCCTTGGCCGCTTTTACTTCCTAACCAACCATTTTCGAACATTTTCTTCATAAATTCAGGTACATCAAATACTTCTTTTTCTTTTCCTTCTACTTGTTCATATACATTGTTGGCCACATGAATGAATGTATCTAATCCGACGACATCTAGCGTTCTAAAGGTAGCACTTTTTGGACGACCGATTAGCGGGCCTGTTACAGAATCTACCTCACCAACGCTATACCCGCCTTTGAGCATTTCTTGAACAGTTACTAAAAGTCCGTATGTGCCGATACGGTTTCCGATGAAATTAGGTGTATCCTTTGCAACAACGACGCCTTTTCCAAGAACATCTTCACCAAATACTTTCATGAATTGTAAAACTTCCGGATCCGTATGTTTTGTCGGTATAATTTCAAGAAGCTTTAAATATCTTGGGGGATTGAAAAAATGGGTGCCAAGGAAATGCTTTTTGAAATCCTCTGAACGTCCCTCTACCATTGCTTCTACAGAAATTCCGGATGTGTTTGAACTGACAATGCTTCCTTGTTTACGATGTTGATCAACTTTTTCAAAAACATTCTTTTTTATTGCTAATTTCTCTACAACAACTTCTATAATCCAATCAACATCAGATAATTTCGTTAGATCATCTTCTAAATTACCAGCTTGTATGAGTGCAAGATTATCTTTTGTTGTTAAGGGTGCTGGCTTTTGCTTAAGTAATTTTTTTAATGCAACATCACTAAAACGATTACGAACAACTTTATCTTCTAATGTTAGCCCTTTTGCTTTTTCCTCGTCTGATAATTCTTTGGGCACGATATCCAATAGCAAGGTTGGAATCCCAATATTCGCTAAATGTGCAGCAATTCCAGATCCCATAACTCCGGAACCTAAGACGGCCGCTTTTTTAATGCTTTTACTCAATGCTATTTCCTCCTTCAATGCCTTCTTGAATGAATACTCATTCATTTTTCTTTTAAAAAAATATCTCATGAATGAGTTTACTATCTATAATATAAATGATTTTTTCAAAACTATCAATTACTAATCTCTAAAAATGATAAATTTTCTAAAAACAATTACGTTTCCACCTCTTTTATGACAATGGATAATATGTCTTAGATAGGAAAATCTATACTTATTATGGAGGTGAGTAAAATGGCACGACGTAAGAAAAATCCTTCGAAAGCTGGTGTGAGTGCTGCTAGTGTAAAAGGAAATGCAGGGCCGACGGTGGAAGCAGATGGCGGCGGGAAAGTGAATAGCCAAAATAATCAATATAAAAAATAATTCCGTTTGGAGGATGATGTAAGTATGCAACAGCAACCTTATAATCAGCAAAATCAACAGGTGTCAATGCCACAGCCGCCTGATATTTTGTCAACAAAAGATCTGTCTTATATCGATGATATGCTTTCCTGGAATTTACTTGCGATGAAAAAGGCGCACTTTGCAGCGATGCATTGCCAAGATGCTTCAGTAAAAAATGCTCTCGAAAAATGTGGCCAAATGCATCAAAATCATTACAATAAAATACTTAATCATTTACAAGCTCATCTACAAACACAGCCGGGAAGTCAACAAAACCAGCAATTTATGTAATAGGAGGACTAACGATGCCAAATCAGCAAAAAATCCAAAATCCGCAAACACCTGTACCGGAATCACCAAGAATGAGTGATCGCGATCTTGTGAATGATCTATTATCAATGGAAAAATATTTGACTGCTTCCTATAATAATGCGATGAATGAGGCAAGTCATGAAGCATTATATCAAGATTTACTATCCGTCTTTACCGAAACACAAAACGAGCAACGTGAGTTATTTAATTTAATGTTTCAAAACGGATGGTACAAACTTGAAGCGGCAGAACAACAAAAAGTTCAGCAATCCTTCCAGCAGCATCAAGGGTATTCAAATCAATTTCCGTATGGAAACCAAATGCAATAAACATCGAATGTGGGCACGATTTTTTCGTGCCCTTCGTTTTGAGTTTTTTGGGACAAAAATTTTTTTCTTTATCTATCTTGGGTTTCATTCCTTCTCTTTGACGACCAAGATTCACTTTTTTTATGCATCTTGGGCTTCATTCCTCCTCTTTGGCGACCAAGATTTACTTTCTTCATGCATCTTCGGCTTCATTCCTTCTCTTTGACGACCAAGATTTACTTTCTTCATGCATCTTGGGATTTATTCCTCCTCTTTGGCGACCAAGATTCACTTTCTTCGTGCATCTTGGGTTTCATTCCTTTTCTTTGGCGACCAAGATTTACTTTTTTCATGCATCTTCGGCTTCATTCCTTCGCTTTGACGACCAAGATTCACTTTCTCAACGTATCTTAGGCTTCATTCCTTCTCTATGTATCAGTTACTACTTTCATTCCCACATCAATTCCTTTATTCTAAAAAGAAGAAGGAACTTGGGGGTGGTGTCTTTGTTACAAGCCAATCTTGCAAAAAAAATTATTCAAGAAGTAAGAAAATTAATTAATGAAGAAATTGTGATTATGGACACGAATGGCTACATTATTGCCAGTACCAATAAAAAGAGAATCGGCTTTTTTCATGAAGGAGCTTTTCTTACCGTTCATAAAAAAGATCGATTAATTATAACAAAGGAAGATGAAACCCAATTAAAAGGTGTAAAGGCTGGGATTAATTTACCGATTTTCTTTGGTCAAAATGTAGTCGGTGTCATTGGCATAACGGGCAATCCCGAAAAAGTTTTTCCATATGCGGAGTTGTTACGAAAAATGACTGAACTCCTTATTCAAGAAAATTTCTATAAAGAAGAAATGAATCGCCAAAATCGTGCTATAGAAGCGTTTATTTTTGATTGGTTAGAATTAAGGGAATGGGATTCATCCTTTCACAATCGTGCCGATCTTTTAGGTATTAATTTAACTGTCCCTAGACAAGTGATTATGGTAAAAGTTAAAACGCAAACAAATATGATTAACTTTACTCCGAAATGGCTAACTATCGAAAAGAAAAATGATTTATTCATTCATTGGGGAAATGACCGTTTGCTATTGCTTCTTGATGCTACAGCCAATATGGACAAAAACAAACTGAAAAAAAACTTATATGATTGGAAAATTAAATTAGAACAAAACACCAATTGTTTATTAACCTTCGGAATCGGTCAAATTGTTCAACCGGAGGAATTGAAAAAGTCATTTTTAAAAGCCGAACGTGCTCTTCATTCAATTACCGGAGATCAGTGGGTTGCCTTTGATGATGAACTCACGCTCGAGATGATCATTGAAGATGTTCGAAGAGAAACGAAAAAAGAATTTATTCAACGGACGATTGCGCCACTTCTCCATGATTCAGAATTACTTCATACGTTAAGGACATTATTCGAATATAATCAATCATTAAAAGAAACGGCTGAACAATTACATATACATATTAATACATTGCATTATCGAATTAAAAAAATTGAGGAACTTACTAAGTTGAATCCTAAAATGTTAAAAGATCAAACGATCCTCTATTTAAGTATTCAAATTTTAGATCAATATACAAATTAATAAACATTTAAAACGTTTTCTTTGTTTGAAAATACATAGCGAGGTCATCTCGCTTTTTTTATACTATTATAAAGATGTTTTTTCACAAGGAGGATCATTATGTTATCACAAACCTTCAAAGAACGACTTCATCAAATCGTTGGCAAGGAAAATGTGGATGATTCAAAGGCTGGGAGATTAGTATATTCCTATGATGCTACACCACAATTTCAATCAATGCCAGATATCATCGCTTCCCCTAGAAACACGAAAGAAGTCTCTGATATTGTTAAGCTTTGCAGTGAGTTTAAAGTTCCTATCGTTCCTAGAGGTTCAGGAACTAACCTTTGTGCCGGTACATGCCCGACTGAAGGTGGACTCGTTTTATTATTTAAACATATGAACCAAATTTTGGAAATTGATGAAGAAAACTTAACGATTACCGTTCAACCTGGCATTATTACGCTGGATATGATTCATGCCGTTGAGGAAAAAGGGCTCTTCTACCCACCAGATCCAAGTTCAATGAAAATTTCTTCGATCGGCGGGAATATAAATGAAAACTCCGGTGGCTTGCGCGGTTTAAAATATGGTGTCACGCGGGATTATGTCCTTGCCTTAGAAATCGTGCTCCCGAATGGAGATATTATCCGAACCGGTGGTAAATTAGCGAAGGATGTTGCTGGCTATGATTTAACGAGGCTTTTTGTCGGATCTGAAGGAACACTCGGTATTATTACTGAAGCTACCTTAAAATTAATCCCAATGCCAGAAACGAAAAAAACGATGCTAGCATTATTTCAAGATTTAGAAGCTGCTGCACGTTCCGTCTCGAAAATTATCGCGAACAAAATTATTCCGACTACACTTGAATTTCTTGATCAGCCAACATTAATCGCTGTAGAGGATTTTGCAAAAATCGGTTTACCTACAAATGTGAAAGCAGTCCTATTAATCGAGCAAGATGGTAGTCCTGAAGTTGTGAATCGGGATATGGACAAAATGGCTGCGATTTGCTTGGAAGAAGATGCAGAGGCTGTTCAAGTTGCTAATTCGGAGGAAGAGGCAGATGCGTTAAGAACAGCAAGAAGGGTTGCACTTTCAGCTTTGGCGCGTTTAAAACCAACAACCATTTTAGAAGATGCGACAGTCCCACGTTCCGAAATTGCCAAAATGGTGCGTGCGATTAATGAAATTGCCGAAAAATATCGTGTAAATATTAGCACCTTTGGGCATGCAGGGGATGGTAACTTACACCCTACATGTTTAACTGATGTACGAAATAAAGAAGAAATTGAACGTGTCGAACAAGCATTTGCCGAGATTTTTGAAAAGGCAATCGAACTTGGCGGAACGATTACAGGTGAGCATGGTGTTGGAGTGATGAAAGCACCGTATCTCGAATGGAAACTAGGAAAAGAAGGAATTGCAGCGATGAAGGCGATTAAAGCTAGTTTTGATCCATTAAATATTATGAATCCCGGAAAGGTATTTGCCAAGGATAGCAGGAAACGCGTGGTGGTAACGAGATGACGACTATAGAAGAACAACGGAAAATTCAAGAAGTTTTCATGGAAAGAATGGATGAAGATGAATTATTAAATTGTATGAGATGCGGTTTTTGTCTTCCTTCTTGTCCAACCTATATTGAATCAGGATTCCAGGAAATACACTCTCCAAGAGGTCGAATTGCGCTAATGAAAGCAGTAAAAGATGGGATGATTGAACCCGATGAAGATGTAGAACGTTCTTTAAGTCTTTGCCTTGGTTGCCGAGCATGTGAGCCGGTTTGTCCATCTGGTGTAAAGTACGGCCATCTCCTAGAGGAGGCAAGAGATATTATCCAGCAAAATAAAAAGCAGAAACCGATTGTGCGTGCCGTTAGAAATACGGTATTTGAGGGTCTTTTTCCTCATCAAAACAGGATGCAATCGATAACCGGCCTATTAGGTTTTTATCAACGATCCGGTTTACAAAAAGTTACGAGAAAAATTGGGTTTATGAAGCTGTTTCCCGAAAGTTTAGCAACAATGGAAAAAGTTTTGCCAAAGGTACCGACAATGAAAGAAATGAAGAATCGTCCAGAGTACCTTCCTGCGGAGCAAACTCAGGCAAAAAGGGTTGCCTTCTTTACTGGGTGTCTCATGGATACGATGTTTTTAGAAACGAATAATGCAACCCTTAAATTATTGCAAAAGGCAGGTTGTGAAATCATCATTCCGAAAACGCAAGGTTGTTGTGGTGCGTTACATGGACATAGCGGTGAAAAGGAAAAATCAATAGAATTGGCTAAACGCAATATTGAAGCATTTGAACATACGAATGCCGATTATATCATTACAAACGCAGGTGGTTGCGGCGCATTTCTTATTGACTATGATCATTTATTAAAAAACGATCCTGAATGGTATCCACGTGCTAAGGCGTTTAAGGAGAAATTAAAAGATATTACTCAAATATTGGTAGAGTTGAATTTTCATAAAAATAACTCACTCAAATTAGCTGAACAAATCATTACCTATCAGGATTCTTGTCATTTGAGGAATGTTATGAAAACATCTGAGGCACCAAGAGTATTACTGCAATCAATTATTGGTCCAGATTATCGTGAAATGAAAGACTCCGATCGTTGTTGTGGATCGGCGGGAATTTATAATATCGTTGAATCAGAAATGTCTATGAAAATATTGGATTCAAAAATGAAGAATGCGAAGGCAACGAAGGCAACTACCATTGTGACCGCAAATCCTGGCTGCTTATTGCAGATGAAACTTGGAATAGAACGGGAAGGGTTGACGGAACAAGTTCGAGCGGTTCATATTGTCGACCTGTTAATGGAAGCCGTAACGAATTAACCACTGGTTTGATACCAGTGGTTATTTTTTTGCTTCACGATGTAAATCATTCATATGCTTGATTTCAAAAATTAATTTTTTCATTTCCTCTTTTCCATTTGGATATAATGCATTCCAGTGCTTTGCTAAGTCAGGCATAGATTTTGCAATGTATGTATAAAGTGCCCACATTTTAATCTTTTCAATTAATTCATCATTCGATTCACCAAGTAAAAGCTCCGTATATTTTTCTAATAATGCATCGAACTGATCTCGAAATGTCTGATCCATGACGATCACTCTTTTCTTTTTATATAGGAGGCATGTTACATCCATTTGGACAGGTTGAACATCTTTTTTTCTTTTTTTCTAAAAGATTGGAAAAACAACATGTTTTTCGTACGCGAATGGGTTCGATATTCTTTTCACGGATCACTTTTTCACTGTCAAAGCGAGAAAGTGGATTATTTTTATAAGGACCAAATAAAGCGGGACTCGCTTCATGGACGATAAAATGGAAATCATCCCTAAGCCTGTTATGAAGGGCATTATATTCTTCATTATTAAGAAGACTTTCATATAACCAAAAAATATAAATAGCGATATTCTCCCACATAACAAGATTTGAAAAGCGTGTTACATTCCTTAATGTTTCCAATAAAGGGTGGAAAAATCCTGAAAAAACTTCCGCTATGACCTCTTCTCTCCACAATGTCCGTACATTTTCCACATCTATAAAGGTATATTCTCCAAAGTAAAATTCCGGTAACCATAGTGGATCTCCCGGATTTTCAACTACTTTCAGTTCATCTATATCCACAACTAACCTTTTATTCCATACACTCATCGCATATAAATGAATGACCCCATAAAATGCCATTCGCTTCACAATCATGGAAGCCGTTATTTTATTTGTCGGGGACCCCATTTGCGCTCCAATTTTCACTAAATGAGCAGGGAGCTTTTCACTATCGAAAAAATCTTTACCGTTTATAAACGAATGCGTACTCTTTATTTCATCAATATATCGATAGTTTGAAAGCTCCGATGATAAACTAGATGGCATTAATCTCCCCGCCTTTTAATATGCAACGGCCTTTACCGTGTGGAATACATAATGGTGTACCAAAAAGTGGATCCATTGATACTTGACAATCCATATCGAAAACATCTCGAACCATTTGGCAACTAATCACGGATTCCGGCGTTCCTTGGGCATATACTTTCTTATCACGAATCGCAACAATATTATGTGCATATCTGCACGCTAAATTTAAATCATGCAGCACCATAACAATCGTTCTGTTTTCTTGTTCATTTAATTCAAATAATAAATCAAGAATTTCAATTTGATGAGTCATATCAAGATAGGTTGTCGGTTCATCTAGTAGAATAACCTCCGTATCTTGAGCAAGTGTCATGGCAATCCATGCTCTTTGTCGCTGTCCTCCCGATAGTTCATCGACAGGTCGATCTTTAAATTCAACCATACGAGTAGCTTTTAGAGCGCGCATGACAATTTCTTCGTCTTCATTCGACCATTGTTTAAGCCATGACTGGTATGGAAATCGTCCTTGTTTTACAAGTTGCAGCACTGTTAATCCTTCCGGGGCTATTGGTGTTTGCGGGAGAATTGATAAATTTTTCGCTACCTCTTTTGTCGGGAGCTTAGCAATCTCTTTCCCAGCTAATAAAACGGAACCTGATTCCGGTTTTAATAAACGTGCCATTGATCGTAATAAAGTCGATTTTCCACAGCCATTCCCACCAATGAAAACGGTAATTTCCCCTTTAGGAATACTCAAATTTAACTCATCTATAATAATCGAATCACCATAACCTAATGTTAATGATTTTGCTTGAATTGTTTCATTCATCATGCCCACTCCTTTTATGCAGACTTTGATTTAAATAATAAATAGATAAAATACGGTGCCCCAATCGCGGCAGTAAACACTCCAGCCGGCACTTCAAGCGGCGTAAATACGGTACGTCCGATTAAATCCGCCACCATGACCAAAATTCCGCCGATACAGGCTGATGCAGGCAATAAAACACCAAAGGAAGAACCGACAAGTCTTCTCGCAATATGTGGAGCCATTAAACCAACAAAGCCAATTCCCCCACCAAATGCAACAGCGGCACCAACTAAAGCCGTACTTAATAGTAAAAGAAAAAATCGTTGGCGTTGAACGTGACTTCCAACACCAGTCGCGAGTTCATCACCAAACTCTTGTACATTGATTTTTCGGGCGGATAAAAAGGAAATTAACGTCAGTATTAGCACCCATGGGACAATAACTTTAACATTCCCCCAGCTGGATCCGTTTACGGTACCTGTTAACCAAATATTCGCCTCACTTGCCCGATAAATAGGTCCAACTAACATTAATAATGTAGTGATAGCTTTCATCACAGCGGAAATTCCAATTCCTATTAATACTAATCTTATGGGAGAAACGCCATCTTTCCAAGCTAAAAAATATACCAGAAATGCCACGATTGTTGCCCCAAGGAAAGCTGCAATTGGCATCCAGCCTATACTCACTGTCAAACTATTATCTTTATTACTAAAAATGGCTAGAAAGGAAACAACGGCTGCACCTGCCCCACCAGTTATTCCGATAATATCCGGTGATGCTAATGGATTCCGGATAATTCCTTGTAAAATTCCCCCTGCCATTGCTAATGCAATACCTACAAACATTGCAACAAGAATTCTTGGTAACCGAAACTTTAATACAACTAACTGCTCAATGCTTGAACCACCTCCGAAAAATGTTTTAACAACATTTATCGGATTAATATTCATATCCCCTAAACCTGTACTTATAACGAGTGCAAGTAAAGTCACGATAAACAAAATCAAGATAGTCCAAGTTGCACGAAGATCAACTAAAAAGGAGATTTTCCCTTTAAAAAGACGAAGATTTTTGAATTGACTCATCGTCCATTAAACCCCCTTCTAGCAATATAAATAAAAAATGGAACCCCAATGATGGCCGTCATCACACCAACTGGCACCTCTTGAGGCATAATCACATATCTTGATGCAATGTCTGCCGCTACTAATAATACGCCACCTAAAATTCCGGATAATGGAAGCAACCAACGATGATCAATGCCAATTATTTTTCTGGCAATATGCGGAATAACAATTCCAACAAATCCAATTGGTCCAGCAACAGCAACTGCACTCCCTGCTAACAAAATAACGACTACCCCTGAACCAATCTTCACTAAGCCCGTCTTTAGACCTAATCCTTTCGCAACGTCCTCCCCCATCGATAATACATTCATTTTTTTTGCAAAAACCAATGCGATTATCCATCCAATAAGCATATAAGGGAAAACAGATGTTAAAATGTCTAATTTTCTATTTGCAACAGATCCAGCAAGCCAAAAAAGAACTTGCTCTAATGCAGCCTCATTTATAGACAATAGCCCTTGGGTAAATGAAGCAAATAGCGCAGCTATGGCTGCACCGGCTAGTGTTAATTTCATCGGAGTCAGTCCCTCATTGCCAACCGATCCAATAAGAAATACACCAATTGTCGCAATCGCTGCACCAGTAAATGATGCCCATGCAAATGCTTGCAGACTCGAAAAGTGAAACAAGGTAACAGCTAATACAACTGCAAAACTTGCTCCCGCGTTTAATCCGAGAATTTCTGGAGCAGCAAGCGGATTTTTTGTTAATGTTTGCATAATCACCCCGGACATTGCTAAGCATGCACCTACTGCTGCTGCAATCAGTGCCCTTGGCAACCGAACCGAAGTAATTATGACATGCTCATTTGAACCATTGAAATCCATAAAGGATTGAATTGCTGTTTTTATAGAAATCCCCGTATATCCAAAAACAATACTCATCCCAATTAACAGCAACAAAATAATAGTAGCGATGATCATTGCAAATAATTTTTGCCAATTTTTCTTTAGAACCATTTTCACTGTTCCTCTTCAATAATATCTACTATTTAGTGTAGAGAAAGATTCTCAGTTAGTCAATGACTTTGAAAATCATTTTCATTTAGTTATTGACAACTTTCTAACATCTGATAAGATTAGTATGTAATTGATAACGATTATCATTCATATAAACTGTGGAGGTACATACGATGAAAAAAATGCGTTTTTTTGTTTCGCTAGTAGCGATAATGGCCCTATTCGCCCTTGCTGCGTGCGGCAATAAAAATGAAGCTAGCAAAGAAACAAATAAGGATACAGAAAAAAATAGCGGATCCAGTTATACAGTGGAACATGCAATGGGAAAAACACCGATAAAAGGAACACCAAAACGTGTGGTTATTTTAACAAACGAAGGAACTGAAGCTCTTTTAGCGATGGGGGTAACGCCTGTTGGTGCGGTTCAATCATGGACAGGTGATCCATGGTATAAACATATCAGCGATCAAATGAAAGATGTTGAATTCGTGGGTACAGAAAGTGAAGTAAATGTAGAGGCAATTGCAAAACTACATCCAGATCTTATTATTGGAAATAAAATGCGCCAAGAAAAAATCTATAATCAACTAAGTGCAATCGCTCCAACTGTATTTGCCGAAACGTTGCGCGGCGATTGGAAAGAAAACTTTGAACTTTATGCAAAAGCATTAAATAAAGAAGAAAAAGGAAAAGAAGTTATTCAGCAATATGATCAACGAATTGCTGACTTAAAAGAAAAATTAGGCGATAAATTAAAAATGAAAGTTTCAATGGTTCGTTTTATGCCTGGTGATGTCCGTATTTATCATAAGGATACATTCTCCGGTGTTATTTTGGATGAGTTAGGATTTGCCCGTCCTGGCGACCAAAACAAAAATGACTTTGCCGAAAGAAACCTAACGAAAGAACGCATTCCGGCAATGGATGGGGATATACTTTTCTACTTCACATATGAGCCCGCAGGTGATGGTGAAGTTGCTGCTGTTGAAAAAGAATGGATCAATGATCCGCTATTTAAAAACTTAAAAGTTGCTAAAGCTGGAAATGTTCATAAAGTAAACGATGATATTTGGAATACGGCCGGTGGCGTACTTGCTGCTAATCTCATGTTAGATGATATTGAGAAAATCTTTCTTGGAAAATAAATATTACATGAAAAAACCCGCAAATTTGCGGGTTTTTTCATGTAATTGCAGGTTCAACCCGTTTCTGCCTCTTCTTAAATGAAACAACGGATAATAGTATCCCAAGTTCATATAGAGCCATTAATGGAGTCAGCACTAATATTTGACTTATAAAGTCCGGTGGTGTGATCAGTGCTGAAATGACTGCAAGCAAGATATACGCATATTTTCGAACTTGTTTTAATTTTACCGGAGTTAACATGCCAACAGATGTTAAAAAGACCATTACAATCGGCAATTCAAATAGAAATCCTAAAGACAATGTTGATGTTAGTAAAAAAAGAAAGTATTCTCTTGCAGTAATTAGAACATCAAACGATTTTTCTCCAAGATTCATGAGAAACTTAAATAATACAGGGAAAACGATAAAGTAGCCGAAGGCAATACCCGTCAAAAAACTGGCCGTGATAGCTGGCACATAAGTGAGTGTCACTTTACTTTCTGTCGGGGTTAAGCCAGGCTTTACAAATCTCCAAATTTGGTATCCGAGGAATGGGGTTGTTAGGCCCAATGCTAATGCACCTGAAACACCCGTGTAAAAGCGAATCACATCTAATGGTCCCATCAATACAATCTTGTAGCCATTAGCTAATAAAGGAAGAACTTTAGGCATAAAAACAAGAAAGGTCACAAACATAATAGCAAAGAAAAAAGCGGACCAAAGCAAAATCCTTCTTAGTTCCGTAAAATGGTCCAAAGCCGTTTCCTCTTTTTCCACTTCAAATGGGAGATCTTCTGACAATGCACTCATCTCCTTCTACTACATTTATTAGGAAACTCATCCTTTAGGAGGAGTTTCCTTAGTTGTTTTTTCTTCCGTTACCTCATCACTCATAATCGAATTCGCTGTCCGTTTAAATTCTGATAATGTTTTCCCAAAGGCTGATCCGATTTCCGGCAGCTTCTTTGGTCCAAATATAATTAATGTAATGACCAAAATAATGATTAGACCCGGAATACCAATATTTGATAACATCTCAACACTTCCCTTCTTAAACTAATGATCCACCTTTTTTGTGGTATTTTAAGATTCCTTCTGCTGCTCTGTAAGATAATGCACCAACTGTTCCAGTTGGGTTATAGCCGGAGTTATGAGCGAAAGCAGAGGCACCGACAACAAATAAATTATCCATATCCCACATTTGTAAATAATTATTTACTGCAGATGTATTTGGGTCAGCTCCCATAATGACACCCCCGGTATTATGTGTGGATTGGTAAGTTGTTATTTCATATGGACCTAACTCCTTTAATACATCAACATGGTTAGCTCCCATTTCCTTTAAAATATCCCCACATTTTCCCGCTAAAAATTTGGCTAGATTTTGATCCTGCTCTTCAAAGTCAAAAGTGATTCGAATTAACGGGTCTCCATATGCGTCCTTATAGGTTGGATCCAGATCGAGATAATGATGCTGGAAAGGCATGGAAGAGCCTTGTGAGCCTACTGATAAATATCTATTCGCATATTTTATCGATGTTTTTTTGAAATCCTTTCCCCATGTTGGTGTGCCTGAAGGAACAGCATTGTTTTGGATAGGACGCATTCCGGACTGATTATATTGGATCATTCCACCATGAATAAAGCCCAAATTTGAATGGTCAAAATTGTCTCCATTATAATCATCTATAGTTACACCTAAAGCACCAGCTCCTGCAAAGGTATTGAATTCTTTATCATCAAAAAATCCTACTGCTCCCCCCTTTGCTACTTGATAGGCATAGTTTTTTCCAATTACTCCTGTTCCGTTACTCGGATTATATGGGCTTCCGATATTTGACATTAACAATAATCTTACATTATTAAATACAAAACCTGTCAAAACTACTATATCTGCTGGTTGTTCAATGTCTTCTCCGGTGGTGACATCAGTATACATGACTCCTGTCGCTTTTTTTCCACTATGCAAAATTCTTCTAACATTGGAATGGGTTCTTATTTCAAATTTCCCTGTTTTTTTCGCCACTGGGATAACTGTTACAACTGGATCTGCTTTGGCTCCATACTCACAACCAAATCTTTCACAATATCCACAATATTGGCAAGCCGCTCTTGAAATACCGTCAGGATTTGTATATGACTCCGACAGGTTTGCTGAAGGAACAATATAAGGATGAAGCTTTAATTGCTTTGCCGCCTTTTCAAAATCATTCATTTGCGGAGATTTCTTCATAGGTGGGGTTGGGTATTTTGCAGAACGTTTTCCACCTAAAGGATTCTCTTCGCCGGAAATACCTGCTATTTTTTCAAAACGATCAAAGTAGGGTTCTAGTTCATCATATGTAATGCCCCAATCCTGAATTGTCATACCTTTTGGTATTTTGTTTTTTCCATACTTTTCAATTGTTTTACTACGGATTTCAAAATCATATGGTAGAAATCGAAATGTTTGTCCATTCCAATGTACCCCAGCTCCTCCTAAGCCATCACCTAGTAAAAAGGATCCATATTGTCTCATAGGAAGGGCTCTCGTTCTTTCATTCCCTCTAAATGTAATCGTTTCTTTTGATAGATCTTGCATTAACTCATATCTTAAGGCATACCTTAATTCATCATGAACCATATAGTAATCTTCCGTTTTTCTTTCTTTCCCTCTTTCCAAACCAACTACATTTAATCCCTTTTTAGTAAGCTCAGATGCAATAATCCCACCTGCCCAACCAACACCTATAATCACAACATCTACTTTTGGTAATTTTTTCACTCTAATATTCACCTCTTCTTTAATGCGCCAAATGGTCTCGCAGACTTTGTGGTGCTATTTTTTTGTAACCTTTTTCGATGATCTCAGAATAAGCCATTTGGTTGCCAGGATAATTCTTCATTTTCCAACCTGCCATATTCATATTTCCACCATATAATGGGTCACTATATACCCCTTCTAACGTACTACTTCTTAAAATATTAAAAAACCCACTCGGTGAAATCGTTGTTATATTCACCTTGTCCCCCTCAAAATCTTTAAGAATTGCATCTTGTTCATCCCCAGAAAGATCAGTAAATTTTTTCTTATATTTTTCCATACTATGGTTTTGCATTTCTTGTAATGCGATATCAAATATTTCTCTACGTTTTAATCTACCTTGATACCCCTGGACTTTTTCACCTTTATAAAACGGGGCTTGCATGTAATCTCTTGAATTAAATCCCCAATCGCCTGCAAGCTGATGATCGATAAAAAAGGCAACACCTAAAGCTTTTGCTCCGGGCCCATTCTCATCCTCGGGAAATATCCTTTCCGTCGCTGCTTGAACAATATTAAATTGTTCTTGAGTAAAGTGCATTAGTGCTTGGTTAAAATTTTCTGATTTTGTTGGAGAAGTTTCATTATTTTTGATTTCCTTCGTTTTGTTACCGAATGGTAATAGGCTTCCTACTGCTCCTCCTACTACAACACCTCCGACAACATAACCAGTGTTTCGAATAAACTTACGTCGGGATACTGATTCTGGAATCTCCTTTTTTGTTTCATCAACCATCTGGTCCACCTCCTGAATTCATCCATGTTAAAAAATTTAATTTAATAGTCGAAAAAGATTATTAATGACTAGCATGGGTTTTTTTTAATATGTTCCAAAAATATTTAAATATACACAAAACTACTACTCATAAATAATTAAAATTTGGGAACCTTATTTTTGAAATAATTTCTATTTAGGAGGTAAACAAAGTGAAAAAAACGCGAAGTAAATGGTTGGTTCCTTTTGTTGGAGTACTTCTTGTCTTAGCAGCTTGTACTAGTCAACAAGGTGCTAAAGATAGACAACAAGGAATAAGGAATACTCAACATCCTATGAATGTATCAACACATAATGACCAGGATGTGAATGTCATTCCAAGTACGGATCGTTCAAAAAAGTTAACAACCAATCAACATGGAGAGATTACAAGTGGTCCCGGATCCAATGTCTATAGCTTAATAGGAAGTTCGAGTTTACATGATGGTGGTATTTCTTCTCATTTAGAATCTCGTTTAGCTGGTGAAGGAATTCCAGGTATTAAAGTTTTTGTTCTCGATGACACTGTTATCTTAGCAAGAGCAAAACAGGAAAATACCTCCATTCACTATGATGACATGCAAAATCGAGTTTTAAGCGGAACAAATGGATCATCCGGTAAAGTTGAAAATAATAGCCGGAATGACATAGATAACAATGTTGATGATAACTTAGATCATGCTAAAAGAATCATGAATGATGCATTCGATGGCCATGTGCAAATCCTTACGATTACAAACGCAAATGCCCCCAAATTAATTGAAAGAATAAAGTCAAATTTAAAAGGCAAAGCCCCATCATATAATCAATTAACAAATGATATAAATACTCTTGTTCAAATGACGAAAGAAAAAAGCTGATTAATAACTATCAGCTTTTTTCTGTATTAACTTGATAATTCTTGCATCGTTTTACATATTCAACCGATATTTGGTAACAATATGTCACGTAGGTACTTCCAATCATTATCAATTATCAGTTTCCTACATTTATTGAATATATTATCGGGGGATTACTATGGATTTCTTTAAAAAAAGGAATGCGCTTAAACAACAAAAGAAAAAAGAAAAAGAATTACAAAAAAAAGAAACGCAGCAAAAAGAAGCGCCAAAACCTAAATCACAAGATGTAAAAGAAGCAAAATATATAAATAGTCGAACCGGAATGGAGTTTTCCTTAACTTTTGTCTCGACAGTAATAGATGAAGAAATCATTCAAAAGGATATATTGCCAGATTTACTAGAAGGCGATTTTGCAACGATCGGAGACATTTCAAAACTCCTTCCTGTTGCCGATGTAGAAATAACAACAGACATGTCAAAAGTAAATCAAAAAATATATAACGGCTATGTTTTATTACAAATCGAAACAGACGAAGGTAAATATGCGTTTATTTCTGCGCAAAAAGAAATTACAAGAGCTTTAAGTGCGCCTGAAATCGAATTTAGTGTAATTGGTCCGAAAGAGGCATTTGTTGAAGCGATTGATCAAAATTTAAACTTAATTAGAAAGCGTCTTCCAATACCGGAATTAATTATTGAGGAACTAACAGTAGGAAAATTATCAAAAACAAAAGTTGCCATTCTTTATATTGACCAAATTGTTGACATGACAAATGTTCAAACAATTAAACAGAGAATTGATGTACTAGATTTTGATATGATCAGCGATAGCTCATTCATAGAACAGCTTTTAGCGGATAATCATTCATCACCCTTTCCGCAATTTTTGGATACAGAACGACCCGACCGTGCTGCAAGCGTATTAGGTCAAGGTAAAGTTGTGTTAATCGTCGACGGGTCTCCCCATGCATTAATTGGTCCAACGACGTTTGTGGAATTTTTTGTATCCTTTGAGGATTATTATTTAAACTGGATTATCGCCACTTTTTTCAGATTACTGCGTGTTTTCTCAGTAACCTTTTCGATTTTAGTAACCCCCTTATATGTGGCAGCGTTGACCTATCATTATCAAATGGTGCCAAGGGCTGTAATGGCAACCCTTATTAGTTCCAGACAAGGGGTTCCGTTGCCGCCAATACTAGAAGCGTTAGTTCTGGAAATTACAATCGAGCTTTTACGGGAAGCAGGTGCAAGACTACCTACGAAAATTGGCCAAACAATCGGTATCGTGGGCGGGATCGTTATTGGAACTGCCTCCGTTGAAGCTGGTCTTACAAGTAATGTTTTATTAATCTTTGTTGCATTAGCCGCACTAGCTTCCTTTACGACGCCTGTTTATAAAATTGGTAATACGATTCGTTTCATTCGTTTTCCATTTTTAATTTTTGCACAGATGTGGGGATTACTCGGAATCGTCTTTTGTTTTTGCATATTATTAACACACTTAATTCGATTAACTTCTTTAGGAAGGCCCTATTTCGAACCGCTTTATCCACCAAGGATAAAGGATATTAAAGATACGATTATTCGTTTAGGCTTTAATAAAAATGCGAAACGTCCTCAATTTTTACGAACACAAGACACTGTTCGTTTTCCACCAAAGGACGCGAAACGAAAATTAGATATCGATGAATAAATAATTATTACTTATTTATTTTTCCCAACAAGCACACCACCAAAAAGACTACTTTCGGAGGTTTAACTATGCAGCCTGTACCTGAAAACCGAAAAATTTCTCCATCTCTCGTCTTTTTCGTTATCTCCTCCGTACAAATAGGTGTAGGTGCGTTAGGTTTTCAAAGAATTATTGCAAAAACAGCCGGATATGACGCTTGGATTTCCGTCATAATCGCAGGTCTAGCGACAAATATGATTATGTGGATTATGTATAAGATCGTCGAACTAGGAAAAGAGGACCTAGGGGAAAATCATCGATATGTGTTCGGAAAATGGATTGGGGGAATATTTAATACGTTTTTCATTTTTTATTTTATTTCTTTCATTATCATCGTCCTTCGTACTTATATCGAAATTGTTCAAGTTTGGATGTTTGCTGATCTGAATGTCTTTATGTTTGCATTATTTTTTCTCGTGCTTTGTATCTATGTTGTTAAAGGGGGCTTTCGAACTGTAGTTGGTATTGCTTTTTTTGGTGTTGTACTCCCTTCGTATTTAATTATTTTATTTGGGTTTACGATTCCATATGCTGATTTTCACCACTTTTTGCCAATATTCGATCATTCATTAAAAGACTTAATTATCGCCTCAAAACAAATGTCACTTACATATATGGGATATGAATCGTTCCTTATTTATTATCCCTTTATCAAAGACAAGCAAAAGTCAAAAAAATGGGCACATGCTGCATTGTTAGGAACAACTGCCCTCTATCTTTATACGACTCTCATTTCTTTTGGGTATTATAGTGAGGGACAACTTCAAAAAGACGTTTGGGCAACATTAACAACGTGGAAAATTGTTTATCTTCCCGTTGTAGAACGCTTCGAATATGTTGGAATTGCCAATTGGTGTTTAATCATTTTACCAAATGCTTGTCTCGCTTTATGGTGTGCCACTCGATTGCTTAAACAAACGTACCGGCTCCCCCAAAGAATTGGTGTTTATCTTGTGGGAGCTATTGCTGTATGCATTATTCCAATTTTTGATACACGCCAAGAAATAGATTTATTAAATTCTCTATTAGGTAATTTTGGATTCATTGTTAATTTTATTTACCTCCCATTATTGCTAATCCTTATATGGATGGTGAAGAAGGTGAAGAAGAAAATATGAAAAAATATTTATTCATTCTATTGGTTTTTCCACTACTAACCAGCTGTGTTGAGCACCAAGTAATTGACAAGTTGAACATCGAAACCGCACAAGGCTATGATTTAGCGGAAAATAATCACTTAAGAGGAACTCTTCTTTTTGTGAAATATTTGCCAGACAAAACGGTGCAAAATCGAACATTATCGGCCACCGCAAAAACGAGTCAAGATGTGCTTACTAATTTAGAAAGACGATCAAGTGATCCGCTTGTAACCGGCGGGGTCGGGGTCGTTTTATTCGGCGAGGAATTAGCTAAACATGGATTTGTCAAACTTGTTGATTCATTACAACGTGATCCTAATATTGGTTCACGACTATTTGTAGCGATTGCAGAGGGAAAAGCAGAGGATATGTTGAATGGGAATTATGGTTTTGAAGGGAATAGTGAGTATATTCACGATTTACTTACACATAATATGAAAAATCGCGATATTCCAAAGGTAAATCTCCATTTATTTGCCTCTTTTTACGCCGAAAAGGGACGGGATGCTTATTTACCTGTTCTCGAAAAAGTGAATGATACAGATTTAAATATATCCGGAATGGCGATTTTTAAAAGAAATAGAATAGTAAAAAAAGTAGATGAGAAAAATCTATTTCATTTTAAATTATTAGTTGATAAGCATAGTGAAGGAACAAAAACAGTAAAAATTGGGAAATATAATGCTGTCGTACGCAGTATTCATTCTAAAAATAAAATAAAGATAAAGAAAAACCCACTTGAAGCGATTGTATATATAAAAGTAAATGCGATCGTACGAGAATACTCCGGCAAAAAAGTGACAACTAAAGTTGTAAAAACGTTAGAAAAGCAAATGGAAGAGGATATTAAAAAGGAATGTCTCCATATGTTAAAAGATTTCCAAAGACATGGCATTGATCCTGTTGGTTTCGGAATTCGTGTTAAAAATAATACAAGAAACTTTAATTTCAATAAATGGGAAGATGAATATAAAACAATGAAAATAAAGATCAAGCCAAAGGTTACCATTTTGGAAAGCGGAACCGTACAATAGTCTAAAAAAAGCTTCCGGAGAAACAATAGTTTTCTCCGGAAGCTTTTTTACTTTTCTGTACCAAACATATATTTTTTATAATGATAGCGTATGGAAAAGATGAGACCAATAGCAAGCATATTTCCCATTAACGAACTTCCCCCATAACTAATAAATGGTAAAGGAATACCCGTTATTGGCAGTAGTCCAATCGTCATTCCGATATTTTCAAACACATGGAAAGTAATCATTGCGATCACCCCAGCACAAATATAGGAATAAAAGTTATTTTTAGTTTCTAAACTAGCTTTAGTAATATGGTAAATCAACATAAAAAATAAGCTGACAACAACACTTGCACCGATAAATCCAAAATTTTCACCAATCATACTAAATATAAAATCGGTCTGTCTCTCAGGTATATCTACTTCACTAATGTTAAATCCTTTGCCGAGTGTTTGTCCAGAACCTATGGCAAGTAGCGAATTGATTAATTGATATCCTGAATCACTTTTATATTTATACGGGTCAAGCCATGAATAAATACGATTAAATTGATAAGGTTTAACATGTAAATATTTTTCTAAAACTTGGGGCATCCAAATAACGAAATAAAGGATTATACCGGCTACTAAACCACCACCACCAAAAATCGGTAGCAGTAATTTCCAAGTAATCCCTGATACAAAGATGATTCCTAATAAAATCGAAACAACTACTAAAGCTGTTCCTAAATCAGGCTGTTGCATAATTAAGGCCAGTGGCAGTCCGGCAACTAAGCCTAGTTTAATTAACAACCAAAAATCCGTCTTGACTGTCTTAATAAGAAATTTATCATGATGATCCACAATCGTTCGTGCTAATGCGATTATAACGAAAACTTTCACGACTTCCGAAGGCTGAAAGGTTCCCATAAACGGCACGGTAAACCAACTTTTTTGCCCCTTTGTTACATGGGCAATACTTTCAGGAGCAATAATTAAAAATCCTAACAAAACAATTCCGAATGCGTAAAGATACCATGATAACTTTTTTAGTTGATCAGAATCAAAATGGATGGACACAGCAATAATACAAACGCCAACTACATACCAGATGACCTGTTTTACTAAGTAATTTTCATTTAATTGTCCAGCTTTTTGTGCACCGTAGATAGAGATTAAACTAACTAAGCACATTAGCATAAGTGTCAACACAAGGCCATAATCTATTTTTGAAGTTTTTCCTTTTTGCGAAGTCATACTATCCTCGTCTCCTAAGTAAATCTAAAAAAGTCATTAAAAACACATACTACCATTATACTGAATCATGTCAATGGGACAAAGAAACAATTTGTTCCAAGAATACTATTGTATATTATAATCTGCTTCCAGCCAACTAACATAAGCTAAATCATTGTATGAAATCGCAACTATCTATACAATACTAATAGTACAAAAAACATGGTCATATGGAGGTAATATTTATGGAAGAGATTAAGACTCTTGAAGATTTTGAAGCAGCTATATCAGGCTCTAATCCAGTCATCGTTAAGTTTTATGCTGGATGGTGTCCAGATTGTACACGACTAAATATGTTCATTGACGACATTATCAATGATTATGGACAATATAAATGGTATGAAATTAATCGAGATAACTTCCCTGAGCTAGCTGAAAAATATAATGTTATGGGAATCCCAAGTTTATTAATTTATCAAAACGGAGAAAAAACTCATCATCTTCATAGTGCTAATGCGAAAAGCCCTGAGCAGGTGAGAGAATTTCTAGATAGTGCCGGCTACTAAAGAGCAAAAGGGGTTGTCTGAAAAGCAAAGCATCAGACAACCCCCTTTTTTACTCCATCATTTCATTACATACAAACAGCTGCACCTACAATAATAAGCAGGATAAATAGGACTACGATTAACGCAAAATTAAATGGTGGTCGTGCAACAGGCTGGACCACATGATGTCGACACCACGGAGCTCCTCCAAAACCAAAACCCATCTTTATCTCCTCCTTTCCATTTTCGTTGAATAGAAATTTTTTTCCTAACAACGTCACTACCATCATATGTACATACACTTTTGTTGGAAAGGCATAAGTCTAAGAGAGATTGGAAGTATTTAAAATACCACTTTATTCGGAGAAATATTTCAAAAAACCCATCGAATTAGATGGGCCCGGATTAATTAATATTTCATGGATAACGCTTTTTGGACATTATTTGTATCATGTTCCAATAATGTGTGTAGATCGTATGCAGGATACAATCCTTTTCTATGCATATATTCAAATACCCTCGTATGCCACTTAATACTATTATTTAAATGTTTAGTAAAAATTGCTTTTAATTCAGGTGTAGCTGTTTCTGTAATTGCTGCGGCATATGTTTTAACTGATGTTTTCGCAGCACCTAATAAATTCCCGGCAAAGAATCCGGTTTCATCTTGACGTATTAGGTCCATTCTAGGTGAAGGAGCTTTTTTCACAAATGGAACAAGTTCTTTTAAGTTTTTTTCAATCGAACGAATGGATGATACGTACAAATCATTAAGTTCCGGATCTGTCACTTTTTTCACTGACTTTTTTAAATGCATTAAACAGTTTGCCTGTAAGGCCATTAATTCATGCAATTCAAGTGTTTCATGCCAAGCTAATTGTCTTGCCATCAGTATTCCCCTCCTATTTCAAATCGCTTATAGTTTATTCATAATAGGCGAAAGTGGAAGGTTATCCTTGGGAAAATGGGCTTAACGCTAGTCAATACGTTGTCAAATGCAATAATTTTTGCAAACGATACACACCATTTTGTAAAAAAATAAGTTTGCCTTGAAACTTAGATAACTCCAATGTATATTTGGCATCCCGATTTGTCCAAATTCGCTGAAAATAGCGGTCAACTTTACCAACTAATTTTGCTTCAATCGGTGCTGTTATCTTCACATCTGTCTCAAGATTATAATCGGCCAAGTTTCGTAAAGTGAGATTGGTGGAGCCACTAAAGATTTGGGCGTGCTTTCGTTTCTTTATATATATTAGCTTTGCATGATACTGTTCTTTACCCGTGTTATACCATCGAATATGAATCTTTCCTTTAGATTTCTTGTTTAGTTCCCTGGCAACAGGTCGATTCGGAAGGCCCGATTTTTTATTTCCAAAGGCATTTTCATTTGGATCCAAAATTAATTTAATATTTACTCCTCTATCAGCGGCTTTGAGCAAGGAATGGATTATTTTTCGATCCGCAATATAGAACATTCCCATCCATAATTCATCCCCTGGGTTTGTTTGATTGATAGCTTTTAAAATATGCTCAAATACTTTTCCCTCTGTTAATAGTTGGACTTCATATTCTCCTTTTTTTCCATCCTTTGATGAATAGGTCGGTAGCTTTGGTCCGTTTGAAAGTTCGACTGCTGCTTGTTCGGATAGTAGTAAATCTTGAATTATCGGTCCTTTGATTTCAATTGCATGATTAGAAAAATATGCACTAGCATCATGGGGATTGCCTGATAAAATAAATGCGGATTTTTCTGTCGCAAATGTTTTTCGATGATTGGCCTTAATATTTAATAATTCCAAGTACGATCGGATGGTCATATGCGGTGCGGTATCTGCCATCGCATTAGGTATCCACCCCTTCCCTGATTGACCAAATGGGCGAATGAACATTCTCCAAACAGCGGAGTATAGAGGAGTTGAGTCTCGTAAAGGATCTAAATTCGTCATCACTACCTCTATCCCATTTCGTTTCATTTCTTCTAGTTCCTTTGATTTATGTGATCCATAGTATGTATTGATATCATCGGTAATTACGATGATTCGCATATTTGGTTTTTCTCTTTTCTTACGAATGAGTCTTTGCGCCATGCTTTCGCTTAAAGGTGGGAAATTCAAATCATGATCATAGTAGCTATTAAAAAGGAAAAAATCGCAAACAATAAATTGCTGAGCTTGCTCAATGACTTCAAAGATTCGAGGGAAGATTTCTTGCTCTATTTGCAGATGCCCCTCTTTTTGGTAGGTTAAATCAGTTAAAAAGGAAATATCATCTTCTGAAACATGATGTATTTGCCCTTCATAGGAAATTCCTTTCGGAAGAGGTTTATATACGTGATAAAGAATGGTGCTAACGTAAACAAGAAAAAATAGGAATAAAAGAAAAAAAAGAACTTTCTTCTTTGTCACCGGTAGCCCTCCTCACCTCGGTCATTACCTTAGTTTTCCCGAAAATGAAACGGTTATAACATGTCCCCTAGTAGGGTTATTGGTTTACTATTAAACAAGATGGGTATTCTAACAGTAATAAAAAAACATGAAAGGTGAGCTACATATGCTTTGGACAATAATTGGAATTCTTATCGTGCTATGGATTTTAGGATTAATCGGACATGTTGCCGGTGGGCTCATTCATATACTTCTAGTTATAGCTGTTATTATTTTAATCATCAAGCTAGTTACGCGCTCCGGAAAATCATAATAAAGAAAAAGAAGGTAATTGAAGAACAGAAAAACAAGGCTGATCATCATGATCAGCCTTGTTTTATTTCAAAAATATTTCTTTTTCCAAAAAATGAATGCAGTTAAACTTGCTAAAAAGATGGCAAAAATAATTGCTGTTAAAAACGCATGTGGATATTCTTCTAAATGAAATGGTAAATGGACATTCATACCTAAAAAACTAGCAACCATTGTTGGAAAAGATAGAATAATTGTAATCGAGGTTAAAAATTTCATGACTACGTTCAAATTATTTGAAATGATGGAAGCGAAAGCATTCATCATACTGCTTAAAATTGAACTGTACGTTGCCGCCATTTCAATCGCCTGTGTATTCTCGATAATTACATCTTCTAATAAGTCCTTATCTTCTTCATACATTTTTATATAATTAATACGGAGAATTTTATCGAGCACCATTTTATTTGATTTCAATGATGTTGTAAAATAAACTAAACTTTTTTCTAATGCAAGTAAGGAATACAATTCCTTGTTTTTCATCGATGTTTGATGTAATTCCCGTTCAACATCGTCGGTTTTTTTGTTGATTTGCTTTAAATAGCGTAAATAATAGGATGAAATAACAAATAGGATTTGTAAGGCAAATCGTGTTTTTTTATACGTATAAAAGCCTTTAATTTTATTATTTTTAAAATCCATCAGTACTTGGGCATCTTTAAGTGAAATCGTGATGATACACTCGTTTGTTAAAATAATTCCAAGTGGCAAAGTTTCATAGACGGAATATCCTGATTCGTCTTTCAAAATATACGGGTAATCAATGATAATAAAGACATCTCCTTCTTCTTTTTCAATCCGAGATCGTTCTTCATCATCTAGTGCATCCCTAATGAAATCGACTGGTACATAAGCATGATTTGCCACGTATTGAATTTCTTCTTCATTTGGTGAAACTAAGTTAATCCAGCATCCTTTTGTGATTTCAGATACTGCTTCTAGCTTGTTCATTTCATTTGTTTTGTAGATTTCTAACATCATCTAACCTCCTCTTGGTGACGAGGAAGTCATCTTACCTTCAACAAGAATGTTGATATATTGACTTCCTCATATTCTATTGGCTCAGGACCATTTGGGTTATCCAAATATATCAACTCCCTTTATCAAAAGCGTAAGCGCCTTGATCAGCCCCGACAAGCAAATGTTCTTCAGCAATAAAAGTCCGCACTTTGACTTTTATTGCTGAAGGTTATTTGACCTCGAGGGGCTAGGCGCTGTAGCTAGACGAAAAAGTAATTTTTGTACCTTCTAATCTTAAACTCAAATGGCTGAAAGAACAATCCATTCGTGAAACATTTTATTTTTCTGAATTCTTTTCATATATAATGCTAAATTTAGTTACTTTGTGCTAGACATGGACGTAGATTTCCGCTACAGGGTGCTCGCTTTCCGCGGGCGGTTCGGGAGCCTCCTCGCTCGTACCTCGCTGTGGGGTCTCCCGTTTACCGTTTTTCCCGCAGGAGTCTCGCACCCTTCCGCTCCAATCTACTTTGTGTAAGGACTAAGATTGTACTTTAACATGGATTAAAAAGTAAAAAACTCAAGCATACGCGTGTGTATGCTTGAGTTGATATTCTTATTTATATAATTTTTTAGGAACCCTATCGAAAAGGTGTGATGGTTGGTATAGGCTGGTGATGATGAGGTGGTGCATGGCTCTTGTGCAAATTGTGTAGAGCAAGGTACGTTCTGATTCGTCGTTGTATTTATCGTCTGATGCATTTAAGACGATCACACTGTCGAATTCCAATCCTTTTGCTAAGTAGGATGGAAGAATGATCGGGCCTTCTGCTAATTCTTGATTTTTCAAGCCGATTAATGAGATGTCTATTTTGTCCTTTAACTGATGATATGCTTGCTCACAATCTTGCATCGTCTTACCGATAATGGCAATAGAACTTGATTGCAACGCTAATCTTTCAACTTGCCTAGCAATTTGATCCATAAGGTCTTCAAATGTACCCTCAATTACAATAGATGGGAGTTCACCTTCCCTCTCAAATAGCTCAATTGCCTCCCCATCCGGTAAAATCGCTTTAGTAAATGCTGTAATCGCAGCTGTTGATCGATAGCTTTTCGTCAAACGAATAATCTCAGCTTTTTCCTCACCGAATATTTTCATCGATGTTTGTATCGGAGAATCACTTCCGTTATTGAAAATCGATTGATTGATGTCACCAAGCATCGTGAACTTACTATACGGAAACATAAATTTCATATAGGCAAGTTGTGCAGGTGTGTAATCTTGAATCTCGTCGATAAACACATATTTCATTGAAGTTTCACTTTTTCTTCCGACAATTAAATCGTATAAATACATGTAAGGAACAGTATCTTCCATTTGGATATTTTTTCCATTTAGTGATTTGATCGTACTTCTTTGAATTTCCGCCCAATCATTTGCATGGATATCATAATTTTTAAGAGTAAGTAATTCCGGAACCTTTTTTAAAAAATCTACATACTGAGCTTTACGGTGAAAAAAACGATTCCTTTTTATTCCCGCCCGTATTTTTTTGAAATAATTATTTACAATTTGTTTAGCTAAAAACTCCTTTTCTTGATCGAAAGAATTGAAGTCATCTTCCCCTTTTTGAGAATGCTGAAATGCCTTTAAATAATCTTCCCTATCTAATAACTCCATTTCCTCTTCTACCCACTGTTTCTTTTCTTCCTCCCTAGCGATTTCTTTCAATCTTGTTAATAATTCCTTCTGAATAAGCGGGAAACGGTTTGGTAGGGAATAGGAACGATCATAAGAATAAAAGAGATTGGAAATTTCCTCCTTTGATATGAGTATCTTCCCACGGAAGCTGATGTCTTTAAAAAACAAACCAGAAGTAGCTAAATTGTCCACATAATCAGTGATCGCATGAACAAAGGACAAATCATTCTTTAATCGAATCGCCTTAGTTCTATAGTGATTATCTGCCGCGTTTAAACTTGTTTCAAATTGTTCGAATAAGCTTTCAACTGTTAGGTCTGGAATTCTCGATTGTGCAAATTCTAAAAACGTTGTTTGTTCCATATTATTTTCACCAAGCTCTGGAAGTACCTTTGAAATATATTGATTAAACAAACGGTTAGGTGAAAAAAGGATAATTTGATCTGAATGAAGCGAATCACGAAAACGATATAGGAGATAGGCGATTCTTTGCAATGCCGCGGACGTTTTTCCACTTCCTGCTGCACCTTGGACAAATAATAAACGGCTTTTAATATCACGGATTATTTTATTTTGCTCTTTTTGAATGGTCGCAACGATGTTTTTCATATGCGTATCCGCTCTATTTCCGAGCACTTCTTGAAGCATTTCATCGCCAATCGTTACCCCTGTATCGAATAATGACTCGATCTGTCCATCTTTTATGATAAATTGTCGTTTTAATAACATTTCACCTTGACGAGGACCTTCCGGGGTTTCATAAGAAACAGGTCCTGGGCTTCCATCATAATAAATACTTGAAATCGGCGCCCGCCAATCATAAACGAGATAATCATCACCATCAAGAAAAGATGCTATGCCAATATAAATATTTGCTTTTTCTTCACCTTGTTCTTTGAAATCCACACGTGCAAAATAAGGCGAGTATTCAAGCTTATTAAGAATAGAAATATTTTCTTCTACATGTCGATAACTTCGTTCACGTTCTGAAAGAAGTTCTGCCTGTTGCTTTATACTTGTAAAGGTTTCAATAACATCATCCGGTTCGTCAAGGTTAACTGTGACATCTTCCCAAAAGTTCTGCTTAATCTCATCCGCTTCCTCTTTCACAGTTTTCACTTGGGATACTAAAGATTTCTTCTTATCTTTCACCTTTCTAACTGTGTCATCTACCCTTTGTTGTTCTTGTAACCATTCGTTGTCTTGAATTGTCATAAGAAACCTCCTGAAAAAAAATCTAAAATAGTTGACATCGCTCTTTATTTGTGTTAATGTTAATATAGATAATTATACTTATTCTACAAATACAAATCGATCAATTTTCATTATAGCACTTTCTATGCTTGGTAGCCACCACTTTCTCCTTTTATTCGAAATACTCCAGTCTTTATGCCCACCTCATCTTTATATAACTGTTATCCTTACCCCTTGTTAACCGAAATCCTTTTATTATTTCATTTATTTATCCTACTTTATAAGTATCATCTAAAAATTGCGTGGAATAATAAAAATAGGGTAAACAAATGGAAGAAGGGGGCGAATTCTATATGAAACTTACACCTGAACAGCGGATTGAACTACATGGTTTCAATAATCTTACGAAATCCTTAAGCTTTAACATGTATGATATTTGCTTTACAAAAACGAAGGAAGAACGAGAAACATATATTGAGTATATCGATGAACAATATAACGCGGACAGATTAACGACGATTTTAAATGATGTATCAGATATCATCGGTGCCCATGTATTAAACACAGCAAAACAAGATTTTATCCCCCAAGGAGCAAGTGTAACCTTACTAGTTTCTGAAGGACCTGTTGTCGAAGTTCCTACTGAATCATATAGTGAGTCTCCCGGGCCACTTCCAGGATCAGTTGTATTACAATTAGATAAAAGCCATATTACTGTACATACGTACCCAGAATATCACCCAGATGAAGGAATTAGTACGTTTCGTGCGGATATTGATGTATCCACCTGTGGAGAAATTTCTCCGCTTAAAGCTCTCAATCACCTTATACATTCCTTTGATACAGATATAATGACTATAGATTACCGCGTAAGAGGATTTACTAGAAACAAAAAAGGACAGAAATTATTTATTGATCATGACATAAGCTCTATCCAAAATTACATTCCAGACAGCATCAAAAAAAATTACGATATGATAGATGTGAACGTTTATCCGGAGCATATTTTTCACACAAAATGTAAGATCAAAAAATTCGATTTAAATAATTATCTATTCGGGTATACAAAGGATGAACTTGCTGAAGGAGAAGAAGAGAAAATAACCGAAAGATTGAAAAAGGAAATGGATGAAATATTTTATGGCAGGAATATTTCGGAAAGTGAAAAGTAAACAATGGACTTTCCAATTATGGAAAGTCCATTGTTTTGTTAGATCCAATAAACCCTTGCTTCATATGGTTTTAATAAACATTGATTTGTTATTTCATGTTTCTCTACTTCATAGTTATTTAAAATCAAATTGTCATATTTTAATAAGATATTATCGTGAACATATTTTACAGACTGATCTGATAAATTAGTCAATACAAGCACTCTTTTATTACTTAATGTCCTTGTATAAGCAAAAATCTGCGGATCGTTTTCTAATATTAAATCATAAGTACCATACGTAAAAATTTTATTTTCTTTCTTTAAAGCAATCATTTTTTTATAAAAATGATAGACAGAATGTGGATCCTTTTGTTGTTTTTCTACATTTATTTCACGATAATTTGGATTTACTCCCATCCATGGTGTACCTGTTGTAAACCCGGCATGGATATCATCCGACCATTGCATCGGCGTCCTGGAATTATCTCGACTAGATGCCCAAATGACTTTCATGATTTTCTCATGGGGGATACCCGCTTCGGATTGAATTTTATACAAATTCTTCGTGGCGACATCATCATATTCATCAATCGTTGCATAGTTTACATTTGTCATACCAATTTCCTGTCCTTGATAAATAAATGGTGTGCCTTGCATTAGAAAGTACATGGCACCTAAAGCTGTCGCACTTTCATACCAATACTTTCCGTCGTTCCCCCATGTTGAGACGACACGTGCCTTATCATGGTTTTCAATAAACAATGCATTCCAACCATTGTTTTCAAGCCCCTTTTGCCATCTGCTTAAAACCTTTTTTAACTCTACAATATCAATATCTGTTTTACTTTCAGCATCCCATAAACCAAGGTGTTCAAATTGGAAGACCATATTAAATTTCCCATTGTCTTCCCCTACCCATCCATCGGCTTCATCTATCCCAACACCATTCGCTTCTCCGACGGTCATAATATCATATTTGGAAAAGGTTTCTCTTTTTAATTCTTCTAATAACGGTTGAATCCCCTTAACATTCATATGTTTATCAAAGGATGGAACATACTGTAGTCCTTTTGGATTAGGCATATCTTGAAGACCTTCTTCTTTTTTAATATGACTAATCGCATCCACCCGAAATCCGTCAATTCCCTTATCTAACCACCAATTAATCATCTCATAAAGTGCATTTCTCACGTCTTTATTTTCCCAATTTAAGTCGGGTTGTTTTGTAGAAAAAATATGGAGAAAATATTGGTCTGTCTTCTCATCATACTTCCAAGCAGAACCTCCGAAAATACTTTCCCAATTGTTCGGTTCTTTCCCGTTCTTCCCATCACGCCAAATATACCAATCACGCTTCGGGTTATTTCGTGAAGATCTTGATTCGATAAACCAAGGATGTTCGTCGCTTGTATGATTAATAACTAAATCGATGATTAATTTCATGTCACGTTTGTGGACTTCCTCTAACAATAAGTCAAAATCCGCCATGGTCCCAAACTCATCCATGATGTCCTGATAATCACTAATATCATAGCCATTATCATCATTCGGTGATTTATACATTGGACAGATCCATATGACATCAATTCCTAATTCCTTCAAATAATCTAATTTTGAAATAATCCCGTTTAAGTCACCGATTCCATCGCCATTTGAGTCTTTGAAACTCCTTGGATATATCTGGTAGGCAATTGCTTCTTTCCACCATGTTTGCTTCATAACCATTTCCTCGCTTTTCTTTTTTCATCATAAGGTGTAAACCGAAGCATTTTTAAATGAATAATTTATATACTCTTGCTTCAAAAGGTAATAATGTAATTTTTTCGATTGAGTCAGCAGGATTCACTTCATAATTCGAGATTAGTAGCTCTTTATTACTAAACTGAATTTCCTTAGGAAGTTCAAAAAAACTATTTTCTTTAGAAAAGTTTAATATAATCAACAACTTTTCTTCACCTAATGTACGGGTATAGGCAAAGATTTCATTATGATCCGGTAAGATTAAATCATATGTACCGTACACGATGATGTCATGTTGTTTTCTTAGTTGAATAAGCTTTTTGTAATAGTGAAAAATCGAATCCTCATCCGTTAGCTGCTGCTTTGCATTAATTTCCTTATAGTTTGGATTTACTTTTATCCATGGTGTTCCAGATGTAAACCCTCCATGATTCTCGTCATTCCATTGCATAGGAGTTCTTGCATTATCTCTCCCCTTCACATAGATGGATTCCATAATCTGCTGATGATCACTATCGCTTTCACCTATTTTTTCTTTATACATATTCAAAATCTCGATATCTTTATAGTCATCAATGGAGTCAAAGCGAACATTCGTCATTCCAAGCTCTTCACCTTGATAAATATATGGCGTCCCTTGTAGAAAATGAAGAAAAGTTGCAAGCATTTTTGCCGATTCTTTCCAATACTCTTTATCATCACCAAATCTTGATACCATTCTTGGTTGATCATGATTGTTTAAATAAAGACTATTCCAGCCAACACCTTCTAAACCTTTTTGCCATTTAGTAAATGAGGCTTTAAAATCGTGGAAATTCAGATCTTTTAAATCCCATTTTCCTTTAGGTCCCGAATCTAAGTCGACATGTTCAAATTGAAACACCATATTTAACTCATTACGGTTTTCCCCCGTGTATTGTTTTGCCATCTCAACATCTACACCAGGCATTTCACCGACTGTCATTATGTCATATTTTGCAAGGACTTCCTGATTCATTTCCTGTAAATATTCATGAATTTTCGGTCCATTCATATAAAAATTAGCACCTGAGACATATTTCTTCCCTAGTATTTTTTCACCATTCGGTAATCCGGGTACTTTTGAAATAAAGTTGATAACGTCCATTCTAAATCCATCAATGCCTTTATCTAGCCAAAATTTCATAGTTTCATATACTTCTTCACGAACTTTACGGTTTTCCCAATTTAAATCAGGTTGTTTTTTACTAAAAAGATGAAGGTAATATTCTTCTGTTTTTTCGTCATACTCCCACGCTGATCCACTAAAGACGGATTCCCAGTTATTCGGTTCTTGACCGTTTTTTCCCGGTCTCCAATAATAATAATCTCGATATGGATTGTCTTTAGAACTTCTTGCTTGTTTAAACCATTCATGTTCATCGGACGTATGATTAACAACTAAATCCATCATTAATTTCATTCCACGTTGATGCATTTCACTCAGTAATTCATCAAAATCAGCCATTGTTCCAAATTCATCCATAATTGCTCGATAATCACTAATATCATATCCATTGTCATCGTTAGGGGATTGATATACAGGAGAAAGCCAGATGACATCGATTCCTAATTCTTTTAAATAATCCAGTTTATTTGTTATCCCTTTTAGATCACCGATTCCATCGCCATTCGAGTCATTAAAGCTTCGCGGATAAATTTGATAAACGACACTTTCTTTCCACCAGCTTTTTTCCATTTGCTACCCACAACCTTTACTCGTTTTGTTCCTTTATAATTTTCGCACATGTTTTTCTTTCAATCATTTTAGCCGGAATTGTGATTCGCTTAGGTAAAGTTTCTGGATGATTTATTTTATCCAATAAACAATTTGCGGCTTCTAATCCTAATTGAAAAATATTGATATCTACGGATGATAATGGCGGTCTCATATACTGACAAAGCATAATATTGTTAAAGCTTACAAGCGAAATATCTTCTGGTACACGTATCGATAAATCTTCTGCAATACTCATTAATTTAATCGCAAGGAAATCATCCGTTAACACAATGGCCGTCGGAAGTTCTTTGCTGAAAAAATATTCAATAATCGCTTCCTTTTCATTTTCCTTCAACCATTTCTCATGGATGACATAGTCCTCCTTGATGGGGATTCCGGCTTCCTCCATCGCTTGTTTATACCCTTCCATCCGATCAATTGTAAAAACATCTTCTGTATTTACACCAATAAATGCAATCTTTTTATGCCCTTTATCAATAAGGTATTTTGTCACTTGCTTAGTGGCATATATATTGTCATTATCAACATACGTAATCCGCTCTGCATTATGAAACGGTCTTCCAATAACAGTGAACGGAAAATCTTCATCAAGTAAATATTTCATGATTTTATCATCCGTTTTCGAATAGAGAAGGATAATTCCATCAACTCGACGCCCTTGAACCATTTGAATAACTTCTTCAAAAATTTCTTCTTGAGTAGCACCTGTGGACAAATAGATTCCAAAGCGATTTTCACGTGCTATTAAACTGATTCCCCTCAGTACTTCCGGGAAGAAAGGGTTTTCTAACACTTGCGTAGCTGAATTCGGCATAATGATTCCAATTGTTTTCGTACTTTTCACGACTAAACTTCTCGCTTGGAAATTCGGATGGTATCCTAATTCGTCCATTGCTTCACGTACCCGCCTTTTTGTTTCTTCACTTATCCGCGGATTATCGGCAATGACTCTTGACACCGTAGAAGGTGACACTTGAGCAACTCTTGCTACATCTTTTATTGTTACTGCCATTGTTTATATCCCCCGTTAATCAAATATAAGTACTTCTATTGTAAACGGTAAGCGTTTAATAATTACGATTATTTTACCGAACCTTCTGAAATTCCTTTAATTATTTGCTTTTGCAAGAAGAAATAAACAATAATAACTGGAATAATTGCAATTGTTAAACCAGCCAATGCTAAATGCCATTGTTTCGTATATTCTCCAAAGAAGAAGAACATTTTTAAAGGAATCGTTTCCATCCCTTCTTTATTAATAACGAGTGATGGCAATAAATAGTCATTCCAAATCCAAATAATATTTAAAATCGCAACAGTAACCGTAATTGGTTTTAACATCGGAAAGATAATATACCAAAATACTTGAAAGCGATTCGCACCATCAATTGTAGCTGCCTCATCAAGAGATTTTGAAATTCCCGATAATGTACCGTGATATAAAAAGATTGAAAGACTCGATCCAAAACCTAAATACATAATGATAATTCCAATTCGATTGAGCATTTCCATTTTTCCAAATATAGAAACAAGCGGAATCATAACGGATTGAAACGGAATGAGCATCGCAGCAACAAAAAGTAAAAAGATTAAACCGCTTATTTTGCTTTTTCTACGTGATAGTGCATACGCTGCCATTGATGAAAAAATAACAATAATTACGACAGCAACAACGCTTATTAAAATCGAATTAAATAAGGTTTTTAAAAAATCTAACTGGTTAAATGCCTCAATATAATTATCAAAGGTAAATTTTTCAGGAAGTTTCAATGTATCAGTGAAAATTTCCCGTTTTGTTTTAAAAGAGTTTACGATCATTAAGTAAAACGGTGAAAGCCATAGGAGAGCTAAAATGATTCCTATCGTACCAATGATAAATGACTTTTTCTTTTTCCTGCTCACTACATTTCGACCTCCCGTTTCTTATTGACATACACTTGTGTTAGTGAAATTGCGGCAACGATAATAAAGAAAATAACTGCCTTGGATTGTGCATATGCCATCGCATTTTCTGTAAATGCTGTTTTGTAAATTTCCATCGCCACCATTTGCGTGGAGTGAAATGGTCCTCCTCCAGTTAATGATAGGTTTTGATCATATAATTTAAATGAGTTTGATAACGTTAAAAATAAACTTACTGTAAATGCCGGTGCAACAAGCGGGAATGTAATATGCATAAAGCGTTGAAAACTATTTGCACCATCGATTTCTGCCGCCTCTAGTAATTCTTGCGGAACACTTTCAAGGTAGGAAATGTAGATAACCATAATATATCCGGCCATTTGCCAGCTCATTAGAATAGCCAATGCCCAAAAACCGGTTGTTGAAGTTGAAAGCCAGCCTTGCAAAGATTCAATCCCTAATAAATCACCTATACTAGAAAAAACTTTAAGAAATATGAATTGCCAAATGAAACCTAGGATTAGTCCGCCAATAAGATTCGGCATAAAGAAAATAGTTCTTAGTAGATTACTTGTTTTCATTTTTTGCGTAACAATAAGTGCTAGAGCAAGCCCAAAAAAGTTAATCAAGAATACAGAGACAACTGTAAATTTCACAGTAAACCATAAGGAATCCAAAAATTCCTGATCTTTAAATAAGTTGATATAATTTTCAAAACCGATAAACTGAGGGGTTTCTATCCCATTCCAGTTTGTAAATGAGTAATACACTCCATAAATTAATGGTAAAATAACAACGATTGTTAGCGCGATTAGTGTAGGAGCTAAAAACAACCAGTACCATAAATTCCTCTTCTTCATCATTATTCCTCCTAGCAGTATAGAAAAGCGAAAGCGCCTTTTATAAGTCACCTTAATGAGTGGCTAACCGTAAAGCCACTCATTAAGATGACTTAGATTTAAAATAAGATAGAAAACAAAGCAACTCATGCTGCCTTGTTTTCTATTTTTTTAGTAAGCTATATTATTTTCTTGAAGATTCCCAAGCTGTTTTTGAATCTTTCACTAATTCATCCCAGCTCATTTCTCCACTTAAATATTTTTGGATGTTAACACCTAATTTTTCTTGTCCCCATCCAGTAGGATAGCCCATGAATACCCAAGGAATTGTTTTTCCATCTTGTGCATATTGGTAAACTGCTTTAGCAAGTGGATCAGAAATCTTGCTTGCATCAAAACCATCATAAGCAGGGATGAATTTGAAATCATTAATAACCGCTTCTTTACCAGCATCAGAAGTATATAGCCAATCTAAAAATTTCTTCGCTTCTTCTACTTCTTTCTTATCTTTATTTTTATTTACTGCCCAGTACATTGGCACGCCAACCGGAATCGCATCTTCTTTAAATCCTTCTACAGGGATTGGTAAAAGTCCGATGCCATTGTCCGCTAAATCTTGGTCAATACCAGCAATTGAACTATATACCCAGTTTCCTTGTTGAATCATTGCTACCTTACCAGTAGAGAATAATTCTTCTACCTGTTGAGAATAGTCAAGACTTACTGTTGGTTGTACTGAATATTTGTTTTCTAAATCAAGTACATTTTTGAATGCATCACCATATTTGAAATCAACTTTTTTCGCATTAAATGTATCAATGACATTTCCATTAAATTCTGGTGATAAGAACGTATTAGATAAATGTAAGCCCGTTACCCAAGTTTCTTTTCCCGGTAAGGCAAATACACCTTTTAATCCTAATTCTTTTTTCTTGCTATCTAATGTTTTTACTGCATCTTGCAATTTAGCAAAAGTAGTAATATCTTTCGGATTGATTCCCGCTTTTTCAAAAACTTTTGTATTATAAATGAAGCCATAACCTTCTTGGTTATATGGAAGTCCTAACACTTCATTTCCTTTTTTCACACCATCAAGTGTTCCTTTTAATGCAACTGAAGCTGCTTTTGTATCAGAAAGGTCTGCTAATTTCGCTTCCCAATCCTTTACATCTTGTGGTCCACCAACATTATAGATAGTTGGCTCATTACCAGACGCAAACTTAGATTTCAATGCAGCACCATAGTCTTCTCCGCCACCAACTGAAGTAATATTAATCTTTACGCCTTTATGTTCATCTTCGTATTTTTTTGCAACCTCTTTAAATTGATCTTTAAATTCCACTTTAAATTGAAAAATATCAACCACTACATCACCTTTAGATGAACTTCCACCACTAGATTTACCGGAAGAACATCCAACTAATCCAACACTTACTAAAAGCAAAAGTGCAAGCATGACTGGAAATAGCTTTTTCATTTTCATCAATGATACCCCCATTATTTGTTTTGACACTTATTCATGAAATGTCGTCTACTTAGGAAACCGTTTGCATTAAATCCGTTAAATAATGCGTTCTTTATCTTTAGTAGAATCAAAGCTATTAATCTTATATTAAACCGCTTTCATCCTTTACAAAAAAAGAAACGCAACAAATAATAGTATTGACTTAAGAGTTTCTAAGTAGTGCAAACGATTGCATGAACTTATGTCATTATATTAGCACAGGCATTTTTGATTTACAATAAAAAATTTTTTTCTCATAAAAAAAGTAAGGACTTTTTTCATAACAAGTCCTTACTCTTTTTCGTTCTGTTCGTCTGTTACTTTACATATTTTCGCTTTTTTTTACTATGTATATGAAAATTAATTAACATGAAAAATGATAAACCTACCCATACTATTGATGGGAGGGATAGCGATTTATGAAGCATTTTTTAGTTTCAATTTTTTTATTAATAGGGAGTACAAGCAATCTTCCTGATAATTTGACAATAACATATGAAGGGGACACGATTGCGAGTGTCAATCGAACGTATTTTGCAAATCCATTAATAAATCTTCCAATAGCTGATCATGATAAATTGGAAGCATTTATTCAACGTCTTGAAAAGTCCGTCTATGTACCGCCTGCTAATGCCAGCATTGATAAACATGGAAATATTATATCTGAAAAGGTAGGCTATACACTTGATCGCGAAATATTTAAACGATTATTTTATACATATTTTTTCACAAAAGATGCCTCAACTATTGAAGCTCCTATGAGAAAAGTATATCCTGCGGTTGATAGTGAGCTCCTTTCTCAAATAAGAGTGAAACGTATCGGTCAGTATGCTACCTATTTTAATTCTAGCAATAAGGAGCGTTCCCATAATATTGTACTGGCAAGCGAAGCTATTAATAACCAAGTTATATTTCCGGGAGAAACCTTTTCCTTTAACAAAACAGTTGGAAAAAGAACAAAGGAGAAAGGATATTTGCGTGCTCCAGTTATAGTAAGAGGAGAACTTTCTGAAGATATTGGCGGCGGCATCTGCCAAATCTCTTCTACGTTATATAATGCTGTTGATTCAGCGGGAATGACGATTACAGAACGTTATTCCCATAGCAAACGAGTCGCTTATGTGCCACCGGGGAGGGATGCTACCGTCAGCTGGTACGGACCCGATTTCCGGTTTACGAACAATTATCAACAACCCATACTGATCCGATCTCATGTATATGGCGGTACAGCTAGCATTGTTATCTATTCATCAGAGGATTTAAAAATCTCTCCAAGAAAAGTACCAAGTGCCTCATTTAAACTTCCGGAAAAAGAATCGATGGGATCTGAAGAAAATAGGGAAAATTAAACATTTGTGGATATCGGTTAGTTTTCAGTCACACCCATTAAAGCACCTCTCCCATTTAGGAAAGGTGCTCATTTACTTTAAGAATTATCTTACCGATATTGCGACTTTCCTCCATATATTGTTGAGCTTCTCTAGCTTTTTCTAATGGAAACATCGTATCAACGATCGGTCTAATTTCTTTACGTTCAAAATATGGAGTCACATTTTCAATAAATTCTTTTGTTAATTGTGCTTTATATTCATCACTTCTTGGTGTTAGTAGCGTACCTGTTAATTGGATATACTTTGACATTAACCCCATTAAATTAACCTTTTCAATTTCACTGCCACCAAGAATTCCTATTAAAACCCAACGTCCACCTTTTTTAATACTTTCAAAGTTCTTTTGCCAATACTCGGCACCAATAAAGTCTAAAATTACATCAACACCCAACCCATTAGTGGCTTTTTGAACCTCTTCTTCAAATGACTGCTCTTTATAATTTATTACTACATCGGCACCAAGCTCTTTGCAAAAATCTAGTTTTCTTTTTGAACCTGCAGTAACAATTACTTTCGCATCGCAAAGCTTTTTTGCGAGTTGAATAGCTGCAGTTCCAACTCCACTCGCACCTGCATGAATCAAAACCGATTCTTGTTTTTGAAGCTTGCCGATCCAAAATAATGTTTGATACGCCGTCAAAAATACTTCCGGGATAGCTGCAGCTTCTTCAAATGTGAAATTCTCAGGTATTTTCATTGCTCGATTAATAGGCATAGTTGCGTATTCTGCATAACCCCCGCCATTAACGAGCCCCATCACCCGATCTCCAACAGAAAAGGAACTCTTTCCATTGATTTCAACAATCGTTCCCGCGACCTCAACACCGAGGATTGGATTTGTTAAATAACCACTTTTCCCTTCTCTCGTAACTATATCTGTTCGATTGATTGCCGCTGTATGTACTTTGATGAGCAGCTCTCCTTCTTTTGCCTTTGGAATAGGGTGCTCGACAAGTTCCAACTGATTGGTGCCATTTTGATTTACGATTACAGCTTTCATGTTTACTCCTCCAGTATATGAAATATCTAAATAGTATCCTTTCTATTAATGTAGAATGCCATTAAATCCTCATCATAATACTTTCCGTCAAATTTAAGAGCATTTCGTTCGACCCCATACACCTTAAATCCTAAAGACTCATACAATTTTTTCGCTGGTTTATTCTCTGATACTACCGTTAGATTTAATTGCTCTACTCCATTACACTTTTTTGCCATTTTTATTAATTCGAGTAGGAGTGATTTTCCAATATTCTTTCCTCTTGCTTCGGGTGCAACAAACATTCCGAAAATATTCGCTTTATGTATTGTTTTTGGGCTAGTTTCGCGCATAAACGTCACCATTCCGACTATTCCCCTGTCATCGAATGCCCCTAGCACAAATTTATTATTTGTTGGCTTTATGCGATCTTCAATCATTTGTTGTGTGAACTTACTTTCCCTCTCATAAGTGGAGCCAAATGCTTCAGGATTATTTTTCAATGCTTTTAATCGTAATTCCTGGTAAACTACCGCATCGGACTCCGTTAACACGCGGATATTCATTTGCTTCCCCTCGCTTCCATACTCTTACTTTAAATATAAAAGCGACTCACTATAAAGTAAAGTAGAGTCGCTTTTGTATTCTTTTACAAAATAACTTTGAATTAATTAACCGGATGACACTTGGGATTTCACCTTCATATCGTAGGTGCAGAAAATTTTCCCGTATAGCAATGCAAAACTACATTGTAATCCGGATGCTATATAAAAAGGCAGGGCCAATGAACCTAGTCCGAAAAGATAACCGGTAATATACGGTCCGATTGATATCGGCAGACGCATGGAAAAGATATTGATACTTGATGCGAAACCACGGCGCATGTCCCGGGTCAAGCTCACACTTAGTGCTTGCTGTGCACCCTGTGTTCCTCGATTTAATGCTGTTCGCATGATATACATGGCGGAAACGAGTGTATAGGAAGAAAGAATTGGCATTAAAATTAAAAGCAGACTGGCGATAAAACGAATTATTACAATCGATCGAATGGTCCCATGTTGGTGGGATAATCTTGCTTGCATAATCGAAGTCATACCTGTCGCCAAAAAGGTGACTGCAAGTGTGCCGCCAATCTGAGTATTACTCGCTCCAAACTTCACTGAAAACCAATAAGCCATCATTGGTCCTGTTAATCCGATTGCAATTCCATTTAGGATATTAATAGCAGCCAACTTTATGACCGCAACATTTTCTTCGTATAAGATTTTCTTTTCTTGATTCCTTACTCCCTCTTCTATTACTTGTTTTCTTTCAACTTTATCTTCCCGAATTGTAAAAATGATCATTGCATTAATAAGTGAAGTAAGGAAGATAAAACAAAATATTAGACGATAAAAGGATATACCTTGAAAATAACTTTCCCATAAGGGCATAATCCCAGCTAACATTGCTCCCGCTGCCATTCCAAAAAAACTAACTGCATTATTCAGACTGTATACTTTGCCGCGTTCTTTTGTTGGGATAAAGGATGCAAGCCAAGCTTGCTCAGCCGGGGCACACGGACTGGGGGAACCAGCATCCGCCTTCCCGAAACCGGAAAGTGTGATAGCGATAAACAGGAAAATTGGATTTGTCGTCAAGATCCCAATCACCGCACACCCGGCTGTTAATAATTCGGAAAAAAGCAGAAACGGCTTTCTTCCCAATCGGTCACTGTAAATCCCAATGAAAGGTGCAAGTCCAACACCAAGTAAGCCCCCAGATGCAAGCACACTTCCTATTGCCACAGTACTCCAACCCAATTCATCAAGATATAAAGCCAAATCAACAACTAGCATGCCTTGTCCAATGCTGCGTAAAAGATTGACAAGCATAAGTTGTCTAACCGATGAATGAATTTGTCCAATTAACGTGCCCACGATCATCACTTCATTTCATAAATTGAGTCTCTTTAAAAGGGTTCCATTCCAAAATATAATTTATACACAACTAATTGGAAAGAAGTGATGTCCTTTATAAACACAACAAAGTATTCTATGTCATAACATGTTTAAAAAGAATTGGTTTGAAGCAGGATAAAGATAACTACTTACCCCAATCGAGGATTAGAGAGGAATTGAAATAAAAATGGCAATACGGATAAACAAATGGAAGGAATTTATCCAAAATTTAAAACGTAATATCTATATTCTCTATCTAGCTTATCGCCATCCGGAAACCCCATGGTATGCAAAAGCTTTTTCAGTATGTATTGTTGCTTATGCATTAAGTCCTATAGATTTTATTCCAGATGTGATTCCAGTATTAGGTTATTTAGATGAAGCCATTTTACTTCCATTAGGAATTTTAGGAGCATTCTCTTTAATACCAAAACATATTTTACAAGAGTGTCGGGTGACAGCCAGCAGTACACCAAAAAAGTTACGAAAAAATTGGCCGGCAGCCATTGTCATCGTACTTATTTGGTTTAGCCTTACGACATCTATTCTCTTTAAATATTTTTTAAAATAAAAGATATTCAAATTGCCCTTGCTTTAAGTCAATTCATTAGACGTTAAAATCGAGTTTGATAAATAAGCGGAAAAATTTCTCTTAATTAAGAAATAGCACCGAAAACACCTTAAATAGCCGGAAAAATTCCGACTATTAACTCAAAAAACGCGAAAATGAGTAATTTTGCTTTGCTTAACCGGAAATTCTCCGCTTAAATCCCCCGAACTGAGCTCTATTCTGCTGTATAACCGGAAAATTTCCGCTTATTTTAACTATCCTTCGTTGCTAAAAAAAAGAGGAAGCGCCTTGCTTAGCAAAAAAAGAGTGCTTAAGGGTATGTATGGGGCCCTTAAGCACAAATTTGCAATAATTTTTATTTTTTTAACGCGGGCTTATCTTGAAAATGCCTTCGATAGATTATTGGTGATGATTGTGTTGAAGATACGCTATTCGCATCCTGTATTGCCGCTTCGATCAATTGATGATCCGGAGCCCACATGCACGTTGGGTCGGTCGCATAGGCATCCCCCGTTAGGGCAAAAGCTTGACAACGGCAGCCCCCTCCATCTTCGTGTCGCAAATCGCATGAACGGCAAGGGTCAGGCATCCATTCATCACCACGGAAACTGTTAAAGGACATAGAATCATACCAAATATCTTTTAATGATGCATGTCGAATATTTTCAAAGGATAAATCTTTAATCATCCCGGCCGTTGGGCAAGGAAGAACAACCCCATTCGGTGCTACTGTTAGGCCAATTGCCCCCCAGCCACCCATACAAGGTTTAGGTGTCGATGAATAATAATCAGGAATAACCCAAATAATTTCCATTTTTCTTTTAAGACGCACTTTAGCGGCTTCATAAACTTCACGTGCCCGCTCGACTTGATCCCGGCTCGGTAACAGCCGTTTACGATTGAGCAAAGCCCAGTTATAATACTGAGTATTTGCCAGTTCTAATCGTTCAGCTCCCATTTCTTCGGCAAGTGAAATAATATCATTTAAATTTTCTAGATTCATTTGATGCAGTACAACATTTAGCGATAAATGCAATTGGGCTTCTTTTACCGCCTGAACAGCTTCTCGTTTCTTTTCAAATGCTTTATATCCGCCGATTTTGTCCGACAGTTTTGCTTCCCCAGCCTGGAAACTCACCTGCACATTTTCTAAACCTGCCTCCTTGAACTGAGTGGCTTTTTCCATTGTTAATCCAATGCCGCTTGTAATGAGATTGCTATACATTTCTAATGAATGTGCTCGGCTTATTAAGACTTCCAAGTCGTCACGTAGGAGCGGTTCTCCGCCGGAAAAATGAACCTCTACCACTCCTAAATCAGCGGCCTCGGACAATACGCGATTCCATTCTTCGGTTGAAAGTTCAGACTCCTTTGAAGTCATTTCAATCGGATTTGAACAATACGGACAATGTAATGGACAGCGGTGAGTTAACTCAGCGAGCAGTGAATATGGGGGTTCTACTTCATTATTGCTCCTTATAATCGACTGTTTCATTTGTAGAAATCACCACCCATCCTTGTTCCACCATCTCCTGCAGAAACTCAGAAATATCTTCCTTTATCGTATTCAAGTCAGGCTTCACATCGTTCCCCTTTGCTTCCGCATCTTTCAATAGCGAAGCCCTTAACTTTTCACTCATACTACTTACCGTTTGACTACCATCACAGAGTGTAAGTATGGAGGCAGCCGTTTCATTCAAAATGACTACCCTTTCCGGTAATAAAAGAAGATGTTTCCCTCTAACCTTATCAAATTTCAAACGTGCTTTTGCTGCAAGTTTCGGAGAGCTTCTAAGTAAAATTGACTTCACCACCTATTCTTTCTTATTCTGAATATGCTGCACAAGGAAAGGCTTTTTCTATGGCATCAAGCTGTGCCCACAATACATCACACTTAAAACGTAATGCATTAACAGCCCGCCTTTGAGCTTCAGGCGTTTGGCAATAATTCAATACAAGTTTGAGAGCTACATCCGAATCACGAGGCGCTTGCGTTAAGCGACTTTGAAAATAGTCAAATCCTTTACTGTCGATCCAAGGATATTGCTGCTCTAGTACTTTAATACGCTTAGCTATTAAAGTAGGTGAAAACAATTCAGTTAATGAGGAGGCTACTGCTTCAATCCATGGCTTTGACCGCGCGAAGTTAACATAAGCGTCGACGGAAAAACGAACACCCGGTACAACATGCTCCTCCCGTACAATTTCTTCACGAGACAACCCTACAGCTTCGCCTAGTCGCAACCATGCTTCAATACCGCCATCTTCTCCGTGCGTGCCGTCGTGGTCAATGATGCGCCCGATCCATTCACGACGAAGCTCACTCGATGGTAAATTAGACAAAATGGCTGAATCTTTAATTGGAACCGATTTCTGATAATAGTAACGGTTAGCTACCCAACCACGGATTTGCTCACGACTTAGTTTTCCTTCGTGCATCGCCGTATGAAAGGGATGTTTATCATGATAGGAAGAACGCCCGACATCCCTCAATCGTTCAGTAAATTCTTCCCGTGTCCACACCTTTTCTTTCTTTTGATCCGGCTCCATTTCCCTATTAACGAACTTACGATGTTCGAGCACGATTACACCTCCACTTCCATTCCATCATAGGCAATCTCAAAACCAAGTTGTTCCAATGTATACCTCTCCCTTGAATCCTTTCTCAAAATAGGGTTGCTGTTATTTATATGGACCAAAATTTTCCGTTCTGCAGGGAATGATGCTAATTTTTGAGCGGTTCCTGATAATCCGCTAATTGGCAAATGTCCCATGTTTTTTGCGTTGCGATTGGTTGCCCCCATCCTTGTCAATTCATCTTCCGACCAAAAGGTTCCGTCGATCATTAAAACATCAGCCTTCCGCAAGTGTGCTTCTATATCCGGCGAAATGTTTTCTAAAGTAGGGAAATAAGCGAAACGTTTTCCGGTACCTTTATTGTGAAAAACTAAGCCAACTTCCCATACATCAACAAGACTATCATCCTCTTTATTTAATCGGATATAAAGCGGGGGTTTTCTCGAAACGGGTACAGTCTCAACAATTAATGTCAATTGCTCTTCTTCATCAAAAGCTCCGATTTTTTGCATAAATTCGGGATAAAGAGTTTGCCATTCCCATGAACAGTAGTTTTTAAGCATTGGAAACACCGGAAAAGCTGAATGCAAACTCTTTTTAACAGCCTCCGTTCCATATATAGTCAATCTGGACCCCTCGCGCAATGATAATAATCCAATCGTATGATCAAGCTGGGCATCTGTTAAAATAACACCTGCTAAAGGGGTTTCTCTTATTTCAGGACCTGCATGCAGTGGTTCAAAGGATTCAATTTGTTTCGTTACATCCGGTCCAGCATTGATAAGGTACCAGTCTTTTTCATTAGCACTTATCGCAAGAGATGATTGTAATAAAGGAGTGAGTGCTGTATCCCCTTCCCGAACATCTCGGCAGTTTGGACAGGCACAGTTCCACTGTGGGAACCCACCTCCTGCAGCGGTTCCTAAAACTCTAATTCGAATTTGTCTTCAGTCCTTTCCGAGAAGTTTCAAGATTGCCGTTATCAACATTTCGCTTTCTTTCCAAAACTCTTCCAACTTGCCATCCAATTGCAGCATTTGCAAGTCCCATGATGCCAAATAAGAGATAATCTCCAATTGGTTCCGGAAGCAGAAGATCAACAACCAACCAACCTCCTGCAGTTGCAGCCCCGATAATTGCACCGATCACCGCCTTTAAATAACCATTCATACTATCTAACACCACCTTGCGTATATTTATAAAGTGCTAAAATCGAGTATTAACATTGCTATTTTCCGATATAAGCATACATTGTCACTTCAGAAGATGTATTGATCTCTTTGTACTCAGGCTTCATCCACATGTAGTTCACCCCCTTTTATGTCATACGTTATAAAGACTATTGTTTTTATTAGTGTCTTATGTTTTTCCCTTTCGACTTTATCTTATGTCGATGGATTACTCGAAATAACCAGAATTTTGAATAATGGTTGTCCATTTTCGTAAGAAATGAGCCGTTACTTTCGTTAAAAAGGAGCCTAATAAAAAAACTGAGTCCGTATTCATGGACTCAGTTTTTATTGATAGTTCATAAAAGGTTAGGTTGACAATTTGTGCCTTAAAAAGTTATTTCTTTTGAGACAACCATTTCGCTAGCGCTTTTGCTTGGTCACCTTTAACAAGATTCCCCGGCATCCGTCCGCTTCCATTAATGATTTGATTTAAAATGTCCTCCTCAGACATGGTTCTACCAACATGACTAATGTCAGGGCCGACTGATCCTTCAAGATTTCCACCATGACAGGAAGCACAGCTCTTTTTATAAATAGCTTCGGCGTTAACACTATTATTTGCCGGCTGCTTCTTATCTTTTTCCTTATTACCGCTGCTGCCATGATTTGCCTCAGTTTCCTTACCTGATCCTTGAGGGTCTTTTGCTGGTGTAACGGTTTTGTTACCACCAAGGCCATAGGCAATAACCTTGGTTCCTGAAACGTACACTACATATTGTTTACCGTCCTGCACATAAATCGATGGCGCCATCATAATCTGGGCTCCTCCGCTATTCATGTTCCATAATACTTTTCCGCTTTTAATATCAAGAGCGTTAACCGTTCCATCCAGCTCCCCGTAGAAGGCCAGTCCTGTGGCCGTGCTCGTAAAGCCTCCGCGCATCGGTTGTTTCGTCTTATTCTGATACGCCTTTTTGCCGGTATTCATATCGATAGCCGTAATCGTTCCTGATATCTCAACATCTTTAGGAGTAGGTAAAATTTCCGTTCCCGGAAATAATCCATCCCTTTCCTCAATATCACTTATATCCTTTGCACCGACAGATAAAGATGGTTTGTTTATACCAGGTATCAAAACATAATTGCTTTTTGGATCATATGTTTCGGGCGCGTAATTTTGTCCGCCTTCCGTTCCCGGCCATTGGAGAACCGCCTTATTTTTATCAGTTGGCGGAGATGTGTGTTTGATTTTGACAAATGGTACACCATCATAAATGGTATCCCCTGTTTTCGCATCCCATGCATACCATTTTCCGTTCTTTCCCCCATGAACAACTGCTTTTCTCTTTTTGTTACCTACTTTGGCATTAACAACCATCGGAGTAGACCCTGCATCATAATCCCATTCATCCTCATCGACTTCAGACTTCGCCCAAATCAATTTCCCTGTTTTACTATCAAGCGCAACTACTGAATCAGTATGAGGATTTGTGCCAGGTCGAACTTTTTTAAAATAATCAGGGGCAGGATTCCCTACGCCAAAATACATCATATCGGTATCCGGGTCAAAAGACATCGGACACCATACAGCACCGCCACCTGTATATTTCCCTTTCATCCAACCTTTTCCCTTCTCGGGAACAGTATAGAATGGTTTTTCCCAAGCCGGAGTCAAATCACTCGCTTTAAAAGCCATTACAAAGCCTCGGAAACCTCCACTATCTCCTCCACTACTTCCAACATAAATGTTTCCTTTATAGTACATTGGAGCATTTGTTTCATAGTATCTATTTTCTAGTGTGGCTCCTTTTATCGTGTCCCAAAGGTTAATCATTTTCACGAGTTTTCCGGTTTTTGCATCCAGTTTCGCCAAACGATTATCCGCAATCAGTACAAACACGTTTCCCTCCGCAACCGCAACACCTCGACTAGCAATAATTGAAAAGGCTTCCATTTTTGCACTATCAAAATGATCCTGTACTTCTTTAGGCGGCTTCCAACTCCAAATCTTCTTACCAGTTGAAGCGTCCATCGCAAACACACGGTTATAGGAAGTTGTTACGTATATTACACCATCTTTAACAACCGGGAAATCTTCTGAAGCATTTGGAACGTTCGGGTCCCAATCTGCCAAATCCTTCTGCCAGACAATGCCTAGCTTTTTAACATTATCTTTTGTAATTTTGTCATAAGGTACATGCCTTGTTTGTTGATAGTCGTAGCCCCAATTGGGAAATCCGGTTTCGTTATTATTTTTGGCGGCTTGATTATTGGCATTGTTCTTGTTTTTGTCAGTTTTTGTTTGACATCCAACAACTAATACCAAAGCCATCAAAGCTATACCTATTACTTTTAAATAGCGTCTCAAGAAAAGACCTCCTATGCTTTAAATCTGAATTAGAATTTTCTCTTTTTCTATATTGAGTAAAACAATCCTTAATTATGCAAAAGAGCAAACAAAAAATACTTATACAAAGAAGATCAACGTTGTTCGTATGAATTTTCATAAAGCTCATTTGGAGTTAGCATATTTAAGAAAAATGGAGACAATCTATAAATGAGGTAGTTCACGAAGGGCTTTACATATATTTCCATACTTCCTTCTTGAACGCAAAATTACATGTTTAGGATGTGATTGAATGAAAGTTTTCTTAAATGGATTTAGTAGAATGATCTTTTTGCTTTGCTTACTTGTTGGGGTGGCATCTATTCCTCTTCAAAGTTCATTCGCCCAATCAGAAACAGTTATCGGGTCTGCAGAAAATAACGGTATCAAACTGATAATAAATAATTACACCATTACAAACCGTGGTCAGGAGATGGTGGTGTATTATACGATTCAATCAAAATCGAGGCATCAGATGGATGAAAACGCCAAAGGATTAATGGATAATCCTGTTATTTCCATTGGTGATAATCTCGTTCAAGGAAATCATACGTGGCATAAAAAAATAAACAACCAAACCTATCAAGGTGCTGTAAAGGTAAACTTGCCACAATATATACCTGCTACATCAAACGTGGCATTTAATACAAATGCCATTCTTCATCAAAAAGGAGAATGGACGATTAACTTCCAAATAAAAAAATAATGACGCTTGAAAAAAAGAGGCACATTTTTTAGCAGCCAAAGCGCTAAATTATGTGCCTCCACTATTAAAGTTTCTATTTAACATGTGAGCTCCAACTAATTATTATTAAAGATTACTAATTTAAGCTCAGTCATGTCTTTCATTGCATACTTGACTCCTTCTCTACCAATCCCACTTTCTTTGACGCCGCCATATGGCATATGATCAACCCGGAAGGTAGGTATATCATTTACCAATACACCTCCAACATATAGCTTTTTTGAGGCATACATAGCTGTATGAATGTTCTCCGTATAAATACCTGCTTGAAGACCGTAGCGTGAGTCGTTTACCAAATCAATCGCTTCTTCGACAGATTCAACTTTATTAATTAAAACAATTGGGGCAAAAACTTCCTGGCAAGAAACTTTCGCTGATTTTTCTACTTCTAGTAAAACTGTTGGATGTAAAATACTTCCTTCACTTGTCCCACCAATGGCAATTTTTGCGCCTTTTTGTTTGGCTTCCTCAATCCATGAAAGTGCACGATCCACTTCCTTACGATGAATTAAAGCCGATACATCTGTTTGTAGATTTAAAGGATCACCGACTTTAAGATTTTTTGTTGCTGTCACAAACTTTTCTACGAAAGTATCATAGCAATCTTTATGTACATAAATCCTTTGAAGAGAAATACATACTTGTCCTTGAGAACTAAATGCCCCTGTAACGCAACGCGGGATAATTTTTTCAATGTTAACGTCTTTATCAATGATTACTGCTGCATTTGATCCTAATTCAAGGGTAACTGGCTTTAAATTCGCTTTGTTACGAATACCAATACCGACCTCTGGACTACCCGTAAAGGAAATTTTCTTCACACGATTATCAGTGACAAGTTTTCCGCCAACTACAGATCCACTTCCAGTTATTACATTAAGACCACCTGGTGGTAATCCTGCCTCCTCCATAAGTTCAGCAAGAAAATAAGCTGAAAGTGGGGTTTGACTAGCTGGTTTTAAAACGACCGTATTTCCGGCAGCAATTGCCGGACCTACCTTATGCGCAACTAGATTCATTGGAAAATTAAATGGTGTAATAGCACCAATTACCCCAAGCGGCATGTTTACCGTATAGGCTAAGCGCCCCTCGCCTCCTGGTGCAGCGTCCATAGGAATTGTTTCACCGTTTATTCTTTTTGCTTCCTCTGCTGAAAATTTATAAGTTTGTACTGTTCTTGCTATTTCACCTTTTGCATCTTTAAGAGGTTTAGCAGATTCTTTAGAAATAAGAATGGCTGCTTCTTCCGCGCGATTTTCAAGTAAATTCGCAAGTTTTTCAAGAATTGTAGCCCGTTGGTGGATTGGCATTTCCGCCATAGTGTTCCTAGCTTGATAGGCAGCTTCGATAGCAAATTCTACTTCTTCCATCGTTGCATCGGGAACATTTGCAATCACCTCTCCCGTATATGGAGAAAGTAGAGGGGTATGTTTTTTTGCCTCAACCCATTCACCATTGATAAACAATTGTTTTTTTATCACAAAATTCCCCTCCTAATATCTGTACTAGGTCATTATTATAGAAACTTCTGTTCAATCGCATAAATTGAATCGTGAAGAATATTTATTAAACTTTCTATCTCTTGTTTATTAATGGTTAATGGCGGCGAAAATACTAGCGTATCCATATCATCAAATACTACAGATCTGCAAATTAGTCCTTGTTTTGCAGCTTCATTTACTATTATTGGAGATAATGGACCTTTATTACTTTTAATTTCCACTGCTCCCATTAAACCTAGACCTCTTACATCCCCAACGAGTTTTCTTTCACCTTGAATCCATTTAAAGCCTTTAAGCAGTTCTTCACCCATATTTTTCGCGTTTTCAATTAGGTTTTCATTCTCTATTATTTCAATATTCTTTAATGCTACAGCACATGCCATCGGATGGCCGCTATATGTGTAACCATGTAAAAGAGTGCCAACAGATCGTTCTTTAAAATCATCAAACATAGATTCTGAAAGAACAACCCCACCAAGTTGTGCATAGCCACTAGTTACTCCTTTTGCAAAACACATCATATCCGGGACAACACCATAATGTTCGATCCCGAATGTTTTTCCTGTTCTGCCAAAACCGGTAATTACTTCATCTGTAATAAATAAAATATCGTAGTCATCACACACTTTTCGAACTTCTTTGAAATAATTTTCCGGTGCAATATGAACCCCGCCAGCACCCTGCACAGGTTCTGCAACATATGCAGCAATGGACTCAGGACCTTCTGCTTCAACCATTTCACGTAAGGATCGAGCTGATAAATTATCGACATAATAAAAATCAGGCGCCAGTGAATTTGTGAAGTCTCTAAAAGGTTTAAGACCTGTTGCACTCGTTGCTCCCATCGCTACCCCATGATAGGATCTTTTTCTGGATATAATCTTCTTTTTTTCTGGCCTCCCTTTTAAAATCCAATAATGCCTGGCAAGTTTGTAAGCTGTGTCGTTTGCTTCGGATCCACCGGATGTAAAAAAGGTTGTATTTAAATTACCCGGAGTGATCTCAGCCAACTTTGCCGCTAAACGAATCGCAGGCTCATTACTGAATGTTGCGAAACAAGAACTAAAAGCCAATTTATTCATTTGTTCCATTGCTGCCTGCCCTAATTCTTTTCTTCCATGTCCAATATTCACATTCCAAAGAGAGGACATGCCATCAATCACTTTTTTCCCGCTTACATCTTCAAGATAAACACCTTCACCCTTAGTGAAAATAAACCCTGGACCTTGTTCTTGTTGTTGTTGAATGGAAGAAGTCGGATGTAAGAAATGTTTTTTATCAAGATCTGCCAACTCTTGAGCTACTATTTTGCTTTCACTCATGATCATCACCTCATAAATTCGTCTTTAAAAATATGAAAATATTTACTTTATCAGTTCGTGTTCTTACAGAAGAATGTTGCAAATTTCATGCCAATTATTTCATCTTATTCACACAATCCTTTACTCTATTTTTTAAGGTAAAGGTTGCTGTTGTGTAATACAATGTATATTTCCTCCGCCTACTGAAATTTCACGGGTGTTTACCGTAACAATTTTTCGATCCGGGAACATCTTTTCAAAAGCTGCAATCGCATGTTCATCTTGAGGATCATTAAACGTAGGTAATACGACACCACCGTTACATAGATAACAATTTACATAAGTTGAGATAAATGTTAGATTAGGCGATCGGTTGGAGCTATGTCTCGAGAAGTCAATTTCCATGCTTTCCGCTTCACTTAAAGTAATTTGTTCGGGCATTTGTATTTTATTTATCTTTAATTTTCTTCCTTTGGCATCTGTTGCCTCTGCTAATCGTTTATACGCATCTTGAAGTACATCGTATTGTGGATGATTCGGATCATCCGTCCATCCCATCGCTACCTCACCCGGCTTAACAAAAAAAACAACTTCGTCCACGTGACCATCTGTTTCATCGCCAACCAATCCATCTTTTAACCAAATTATTTTCTCTACATTTAAATATTCAATTAATTTATTTTCAATTTCCTCTTTTGATAGATTTCTATTTCGATTCGGGTTTAATACACATTGCTCTGTCGTTATTAATGTTCCTTCGCCATCTACAGTAATGGCCCCACCCTCAAGAATAAAATCAGTGGCATCATATCGGCTTATTTGCTCAATATCCATTACTTTATGTTTTACTAGCAGATCTAAATCCCATGGGAAATATAACCCTTCATCCAATCCACCCCAAGCATTAAATCCCCAATCGATCCCCCGAACTTCACCTTTATCATTTTTAACAAATGTTGGTCCGATATCACGCATCCATGCATCATTAGATGAAATTTCAACGATACGTATATTATGTGGTAATAAAGCACGTGCGTTTTCATATTGATCTGCTTTCACACACATAGTGACCGGTTCGAATTGTGAGATCGCTTTCGCTACTTCAATATATACTCTTTGAGCAGGTTTAGCACCGGACCTCCATGTATCTGTTCGGGTTGGCCAAAGCATCCACGTCCCCTTATGTTCCTCAAATTCTCCTGGCATTCTAAATCCATCTTTTCTTGGTGTACTATTTATAGTAAAAACCATGTCCAATTCCCCCTTTAAAAAGAAATCTCTATATAATTACATGCAAATTTTGTGCCACGTTTTCAAACTGTTCAGAAATTCAATTTTAGATAGTTGCAAGACAAATATACGTGATTCAGAAATTCGTAGAATAAATTCGAACCGAAATCGAATCATCGTTTATTTATTTAAAATTTGTATGATTAAATGTTGTACTTCTTTATTCTTCGCATCAATGAAGATTGGGTTAACCCTAACGATTGTGCTGCTTTTCGTGTCGATTTATGTTTATTTTGCGCTTCAATTATAATTCTTTTTTCGATTTCCTCTAGATAGTTTGGTAAACTTTTCCCATTTAAATAAAAATCATTACTTTCTTTTTTGTCAAACTCCTCCAATACTTTATTTGAAAGAGCAGTTTTTTCAATAACACCTGGTTTCGCAGTAACAACAAGCCTTTCGATCATATTTTCCAATTCACGAATATTCCCGGGCCAACTATAATTCTGTAAGTAATCTAGTAATTCTTGACTTAAAACCGATGCCTTATTGTACTTCGTTTTAAATAACTCAAAATAGTAATATATCAAGGGAAGAATATCATCTTTTCTTTCTCTTAATGCGGGTATATGTATTGAAACGACATTAATTCGATAATATAAATCCTCTCGGAAACGTTTTTCCTCCACCATCTGTAAAAGATTTTGATTTGTAGCCGTTATGATTCGAATATCGACTTTTTTTAGTTCAGTTGATCCAATAGGGATAAATGATTTATTTTGAACTAATTGAAGAAGTTTCGGTTGCAGTGTCAACGGAAGTTCGCCAATTTCATCAAGAAAAAGCGTCCCCCCATTTGCCTTTTCAACTAATCCGATTTTTCCGCTGCTATTTGCCCCAGTAAATGCCCCTTTTTTATAACCAAATAATTCAGATTCTAACAGTGATTCTGGGATTGCACCGCAATTTATTTGGATAAAAGGTTTCTCTTGTCGATTGCTTCTTTGATGTATAACCCTTGCTATCATACTTTTTCCCACACCGGTCTCACCATTTAATAAGATAGTAGCGTCCACCGTTGCGACCCTGTCTATTAAATCAAGCATTTCTTCATGTTTCTTGCTTTTACCAATGACAAATTGATGGCTGTCAGCTACATTTTGTTTTCGTTTTATTTGTTGAAGTTGCTCCCAATAGTTTTGTAGAAGTGTTTCAGCTTGCTCTAGCTTCAGAGAGTTCTTTACCGTCTCTGTGACATCCTTAACATGTACAAGAACATATTCCGTGTTATCTTCCTTTATATTCACCAAATATCCGGTCGCTAAATATTGTCTACCTTTAGATACTTGTACCTTTGTTACAGTCTCCTTTTTTTCTAATACAATTTTTGTTACGGAATGAGTAAACATACCATTATTCTCTAATTCCGTTACCGTTCTTCCTATTATTTTAGATCGTGGTGCACCTTGCTGCTTTGTACTCGTATCGTTAACCCATAATGCAACTCCATTATGATCCGCTATGAAAATACCATCTTTTAATTTGTTAAAAATATGATAAAAATGGCGATCTTCAAAAAACTTTTTGCCCATTTATATCCCCCCTTGTGAATTTTGTAAATGAAATTGAATCGAATTCGCTTCATTTTTGATTCGAATGTGGTTCTAAATTATTTATATAATACTAATTTTCTGAATTACAGTCTATTTTTTAGGCTTTTTTTTCTGATTGTTTTTTGGCACGCAACTTGCATTAATTACTAGTGAGGAGGTAGCATATGAATTCAATCTTACTAGAAGTAAATAGAAAGCGTTTACTTGAATCACTTAACATAAGCTCTTCGATTGGATCTTCTAAAAATGGCGGACTTAATCGTTTAGCCTTAACCGAAGAAGATAAAGTCATGAGAGACCTATTTATAAAATGGCTCCATGAAGAAAAATTAGAAGTTCGTGTAGATGACTTTGGCAATATTTATGGAAAAAGAAAGGGAACAATCCATAATGGTCCAGTCGTTGCTATGGGGTCTCACTTAGATACCCAACCTTGTGGAGGGCGTTATGACGGAATTGTTGGCGTTTTATCAGCTTTAGAGGTTATCCGTGTCTTAAATGAAAATAATATTGAAACGATTTACCCAATTGAAATTATTAATTTTACCAATGAAGAAGGTGCTCGGTTTGCACCACCAATGCTAGGGTCCGGTGGGATTGCAGGAGAATTTACAAAAGAGTTCATCTATAACTCAAGGGACAGCGCAAATATTAGTTACAAAGTTGCATTAGAGACGATTAATTACATGGGGGATGAAAAAAATCGATTGAAGGATGTTAAGTATTTCATCGAGCTCCATGTAGAACAGGGACCTATTTTAGCTTCCCAAAATAAATCAATTGGTGTTGTTGAAGGAATTCAAGGCATGAGTTGGTTAAGTGTGAAAGTAATCGGCGAGACAAATCACGCGGGTCCGACACCGATGGATAATCGCCGGGATGCTTTAGTACCCGCATCTAAAATGATTGCAAAAGTGAATGAGATAACAAAAGAAATTTTCGGGTTAAAAACGACGGTAGGCAAGATGAATATTAAGCCCAATGTTTCAAATGTAATACCTGGAGAAGTAGAATTTACGATTGATATACGACACCAGGATGACGAAATTAGATTAGAGGCTATTGAAAGATTAAAAGAGAAATTAAGCACCATTGCACTAATGAATAACGTAGATGTCACGATTACGACAGAATGGAACTCCGATGCCGTTAAATTTTCTCCAACAGTCATTGAAGCGGTAAATGAAGGCGCTGACAAAAGAGGCTACTCATCCTTAAAATTATTTAGCGGACCTGGACATGACGCAAAATACATGAATAAAATTGCCGATACAGGAATGATTTTTCTGCCAAGTATTAATGGAATTAGTCATAATGAACAAGAACTTACGTTAGACGATGATATCGAAAAAGGAGCTAATGTGCTTCTTTATGTCATTCACAAACTAGCAAATATGAAGTGAATTTCCTATTCAAGTAATCAATCATTATGCCTTATAACAAATCAAATTAGAAAATTAACATAGGAGTGATAGATATGAGTCAAAATCAAATCGTTCAAAAGGAATCTTTAGCCGCTGAATTAACGAAGCTTGATGTTAAACATCTTCTTCACCCATCTACCAATCCAAAAGCTCAAGCTGAAAGTGGACCAAAAATTATTTTTACGAGTGGAAAAGGGATCAATCTGTATGATATGAAAGGAAACACCTATATTGATGGTGTATCTATGCTTTGGAATGTCAATCTAGGGCACGGAAATAAAGAATTGGCGGATGCTTCTTATAAACAAATGACCGATATTGCATATGCTTCCGCTTTCTACGGATATGCCAATGAACCAACTGTCCGCTTAGCCGAAAAAATCGCATCCTTAACACCTGGAGACTTAAATACCGTTTTCTTTACATCTGGCGGTTCGGAGTCAAATGACACAGCATTCAAGCTTTCAAGATTTTATTGGCAGTTACAAGGGTATAAAGAAAAAAGAAAAATTATTTCATTAAGAAGAGGATATCACGGGGTAACTGTTGCAGCACAAAGAGCAACGGGAATCGATGTGTATCGTGATTTTTCTGGTTCAATGGATCCCGACATTGTAAATGCAAAAGCCCATGTTACTGAATGTGAACTTGGTGATAAGAATCACCCAGAATATGAAGGCAGTATTAGAAGCATTATCGAAAAAGAAGGAAAAGATAAAATCGCTGCTGTGATTGTCGAGCCTATTCAAGGTGCGGGCGGGGTTCATATTCCACCAGATGAATACTTACAAGCAATTAGAAAATTGTGTGATGAAAATGATATTCATCTCATTGCAGACGAAGTAATTTGCGGTTTTGGCCGTACTGGTAAAATGTTCGGCGTTGATCATTGGAACATTGTTCCTGATTTTATGTCGATTGCTAAAGGGATTACAAGTGGATATGCCCAGCTTGGCGGCGTAGTCATGCGGGAAAAAATTAGAGATGCGATTTCACAATTTGATGGGATGCTGGCACACGGATTTACCTATAGTGGACATCCAACTGCCTGTGCCGTCGGCTTAAAAAATATTGAAATATTAGAACGGGATGGTCTTGTTGAAAATGCGTATCGAATGGGGATTGAATTAGAAAAAGCACTGCATTATTTAGAAGATAAATATGAATTCGTTACAAAATCAAGGGTGAAAGGTTTATTGGCAGGTTTTGATTTAATGAAAGATCCTGATGCAATCATTCCATTCGACGAATCAGTAAAAGCGTCTGTTTCCCTCGTCGATGAATGTTATCAAAGAGGCTTACTAATCAGACCATTTGACTTTGAACCCGGAATGAATATTATCGCAATCGCTCCACCTCTTATCATCACGAAAAACGAGTTAGAACAAATTATCCATATTGTCGATGACTCGCTTTCAGCTCTGTCAAAAAAACTTTAAACTCTTTTCTAAAAGATTGTTGCATTAATTGAAAACGCAGAGTGGATTGGAGTGGAAGGAACCTGACTCCTGCGGGATATAGAGGAAAAGTCGAGACCCCACAAGCGCAGGAGCGCTGAGGAGGCTCGACTTCTCACCGCGAAAAAGCAGGTTCCTGCAGTGGAAAGGAACGGTCTATTATTTATTAAGAAAAGTAGTGAGAACAATTTTTAATATAGGAGGTTCGTTGTGATAGATCATGTCGTAAAACTACATCCCAAGGTGAGTGAATTTTTAAAAGGACCAAAAAAATTATTTATAAATGGAAAAGAAGTTGAATCTGTCAAAGGTGACACATTTCATACGATTAATCCGGCAACAGGTGAAGCGCTGGCAACGATTTATGAAGCGAGCGAAATTGATGTTGACCTAGCAGTTGAGGCCGCATCAAAGGCTTTTGAATACGGAACTTGGCCAAAAATGAGCGCCTATGACCGTTCAAAATTAATGTATAAACTAGCCGATTTAATGGAACGGGATTTTGATGTTTTAGCTCAACTAGATACATTAGACAATGGTAAATCGATCAATGAGATGGTCCATGGTGACTTACCAAATGCGATTGAAAATCTTAGGTATTTTGCTGGATGGGCGACAAAAATGATGGGTCAAACCATCCCTATTTCCAATTCCTTCTTGAACTATACACATCATGAACCTGTTGGTGTTGTTGGACAAATCATTCCATGGAATTTTCCTATCCAGATGGCACTATGGAAAATAGCACCAGCTTTAGCAACTGGTTGTACGATTATTTTAAAACCTGCAGAACAAACACCATTGTCTGCATTATATTTAGCAAAACTAATAGAAGAAGCAGGATTCCCTAAAGGGGTTATTAATATTATTAATGGGTTTGGGAAAACCGCCGGAAATGCTCTTGTTAAACATCCAAAAGTGAATAAAATTGCTTTTACCGGGTCCACTCCTGTCGGCCAGGCAATCATGAAAGAAGCAGCAAATACGATGAAACGTGTGACCTTAGAATTAGGCGGAAAGTCGCCAAATATTATATTGCCTGATGCCAATTTAGATAAAGCTATTCCCGGTGTATTTTCCGGCATAATGGTGAACCAGGGTCAAGTTTGCTGCGCCGGTTCCCGAGTGTTTATTCCAGACCATCTTTACAATGAAGTTGTCGATAGACTAGTAGATTATGCGAAAAATGTTAAATTAGGCAATGGACTTGATGAAACAACCGAAATGGGTCCACTAATTTCAGAAAGACAACAGGAAATAGTGACTTCCTATGTAAATAAAGGCGTTGAGGAAGGGGCATCTCTCTTAATTGGCGGAGAGAAGTTAGAAAAAGGGTTCTTTGTGAAACCAACAGTATTTGCCGATGTTAAAGATGAGATGACTATTGCAAAAGAAGAAATTTTTGGGCCAGTTGTTGTGACAATGCCTTATAGTAGTTTAGACGAAGTTGTTTCCCGTGCGAATAATAGTCGTTATGGCTTAGCAGCAGGACTCTGGACTGAAAACCTAAAAAATGCCCATACAATTTCTCGAAAATTAAAAGCTGGGACCGTTTGGGTCAATTGCTATAATCTCACGAATGCAGGCGTTCCTTTTGGTGGTTATAAACAATCCGGATTCGGCCGCGAAATGGGGTCCTACGCATTAGACAATTATACTGAAGTTAAAAGTGTGTGGGTTAATCTAGATTAAATACCGAACCTAACAATCCTTTATCTGATGAGGATTGTTAGGTAAACTTTTTCAATTTCTGAGTTTTTCCTTTTAAAAGCCGATTCAAAAAGTCTTATATAACCTTACTACAATTAGTAACGTCCGAAAATTCCAAATTGTATAGATAGGAATGGTTTTATGAATGAAACGAATCGATTGAAACGGAGGCTAAATTTATTCCATATTATTGCAATAGGGATTGCCTACATGTCACCTTTTGCTGTATTTGACACGTTTGGAATTGCATCTGATATTTCCTCAGGTCATGTCCCAGCAGCATACATAGTTGTCTTTACCGCAATTCTTTTTACTGCTTTAAGTTATGGAAAACTAGTAAAAAGATATCCTGCTGCAGGTTCTGTTTACTCTTATACTAAAAATCTTATAAATCCATACGTTGGGATAATGGTTGGTTGGGTCTCCTTTATCGATTACTTAGCACTTCCAATGATTAATGCTTTATTAGCAAATATTTACCTTTCCGCAGCATTACCCGGCGTTCCCGGGTGGGTCTGGATTGTAGGACTAATCATTATCATAAGTGTTTTAAACATCTTCGGTGTAAAGTTAGCAGCATCGGTAAATATGTTGCTCGTTGTGTTTCAAGTTCTAATTGGGATCATTTTTATTTTCCTAACGTATCATTCGATTGCACAAGGACCTGAGCATTTTATTGCTCCAATAAATCTATTTCCTTCTGGCAAGGAATTTTCCGGTCTTTTCACTGCTGCAGCATTACTAGCCCTAGCTTTTATCGGATTCGATGCAATCACAACACTTTCTGAAGAAACAATTAAGCCAAAAAAGACCATTCCTAGGGGAATTATCCTAGTTGCAACGTTTGGTGGAATTTTTTTCTTCACGGTCACATACTTTATGCAATCCCTATTTCCAGATGTATCTACATTTAAAGATATCGAAGGAGCTTCCCCAGAAATTGCATATATGATTGGCGGAAATCTATTTCTATCTATTTTCACGGCAGGAGCTTTGTTCTCCGTATTTGCTTCCGGTTTAGCAGCGCAAATGAGCGCATCACGTTTGTTGTATGCAATGGGTAGAGATAAGGTATTACCGCAACGATTCTTTGGGTATTTACATCCAAAGTTCAACTCACCGGTGTACAGTATTCTATTAATTGGGGTTTTAGCTTCAACAACCATTTTCTTAGATTTAGAAACAGCAACTTCTTTGATTAATGTCGGTGCCTTTACTGCGTTTTCCTTCGTGAATATTTGTGTCATCGTGTTGTTTTTTACATCTAAAGAGCAAAAAAACCTCGGCTTTACACTAGGGTATTTGATAGCTCCCCTTATCGGTCTAGGTTTTATCCTATACCTTTGGAGCAGTCTTAATATCATTGCGATTACACTTGGAATTAGCTGGGTTATTGTTGGTGTTATCTACCTAACTATATCTACAGGTTTTTTCAAAAAGGAGCCGCCAAAAATTGATTTTCAAGAACAGGAAATGTAAAGATCGTACCAGGGCATTGGTGAAATTTACTGTTATCACGCTGCGCTTTTCTTTGGGCGGTGTCATGGATAATAAATTTTTTAGACGTTTGGGGATGGAGGAATGGTAAATGAATGATACAAACTCACCAACTCTAAAGCGCTCCCTTTCATTAAAACATGTTGTCTTTTTTGGTTTAGCCTTCATGGCTCCAACAACGTTGTTTTCAACATATGGAGTTGCTGCTCATAGCACAAATGGAATGATTTCAACCGCTTATATTGTCGCCCTATTCGTTATGTTATTTACAGCCTACAGTTATGCGCAATTGGTGAAAGCCTATCCAAACGCGGGCGCAGCCTATACTTTTACGCAAAAATCACTTAGTCCGCACATTGGGTTTATCATTGGCTGGACAATTATACTAGATTATATGTTCAGTCCAATGATTAGTGCTTTATTACTAGGGATAGCCATGAGGGCTTATTTCCCTTCCATTCCTATGTACGTTTGGATCATTCTTTTTATCCTAATAATTACTGTTATAAATATACTAGGCATAAAGGTAGCAGCTAAAGTTAATACAGCACTTCTAATCCTGCAATTCGGAACACTTGCGTTGTTCGTTGTCTTTTCAATAAAAGGGCTTTTAAATGGTCAAGGAGCGGGAACACTTTTTTCAATCCTTCCATTTATTGATTCAAATGTAGATTTATCGTCTTTCATGTCTGTGATTCCAATTCTACGCTTTTCCTTTTTAGGTTTTGATGCAGCTACAACTCTTTCCGAGGAAACGAAAAATCCTCGAAAAACGCTCCCTAAGGCGATTTATCTTATTACTATCATTGGTGGATTGTATTATCTTATTGGGTCCTATTTTTTACAGCTAATCTGGCCGGATTACCAATCATTTAAAGACCCAGAGGCCGCTTATATGGAAATTGCATTTTATATTGGGGGCAACTTTTTGATTAGTTTTTTTCTTGCAGAAGGAATCATCGCAAGTTTAGCTTCATCAATTGCATCAGGAGCAAGCGCTTCACGTATTTTGTATGCCATGGGACGTGAACGTGTACTTCCTGCAAAAGTATTTGGATATCTTTCACCTAAATTTCGGACACCTGTCTATAATATATTAATTATAGGAGTCATTGCTTTAAGTTCACTTTTCTTAAGTTTAACAACAGCCGTATCTCTCATAAATTTTGGGGCACTTTTTGCTTTTACTTTCGTTAATCTTTCGGTTATCTCAAACTTTTTTTTCCGAAAAAAACAGAGATCGATGATCGGAACGATTCGGTACCTTATAATTCCGTTAATCGGAGCTTCACTAACAGGATTATTTTGGATAAAACTAGACATACATTCACTGATACTGGGGGGAACTTGGCTTCTTATCGGGGTTATCTATCTATTAAACTTAACAAAAATGTTTAGAAAACCACCTCCCGAACTTAGTTTTGATGAAAATTTGAGTAATAATGAAGCTAATCTATAAAAAGAGAGGATAGATTGATAATGAATCAACAACTAGCTGATATAATCGTTTCAAGTAACGCTGTATTTACAGGGCTTTCTGACCAACCGGAACCCGCTTCTATTGCGATAAAGGACAAGACAATTATTGCGATTGGTTCTGATGAGCAGATTAAACCTTATTTAGGAGAGAATACGAAAATCTATCAATTTAATGATCAATTAATTATGCCGGGATTTCATGATTTCCACCTGCATATTATGGATGGGGCGGTTGCGATGAACAGTGCCAATTTATTTCCTGCACGTTCGGAAGAAGAAGCGTTAGAAATCATTCGCAAATTTGCCGAGTCAATACCGGAAGATCAATGGGTGATCGGCACAACATGGGATGCAGGTTATTGGGATACGCAACAATTACCGAATCGCTATTCATTGGATCGTATTCTCCCCGATCGTCCAGCACTTATGTTTCACGCTGAAGGACATTATGTCTGGGTAAATTCGAAAGCTTTGGAAATTGCAAACATTCATCGAGATACAGAAAACCCCTCTTACGGCATTATCGGTAAAGATGAAAACGGGGAACCAGATGGCCTTTTATACGAAAAAGCAATGGGTTTAGTTATTCGTCATGCCTATAATTTTACAAAAGAAGAAAAGAGAGAACTATTCGCAAATTTCCTCGAACATGCTGCCAGTTCAGGCGTAACGGCCGTTCACGACTTATTTGCAACGGAATCATTGGAGATTCTTAATGATTTTGATGTTTTCAAAGAATTTGAAGACAATGGGAAATTAACAACGCGAGTTCATTTATGGCCTGCTTTAAATGGCAATCTTGAACATGTCAAACGATTAAGAGATACCTATCAATCGGATAAACTTCGTGTGTCAGGTCTCAAACAATTTATTGATGGCGTCATTACCCCTCGCACCGCCTATTTACTCGAGCCATATGCGGATCAACCCGAAACACGTGGAGAAATGTCATTTCCTTCTGATACGATAAAAAAATGGGTTGTTGATGTGGATAAAGAAGGATTCAGCATTCGTTTTCATGCAATTGGCGATGGCGCAATTCGTCTTGCTTTAGATGCCTATGAAGAAGCACAAAAGAAGAATGGTAAGCGAGATTCACGTCATTCGATTGAGCATGTTGAAGTGATTCACCCTGATGATATCGGTCGCTTCAAAGAGTTAGACGTTACTGCTTCCATGCAACCAGATCATTTCGCAATGTCTGAACGAGGTGTCTACACGGATCGAATTGGAAACGAAAGAGAAAAGTATGTCTTTCTAATTAATACATTACAAAAATCCGGTGCAAGATTAGCGTTTGGAACGGACTTCCCAATTGACGTCCTTAATCCACTCCTACAAATTTATCGGGCCGTAACGAGAATCGACAACAGCGGAAAAACGGTATGGCATCCACATGAACGGATCACACTTGCCGAAGCATTGAAGGCGTATACCGCCGGACCGGCTTATGGTACATTTAGAGAGCATGAACTAGGTACATTAGAAGCAGGTAAGCTTGCTGATATCGTCGTCTTAGAACGGAACCTCTTTGACATCCCTGTTGAAGAGATACCCGATACAAAGGTACAGCTAACAATTACTGACGGGAATATTGTTTTCGATGATACTAAGTCGTTAAACAAACAGTACACTTAAGTTAGGGGTCCCTTTTGAAGTGCAAAAAGTGAAAAAACAGGTTAGATAATTACGAAAAAGCATGGAAATTTAATGCCATGCTTTTTATATTCTTTAACCCCATGTAAAACTCCAAAATCAACCATCAAAATGCTGATATAATGGGATTTAGTTACACCGAGACGTGGTGTTCTTAAATGTAACTAGAATTTACATACGATAATTTGGAGGAAAATAGATATGAGAATTCATAGGCGGAGAAATTCCGGCTAATGCACATTAAAGAGGCTTAAGAAGCAGAAATAACCGGAAGTTTTCCGGTTAACTGCTCTAAAAAAGACAAAATCCAACGATTTTGATAAGATAACCGGAAAAACTTCCTTTATTTTTAGGGAAATATGGGTATTTCCCGATTTAGACGGAATTTTTCCGTTTATTTTACAACTTTCATTATATGATATTTTAAAAACTTATAGCTCATTTTTTAATTTAGAAGTATCAATACCTGCATCTCTCAACTTCTTTTCACCTTCAGCTTCAATTAATTCTTTGAATGCCGATAGAACAGGGTCAAAATCGGTATGTTTACCGAGCATAAATGTCATTTTTTGTTCAATCGGTAGCCATGTATGTATGTCAGCTTCTCAAAAAAGTCCGATACCGTATTCGGTGTATCGGACTTTTAAAATAACATTAATCTTCAGCAGGACAAGTCTCGTAGGCATAATCCATGCCCATTTATTATTTACGAATTAGAGGGTTCATCTGCTTTTGGATTTATGCTAGCAAAAAACACTGTATACTAAGATGATGATCCCAAGGTAAGCGATTGCTGAAGTCGCCCAAATCATGACACTTTTTTTCATGGAAGCTACTCCTTTCTATAATTAAACTTTTAACTTAACCCTCTGCAGTCTTAGAGCGTTGAGAACAACCGATACGGAGCTAAATGCCATCGCTGCACCGGCTAACCACGGTGCTAAGAAACCTACCGCTGCAATGGGAATGCCTATACAGTTATAAGCAAGCGCCCAGAAAAGATTTTGCTTAATATTAGTAATCGTCTTTTTACTCATGAATATTGCGTCCGCAATACTCTTTAAGTCACCACGAATGAGGGTAATGTCGGCAGCTTCCATCGCTACATCGGTACCTGTACCAATCGCCATCCCAATATTAGCTGTTGCAAGTGCCGGAGCATCATTAATTCCATCCCCGACCATTGCTACTTTTTTACCAGCTTTCTGAAGTTTTTCGACTTCTTCTGCCTTGCCTTCCGGTAAAACCTCAGCAATGACTTTCTTTATCCCCACTTGATCCGCAATGGCTTGTGCTGTTTGGGTATTATCCCCTGTAATCATCACAACATCTAATCCCATACTGTGCAAACGAGAAATGGCTTCTTTTGAAGTTTCTTTAATGGTATCTGCAACGGCCACAATCCCGGCAAAGTGTCCATCGATGGCAACGAGCATTGCCGTTTTCCCTTGCTTTTCCAAGTTCTCCATTTTTGCTAATTGATCCTGCACACTAATATTTCGCTTCGCCATGAGTCTGCGTGTTCCGATGAATAATTGTTTGCCATTCACTGTGGATTGAATGCCGAAACCGGGAATAGCTTCGAATGTTTCAGATGCCAGCAGCTCAATCCCTTTTTCTTTTATCCCTTCAACAATTGCCTCTGCAAGTGGATGTTCAGAGTTGCTTTCAGCCGTACCAACCAACGTTAGAAATTCCTTTTCATCCATGCCTTCTGCTAATATAGCATCTGTTAAAGACGGTTTTCCGTTTGTCACTGTTCCTGTTTTGTCAAGAATAATCGTGTCGATGCGGTGGGTTGTTTCAAGATGTTCTCCACCTTTAAATAAAATCCCAAATTCGGCTGCACGACCGGAGCCAGCCATAATCGAAGTTGGAGTAGCTAGACCTAGTGCGCAAGGGCAAGCGATAACCAATACCGCGATAAATTTTTCAAGGGCTTCCGCAAACTCACCAGGACTTACGAAGAAATACCATATTAAGAAAGTAATAACCGCAATACCGACTACAATCGGTACAAATATCCCTGATATGACATCAGCTAATCTCTGAATCGGTGCTTTTGAACCTTGTGCTTCTTCAACTACCTTAATAATTTGTGCTAAAGCTGTATCTTTACCGACTTTTGTTGCTTTGATTTTTAGGAAACCATTTTTATTAATCGTGGAACCAATAACTGCATCTCCAACCGCTTTATCAATCGGAATACTTTCCCCTGTTAACATCGATTCATCAAGTGCCGACTCGCCTTCTACAATTTCTCCGTCTACCGGAATTTTTTCTCCCGGCTTAACATACACAATATCCCCTTGTAAAACTTCTTCTATCGGAATAATCATCTCCCTGCCATCGCGAACGACAATTGCATTTTTAGCCTGTAATCCCATTAACTTCTTAATCGCTTCAGAAGAACGCCCTTTTGCTTTTGCCTCGAACAGTTTTCCTAACAGAATTAAAGTAATAAGGACAGCGCTTGTTTCATAATAGAGTTCTACCATATGAGCGCCGGAGCCAATCGATCTAATACTTAAATATAGACTATAGAAATAAGCAGCCGATGTTCCTAGTGCAACAAGGACGTCCATATTTGCGCTTTTATTTCTTAACGCTTTAAAAGCGCCCACATAAAACTGTTTACCGACGATAAATTGCACTGGTGTTGCAAGGGCAAATTGTACCCAAGGATTCATAAACATATCCGGAAGCCAAATGAAAGACGTAAATTTAAAGTGACTAACCATTGCCCACAATAACGGAAATGACAAGATTAGCGAGAATATAAATTTTCCTTGTTGTTTTTCAATTTCTTTTTGGCGATGGTCCACCTGTTCCTCTGCATTTTCTTTCTTTTGTTCAAGGCTATATCCAAGCTTTTTTATCGCCTCTTTCATTTCTGGTATAGAGACGTGTTCAGGGTTGTATTCCACAAGAACAGTCTCTAATGCAAAGTTAACAGCGGCATTGTCCACTCCATCTAATTTATTTAATCTTTTTTCAATTTTATTCGCGCAAGCAGCACAGGTCATTCCTGAAATATCGAATTCTGTTTTTTCCTTTACAACATCATATCCTAAACTTTGAATTTTCTTTTGAAAATCTTGATCAGATACTACCTCAGGATCGTATTTAATAGAGGACTTTTCGAGTGCTAAATTAACATTGGCTTCTTTTACGCCATCCATTTTTTTGAGCCCTTTTTCAATTCTTGTGGCACATGCTGCACAGGTCATTCCTATAATTTGATAATCTGTTTCTTTGATTTCATTACTCATATCTAGCACCTCTTTTATACTGGTGGGGGGTATATTTCATTGAAAAAGATAACGTGCTTTTTTAGGCACGTTTTCCTTTTTTATTCAACGTCATACCCCTGATCGTCAATTGTTTCCTTGATTTCATTTAAGGATACATCGGATGGATTAAATTCTACGTCTACAGTTCCTGATTCCAAATGTACTTTTACTGATTTCACACCTTGTAATTTCCCGACGCTTCCTTCAACAGCATTTACACAATGACCACATGACATTCCATTAACATTCAAAGTAATTGTTTCCATTTATACTCACTCCTATTTATTTTTTCATTAATTTTCCTATTGTTAAAAGTACTTCGTCTAAAACTTCTGTGTCACCCTCGTTCACTCGTTCTAAGACACACGTTTTTAAATGTCCTTCTAGAAGGATTTTTGCCACACTGTTTAGAGCTGACTGTGTAGCCGCGATTTGGGTAATAACATCGTCACAATAAGTATCTTTTTCGATTAATCCCTTTATTCCACGAATTTGGCCTTCAATTCGATTTAAACGAGTAACTAAGTTTTTCTTCACTTTATCGGAATGATGACTCTTTCTTCCTTCAGAAAGATTACAATCATGATTCATGTTTTCTCCCATCCCTTTCACCTCCACACTCAAAATATACAATACCCCCCTAGAGTATGTCAAGAGATTAAGAATACCTTTTTTTACATTTAATCACCCATTTTTAAATCAGTATTCATGCTCAAAGAAAAAAGCCCTCTACTAAGTCAGGGCTATATTGCCTATTCCTTCGTCTTTTGCATTGCTAATTCCTCTCTATCAAGAGCCATCGGGGGTTGTTCAAGAAACCCATTTTTAATCATGATTTTTGCACCGTCCTCAGCATACTTTGCAATTTCAGCGGAAAGTCTTACATATTGCAAAGCCAAATCCTTTCTTGGGCTCATTGCCATACTTGTGCCATAAAATCCTATACTGAGTGCAATAAGTGCTGTTGTATAAAACATCATTAGTTTGTCTGAAAAAGTATAAGAGGTTGAGTCTGTTACCTCTATATTCCATGTCATAGGTGCAGGAAGATAAGCCTCATTAAGAGTAGATTCAAAAATATCACAATGCTTTTTAGCAATCTCCACTCCCCTGAACAAAAACTCGGAAACCTCTTTTGATTGAGCAACCTGGCTAAATCCTAGTAAAGTTGCTGCTCCAAAAGCATTTCTCTCAAAATTGGTAATAAGATTCGTAATTTCTGTACCAGTTAAGGGTCTTTTTTCACCAAAAAAGCCTTTAAGGAAACTTTGCTTTTTAACAAAATCAATATCCTCTGGGATTGGTAAATAAGGAGCCCTAATATAAAGACCTTTGGATAATAACAGCTCCTTTATCTCTCTGAGAAATGTAGTCAATTGTGAAATACACTCACTGAAATAGCTGTATACATCTGCTCTAACTGATAAAGACAAATTAACACTGTAACCTTGAATGGCAATTTGACATGCTTGATGGAGGTAATACAAAACATAGGTATCTGAGTACAATCTAGCAGCTGATTGATCAACATCCTCATTCGTTTTAAACCCATATGGTATTGGGTACTTTTCTTTATTAAAAATTTCAGTTAAAGTTCTTAAATTACCTTGAGCAATCTCTATAGCATGTTGGATTATTGGTTTAATTTCTTTATCCTCCACTTTGGATAAAAAATATTCCAGTTTACACGAAATAGCACTGTCATTAATATAAGATCCCCAAAGAGCTGTAATTTCTGTTGATGTAAGCTTCACCTGATATTCTTTTTCCATGATGCACCTCCTATAATTCAGACTTTTTTTGTTATTTTTCACAAAATCTTCTGTAATATGTATATGGATAAAAAGTTAGTAAAAAAACACTACATTAGTGGATAGTTCGTTCTAAATCACCTGATATGCTCAAGAAATAATCCTTTTGGATTCCAATCTTGGGCTGCATTCACTCGCTTTGACGACCAAGTTTCCTTTTAGATTTCGATCTTGGGATTCATTCACTCGCTTTGACGACCAAGTTCCCTTTTGGATTCCAATCTTGGGCTGCATTCACTCGCTTTGACGACCAAGTTCCCTTTTGGATTCCAATCTTGGGATTCATTCTCTCATTTTGACGACCAAGTTCCCTTTTGGATTCTGATCTTGGGATTTCATTCTCTCGTTTTGACGACCAAGTTCCCTTTTGAATTCCAATCTTGGGCTGCATCTCTCATTTTGACGATTAATAGAAAGAAGAGGTGCTGCCTAATGTTGGACAACACCTCTAATTATTTTTAGTTATTTATTTAAATTGCTCAAAAACTTAAACACAGCGTTGGTCATGATGGTTGCTTCTTCGGTTTTGAATGTCCCTAGAAGCTCGGTTAATTCGCTATGGGAGAGAGTTCGGGCTTGAAAATATCCGACTGTGTTACCGGCTAATTTTGTTGTATCCATAAATTTTTTAATAGAGTTACTTCCGTGGTCAATCAAAAACATTGGTGGAAGGTTTTTACTTGCTGCATAAGTAATTGGTGACGCTTCTTCCCATACTTTTTGATCTTTTCCGAATACCTTTTTGTAGCTTCCAATTCTACTGATAAAATCTGTTAAATCAAGTGGACCTTCAATGTTCACAACAGAATTAATGACTTTGGGTGAAAGTCCAACATTATTCAAATAGTTAGGATTTGAAGCGACTAGCATGATTAAATGACCGCCGGCAGAATGACCCATTAGATTTATTTTCGACCGATCAAATTGATAATTATCAGCATTGTCATACACCCATTTTATCGCATTAGTAACGTCATTGGCCATTTCCTCATAGGTCGCTTTTGGAGATAGTCGATAGTTAATTGAAATAAATGCATATCCTTTTTCAGCAAAGAAATCAGGTTTTGCAGAAACATTTGATTTATCCCCTCCGCTCCATCCGCCACCATGTGCATAAATGATAACTGGCAATTTCTCCCCGTTCTGAACTTTAGGTGTGAAGAGATCTAATGTTTGCTTTCGGTTACTGCCATATTTAAGATTCGATTCTTTATTCCCTTGTCCATTAACATGCTGATAAAAATAAAATGTTAATCCTAAAACGACAATAAGGAAAATAATAAACGATATTAAAAGTTTTGGTTTCAGTTGTTTATTCCCTATTTCCATCTTTTCTCCTTCCTGAATCTACGGTTGTTGCGGTAATTATTATTTTAGATAGCATTTTGACTTTTAAAATTAAAAATATCATCAACTGCTTGATGATAACCACCCGATTTTTGAAAGGAATCCTTAACTTTTGCAACCGTATTATGGAAGGATGGTTGATGTAATACATGGTCTACAGCTTCATGGAGTTGATTTGCAGTCAAGCTTTGCATTTGCAATTTAATGCCAGCTCCAATAGTAGCAACTTGCTCGGCAATCATCGGCTGATCCGCACTTTGTGGAATGACAATTAGCGGAACCCCGTAATAAAGACCTTCATGTACACTGTTCATTCCACCATGTGTGATAAATAATTTGGTGTGTTTCAGCACCTCTGTTTGCGGAACATAGTTTTTCACAATGAAGTTATTAGGGATCTCACCCAAATCAGATAGTTGAACTTTCTCCCCAATAGACATGATGACACTATGATCAGTATTTTCTAATGCCTTTAAACAAAGCTTATAGAAATCTATTGCCTGATTTACGACAGTACCTAGTGAAATATAGATTGGGTTCTTTCCTTTGATTGAAGTAATGTCGAAAGTTTCTTTCTTTGATCTTGAAGAGATAGATGGTCCTACAAATTTATAAGTTTGATCGAAGTCTTCTCCAAAAGGTTGAAATTCTTTAATTGTATAAACGATTGTAAGTGATGCTGGATTACAAAAAACTTCGTATGGGGAACGGATCTCAACATCATACTTATCCTTTACCATTTCTGTTAACCTTTGAAACTCATCAAATGTTTCTTCGGGGATTTTTTGTGAAAGCTGTTCGAACATTTTATTGAACGATTCTTGGGTCTCAGCAAAAGTAGTGCACGAATTGACTGCCGGAAGTTTAAGGATTTGAGCAAGTATACGTCCACAACCAAACATGGAATCGTGGATAATGTAATCAAAATGTTCGCCTTCAATCTGTTCAAGAACGCTTGGTATGACAATATCTGCAGTATGTAAGAGACCATTAATTCTTTCGAGTACATTATTTCTGCCACCCGAGATAAACGCTTTAATAAATTTTTGACCGTCTACGGTTCGTACCGTTGCTCCCGTCTTTTCAATACGCTCTCGAAAATCTTCAATCGTAAAATACACGACCTCTTCTCCACGCGAAATAAGCTCTTGTACAACTCCGACCGTTGGATTAATATGCCCTTCAGATCCAATATTAATAAATAATACACGTGCCACCTTTGTCACTCCTTAAGTAATTTGATTACAATTTTAACACTTAGTTGGGGACAGACCCATTATTCGGACGTTCATAACAGATATTTGCTAGAAGCCCAGCAGACAAAATGGTGATGCTTGAAAATACGACGCTCCAAAGTCCCAACGTTTGAAACCCGATTAAGACGATGATACCATCCAATATAGCAATAATTAGCCCTATACTCAATGGGGTAGCTTTGGCTATGAAATAAGCAATCAAGTCGGTTCCCCCAGTGCTTGTCTTATAACGAAGCATTAACCCCACTCCAATTCCGCAAATGGCTCCACCTAAAATAGCACTTATCCATATAGGCAAAGGAAATTGATAAGGAGCTAGCAGATCCAGAAAAATAGCTGTCACAATCATTCCGTAAATACTGCCGTGAAATTGGCCGCGATCCTTCACCCATGCATAAAGGATCAATGGAATACTTAACAGCGCCGACCATAACCCTGTTTGAAAGTCAAAATAATAATGCAATATAAGAGCTAGACCGATAATTCCTCCATCTAGTAAATGATGAGGAACCAAAAAGCCATTCACTCCAATCCCTATAAGACCACTTCCTATTATCATTGCAGCAATTCTGGCAAACATGTTAATCCCCCCCCTATTTACTCTATTCATATGGGGGTTGTCCTAAAAACATTCTAAACTAAGGGTCGTTTTCAGTTTTTCCTATCGAAGGCATTCCCGTTACGAGATTGAGCTTTTTAATCCCCATTGTCCCACCTTTCGAATGATGTTGATTTTCCCAAGGCGCCTCATAGAACCTCACCAATGCCTTGGCACAGGCTATTTTCATGGCATTTACAATCATTTCCTTCGGTTGTAAAAAACTTGAATCATCCAACGACGACAACAACTGCTCTTTTGCATTTACATTCGTTAAACCAAATCCATTTGTATCCCAAAACTCGATAATTTCCTTCACATCATCATTACTCAGTGACGGATTCACTATGCGTAGATTATTCGCTATACTTGGATAGAGATCTTTTTGTTGTTTTTGTTTTTCTTTTTGTTTTTCTTTTTCTTTTTGCCCACGTGTCGTAAAACGAGTCGGCAACGTATCGTCAAATTCGATACAGAGAGCTTTTTCATCCTCTTCTTTTTGTCCACCAATCGTATAACGAAGCGGTAAAGCATCGTCAATTTCTTCACATGGAACTTTTTCATCATCCTCTTTTTCTTCCGTCTCCATGAGCATCTCTTTTTGCTGATAAAAAGCTTCATATAAGCTGCGGATCTCTTCTTTATGTATGCATTCCGAAACATATTGGATAAGCGAGTGATCCTCTACCTCTTTTAATTCGGAAACAATACAATCCATTACTGGTTTTCCAACTTTTTGAAGGTTCTCTCTTCCCCAGTTCTTAATAGCTAGCTCCCTTGTTTCAGGATTGTAAAGGATCAATTGATGGTGTTTCTCGAAAAGCTCCATTAGCGAATGAATACTCTCTACTCTCAATGGAATATCCCAGATCAAAAGCTATTTCCTTTTTCGTAATTTGATAGATTCCAATTTGCGTCGTACGCGGATTCGTCAGCAGATAAAAGTAAAAGTACTTTTCCTCAGGGGTCATCTCTTCTATAACAATCGGATTCTTCCAAAAATCCGTACGCACCATTCTATACTTTGCCATTTTCATCCCTGCCCTTTCTTCATTTAAAATTGCCTTCATATATGAAATATAAATTTATGAAGAAAAAAGGCACCCCCTTCTGAAAAATTGCGAACAATTTGTTTATCGTTCGAATTAAGTAAAAAAATTAACGATAGTCGACATTATAATAGCAATTGCCTTTAGATTACTATCATTTATTACGATTTGTAGCCGCTAAAATTCTGATATCGACTGGAATTCTATTCAGATCTCCCAATTCCGACTTTCACTAGCACATTGAACCAAATGCTTTTATGGCAGTATGTTGTATTAATGGAAAAATAGCCCAAATATACAAAAAGTGTACATTTAGGCTCTTTAATTAACTCCTTGTTGTGTTAAAGCACCCTTTAGCACAATAAGAGTAAAGTCGAGGTCTCCTTTTATAAGAAGACTTCATTTATTTATATCGCTTTAGCCTTAATAATAAAGCGATGCTGTTTCACATCATAAAATCCTTTTGACTGAATATGTTTGTGTATATCATATAAACTTTCTTCATATTTTTCGATACTAAAGTCGGGAACTTGCCAAGGTATTGCTTTTAGATAATATACTAATGCACCCACATCATAAAATCGTTGAATTGGGAACTCTTCATTTCTATACAATACTTCGAAATTATTCTTTTTAAGTTCCTGTAAAGCTGTCTTTAGGTTCCAATTTTCAAACTCAAGGTTCAATGAAACAGCAAATGATTCATTAATTTCTTTACAATCTAAGCCACCAACTTGCTGTGTTAGAAATACACCATTTTTTTGAATCGTCCTTCTTATCTCTTCGGATGAATATGATTCATGTTGATTTAAAATCAATTCGAACTGATTATCATTAAATGGTAGTTCAGAATCCTCTTCAAGTTGAACAACTTTTATTCCTAAAGGCTCAAGGTTTTCTTTTGCTATTTCGAAGTTTGGTTTGTAACCTTCTGTTGCATAAACAGAACGAGGAAATGGTCTCAACATTGATAAGAATTCTCCACCACCAGTTCCCATGTCCAACATAGAATCAACATTTTGAATTAGATGTCTTGCCATACTCCCATAAGACCAAGAAAGTAAGCCACTTCTCATTCGTCCAGTTCCCGTAATAAACGAGAAGTCCCATCCAGAAAATTCTTTATTTACATCGTTTAAATAACTTAAAAATTGATTATCTCTTATCATAATTTACCTCCCAAATTGTTTAAAGCTAGGTATGAAACGTATAATGGGAGGTCCTCTTACATAAAAAGTAAGTTGTTATATTTCATGTTCTAATAAATTCATATTTAAACACCCCGAATAATAGTAAGTATTTATTATCTAATTATATCAGAAAATTACATTTATTACATATTATTTGGCTTATTCAATAATCCTGCCCCGATAGTGATAGATGCAAAACTCCACAGATTTTTATTTCTTTTCCAATTCCAGTCGGTAGCTTTATGAGAGCATTTTTGTTACTTTACTTCTAAGATATTATTCAATTGTAAGTAGCGCTTCTTACAGAAAAGAGTATAACTTCCGAAACAATTCAATGTGACTACAATGGTTATAAAAAACCAAGCAGAATTTAAGTGTATCTGTTTGGTTTTTTTATGAAACCAGTTTTCTATTATTTACACAAATTCATTTAAATACGAAACTGCTTACTTTTCTGCGAACTATTTTTAGTTTAATATTGCAAATGAAAATTATCTAAAATACAATAATACAAGAACATATGTTTGTTTCAGTTTAAAAACAGGAGGAATCATAATGAAAAAATGGGAAGCCTCTTATGTGGCTGGCATTATTGATGGAGAGGGTAGCATTACATTAACTAGAATGCACGAAAAAGAAAATCGACGTCCATGTATAACAATTGCATCAACAGATAAAGAACTTCTCATTTATATCCAATCTATTACCGGTGGAACAATAAACAATAAAAAGAATTATCATCCAGATAAGTATAAAGATTCATATACTTTATATATAAAAAAGAAATCAGATGTTTTCTATACATTGCAGAATGTATTACCATTTCTAAGAATTAAACAAAAAAGATTGCGCTCGATTTGGATTCTCGAAAATTATGATTCGGTAACTCCTCGTAATGGGAAATATACTCCGGAGCTTCTTAAAAAGAAGATATTGTTTGAAGATAACTTTTTTAAATTATAAAAAGCGACTCATTATTATATGAGTCGCTTTTATAATATATTGGTTATTTTCCACCAATGTACATTAAATATGTATTTGGTGGAGACGGTGGGACGTGCTATTCCATACTTTCGTAATGGCACTGACTATATCTTGTACCTGAATATCCTTCAGGTACCCCGGCGTATTATGCGAAATATAAATTTACACGAGTTCCTTCATGCAGAATTCCGCATCCTAGTACTACCCATGAGGCAGCCTATAAGTCGATACACGGCTGTTGGATTGCTCCACATACCGCTCGGCATTGCCCTATCACTATTTGTGACTTAGGTTTCACCGATAAAGCCGGATTTTCACTTATGTGTTACCACATAAGGCGACTATTTACTAATCGAACCCACGTCCAGAAACATTGCCACTTAAGCGTCTACGAGTGTAGTCGATATATTCGCATTTCGCAGCTTCATCTGCCTATCGACGGGCGTCCGAAGTGCTAGCCTGATTGGTCTCTTCCATCGTCCTCAGGCGGAGGACAACCGGCGTAGCCCACTAAAGTTGAGACCCTGACCCTACCACATGGGCGATGGAGGGAGGATCCGCTATGCTAGCTTACGCTGCAAAAGCGAGGTTATTGTTGTTTTTGCCAGTTATTATTGGCTTTGGCGTTTTTACGAGGACGACCCCCTCGACTCGCAACTTAAGCTCAAACTGTCCCTGTCGAATCCGTAACGTCCCCATGATAGAAAGGTTACGATCTCTTTTATAAAGAGAAAGACGCTCGAGACAACTGAGCTTAACATTAAAAGTAACTGGCTGTTACATGTCTTATTATACCATGTTTCGCGATAAATGCAATTGTAAATTTGTGTAAGCTACATTTGCTGACGTGCTTTAAACGCTTTTTCAATCTCACGTTTTGCTTCTTTTTTCTTTAAATCTTCTCGTTTGTCATATTTCTTTTTCCCTTTTCCAAGTCCAATTAAAACCTTTGCATAGCCATCTTTTAAATACATTTTAAGAGGAACTAATGCATATCCTGCTTCCTTCGTTTCACCGATTAATTTATTAATTTGTTTACGATGAAGCAATAATTTTCTTTCCCGCAATGGATCATGATTATAGCGATTTCCTTGTTCATATGTGCTGATGTGCATATTATAGATGAACACTTCACCTTTATGAATTCGCGCATATGAATCCTTTAAGTTCACACGTCCTGCACGAATCGATTTAATTTCCGTTCCTTGAAGGACGATCCCTGCTTCAAATGTTTCCTCGATAAAATAATCATGATTTGCCTTTTTATTTTGGGCTACAACCTTGCCTTCTCCTTTTGGCATATTTTCAACTCCCCCTAGATCTTAAGACCTAAAAGGTGCCTGACACCAGGTGCCTGACACCTAATTGATGCTACAATTTATTTGCGTTTTTTTGTTCGTTTATTTTTTGGTGTGTTCGCAAAAGATTTATTTTTTTTCTTTTTTGCTTTCGGTGGGCGTGTGGACCATTCGCCTTCATCTTTATTTCCTTGTGGGCCTTTTTGTTGCGAATCTTTTTTGTATCCCCGTACTTTTACGATTCGCGGTTTTTCTTGTGCGCCCCTTCTTGCTCGATTATTTTTCATACCTACAATTTCAAAGTCGATGTCGTGCTCGTCTTTATTTACGTTTATAACACGAATAGTAATTTCGTCGCCAATCCGAAAGACATTCCCTGTTCTTTCCCCTATCATAGCATATTGACGCTCATCATAATGATAATAATCATCTGTCATATAGCTGACATGAACAAGTCCTTCAATCGTATTTGGTAATTCTACAAACATACCAAAGTTAGTTACAGAACTGATAATTCCATCAAACTCTTCGCCCACTTTGTCTTCCATGTACTCTGCTTTTTTCAACTCATCTGTATCGCGTTCGGCATCAACAGCCCGTCTTTCCATTTTCGATGCATGATCAGCAATTTCCTGTAAGGATGCATCCCATTTGGCTCTTGTTGCTTCATCCATTTTGCCTTCGATTAAATACGTACGAATTAATCGATGGACGATTAAATCGGGATAACGTCGGATAGGTGAAGTGAAATGTGTATAGAATTGTGTTGATAATCCAAAGTGACCAAGACTTTCCGGGTCATATTTTGCTTGCTGCATAGAGCGAAGCATGACGGTAGAGATGACCATTTCCTCCGGTTTTCCTTGGACCGCTTCGATAATTTCCTGAAGTGCACGTGGATGAACAGAATTAGCAGTTCCACGGACAATTAATCCGAAGTTTGTAATAAATTCAAAGAATCGTTGCAGCTTTTCTTCTTTAGGATCTTCATGGATTCGATACATGAACGGGACATCGAGCCAGTGAAAATGTTCTGCAATCGTTTCATTCGCCGCCAGCATGAATTCTTCGATTAATCGTTCCGCTACAGAACGTTCACGTGTAACAACGTCAACAGGTTTTCCTTCATCATTTACAATCACTTTTGCTTCTTTAAAGTCAAAATCAATGGCGCCGCGTTCCATCCGTTTCGTTCGTAAAATTTGTGCCAACTCTTCCATCGTTTCAAACATCGGAACAATTGGCTCGTACCGCTCTCTTAATTCCTCATCTTTATCAACTAAAATTTTATTTACATCGGAATATGTCATTCGCTCCGTCGTCTTAATGATACTTTCGAAAATTTCATGATTAACGACTTCACCTTTATCATTGATTTCCATTTCACAAGATAATGTAAAACGATTCACTTTTGGATTCAATGAACATATCCCATTTGATAAACGATGTGGAATCATCGGGATGACTCGATCGACTAAATAAACACTTGTGCCTCTTTCTAAAGCTTCCCGATCAATTGGGGAGCCTTCCGTCACATAATGTGTGACATCTGCAATGTGTACCCCTAATTTATAATGGCCATTTTCTAATTTTGATACTGTCACCGCATCATCTAAATCTTTAGCATCGGCACCATCAATGGTCACGATTGTCTGATCACGAAGATCCCGGCGGTTTCCTATTTCATTTTCATCAATTTCTTCCGGTACACTATTCGCCTGTTGCAGTACTTCTTCCGGGAATGCCAGCGGAAGCCCGTGTTTATGGATAATAGATAAGATGTCTACACCTGGGTCATTTTTATGACCAAGAATTTGGACAACTTCACCCTCGGCATTTTTATGTCCTTCAGGATATCCCGTTATATGTACAACAACTTTATGTCCTTCAACTGCACCTTTATTCGCGTTTTTCGGAATAAAAATGTCGCTGCCAAATTTTTTATCGTCCGGAATAACAAAGCCAAAATATTTACTCTCGGTATAAGTTCCGACAACTTCTGTAATACCACGTTCTAAAATTCTTACAACTGAACCTTCACGTCTTGAACCGGAACTTTCAGATGAAACGCGAACTAATACGACATCACCATGGATGGCATTATTTTTTTCATGTGGTGGGATAAAAATATCATCAAATCCCGGTTCATCGGGTGTTACAAAGGCAAAGCCTTTCGCATGACCAATCATTTTTCCGCGGACTAAATTCATTTTGGCCGGGAGTCCATAGCGATTGCTTCTTGTTCGGACGACAAGTCCTTTCTCTTCCATTAACACGAGCGTTTTTACAAAATCTTTAAATCCAGTAGAGTCTTCAATTCCGAATACTTCTTCCAGTTCCTGCACTGTCAATGGTTTGTATGCTTCGTCTTTCATATAGGTTAAAATACGTTCAATCTGCGATTGCGTTTTTTCATCCATTTACATCCCTCCTTATTCGGACCAGTTTAGTTGTTCAAGAAAATGGAAAACATCTTGATGCAATTGTTCTTTTTCCTTATCTAACGTAATAACATGTCCGGATTCTTCATACCATTTTATTTCTTTCTGTTCAGATTCCACATGATTATAAATAATATTCGCACTGTCAGTATTAATCATTTCATCATGTCTTGCCTGAACGACAAAGGTCGGTGAGTAGATCATATCGACATTTTCCCTTACCTCTGATATCAAGTTTTGTAATCCTTTTAATGTTTCCATTGGCGTTTTCTTGAATTCCTCAATTTCTTTATTAATTTGAAGATCATCTTTTCCTTCAAATTTTTTATACTGGCGCGCATAGTCGACAACACCGTTGTACATTGTTTCTTCACTTTTAATATACATCGGAGCACACATAGGAATTATTCCCTTTACAGGTACAGTGTAACCTAATTTCAGGGAAAATACCCCACCTAGTGATAATCCGGCTACAGCTATTTCTTCGTATCCTTTATTTTTTAAATGTTCATAGCCAGCCATGACATCTTTCCACCAATCGTCCGGACCTGTATGTACTAATTCTTCGGGTGGAACTCCGTGTCCTTTGTAGATGGGTGCGTGAGAAGTATATCCTTGTTTTTCAAGAAATCGTCCTAACATCCGAACATCGGCTGAACTGCCTGTGAAACCATGTAATAACAAGACAGCACGTTTTCCAGCTTCGAATGTAAAAGGCTTTGGTGGTACTATTTTCATGATGTGAACTCCTTTACATACGTATTCTTACCTTATTTTTAACAGAGAAATAAAGAACAATCCAGAAATATGATTTAAATAAACCGTTCCTTTCAACTCTGAGCTTTGCTAAAAGCAACGGTTTTATAGAAAAGGGGCAAAACAAAAAACCCGACCAACCGTACGGTAAGTCAGGTAGCTTTAGTATTATTATATTCCGAAATACGACACGCCTAACGCTAAAATAATAAATAATACTGCAAGAACAACTGTAATTCGGTGTAAAACTAAATCCATCCCGCGAGCTTTTTGCTTTCCGAATAACTGCTCTGCACCACCGGAAATCGCTCCTGATAATCCAGCACTTTTCCCCGACTGTAAAAGCACTACAATAATTAAAGCAATCGCATCAATCACCAATAAAGTCAAAAATAAAGTATGCATGAGACCCCACCTCCAAATCGAACATCTAAACGTACTTTAAATGTACCACACTTCCAACTTGTACACAAACGAAATTTTGGTGCCTGACACCGGATATTCATTTTTCTGCATAATTATTCTAAAAAGTGAATAAAGTGAAAAATGCCGGCAGTTTAGTGCCGGCATTTTTGGTTTACTATTTTTTTAGGTTGTAGAATGTGTCTTTTCCTAAGTATTGAGCTGTGTCTGCTAAGCCGTCTTCGATGCGAAGTAATTGGTTGTATTTTGCGACACGGTCTGTTCTTGAAGGAGCACCTGTTTTGATTTGTCCTGCGTTTGTAGCAACGGCGATGTCTGCAATTGTTGTGTCTTCTGTTTCACCAGAACGGTGAGAAATGATTGCAGTATAACCAGCACGTTTAGCCATTTCGATTGCATCAAATGTTTCAGTTAATGTACCGATTTGGTTAACTTTAATTAGGATCGCGTTACCTACGCCTTGTTTAATACCTTCAGAAAGTTTTTTCGTGTTTGTTACGAATAAATCGTCACCAACTAATTGAACTTTATGGCCGATACGTTCGGTAAGAAGCTTGTGACCTTCCCAGTCGTTTTCATCTAAACCGTCTTCGATAGAGATAATTGGGTATTTAGAAGTAAGTTCTTCATACCAGTCAACCATTTCAGCAGATGTACGAACAACACCTTCACCTGATAAATGATATTTTCCGTCTTCTTTATTATAGAATTCAGAAGATGCAGCATCCATTGCTAGCATAACTTCTTCTCCTGGTTTGTATCCGGCTTTTTCAATTGCTTCAATAATTGTTTGAAGTGCTTCTTCGTTAGATTTGAGGTTAGGAGCAAATCCACCTTCATCACCAACAGCTGTGTTTAAGCCTTTTGCTTTTAATACAGATTTAAGGTTATGGAAGATTTCAGCACCCATACGTAATGCTTCTTTAAAAGTAGGAGCACCAACTGGCATAATCATGAATTCTTGAATATCAACGTTATTGTCGGCATGTTCTCCACCATTAACAATATTCATCATTGGCACTGGAAGTTGTTTAGAGTTGAATCCTCCAAGATATTCGTAAAGTTCTACTCCAAGGAAATCAGCTGCTGCACGAGCGACTGCCATAGAAACACCAAGGATCGCATTCGCACCTAGTTTCCCTTTATTTTCAGTTCCATCAAGCTCAATTAACAATTTATCAATAACAACTTGTTCTGTAACATCATAACCAATTAGTTCTTCAGCGATGATATCATTTACATTTTTTACTGCAGTCTCTACACCTTTACCTAAATAACGGCCTTTATCGCCATCGCGAAGTTCTACTGCTTCATATTCTCCAGTTGATGCACCACTTGGAACAAGTGCACGTCCGAATGCACCTGAAGCTGTATAAACTTCAACTTCTACAGTGGGATTTCCGCGGGAATCTAGTACTTCTCTTGCATATACTTCAGTAATATGTGGCATGTTTATTTCTCCTATTCTTAAATTAGTTTTTTATAAAATTAATGTTTAATAATGGTCTTTCCAGTCATTTCTTTAGGTTGTTGAACACCTAGTAAATCAAGCATCGTTGGAGCTAAATCACCTAAGATTCCTCCATCACGGAGCTCAATTCCTTTTTTCGTAACAATCACAGGAACCGGATTTGTTGTATGTGCAGTCATTGGCTGCCCTTCAAGTGTAACTACTTCGTCGGCATTACCATGATCAGCTGTGATGATGGCAGTACCACCTTTTTCGATAATAAGGTCAACAATACGACCTAAGCACTCATCAACTGCCTCAATTGCTTTAACAGTCGGCTCAAGCATACCTGAATGACCAACCATATCCGGATTCGCGAAATTCAATATGATTGCATCTTGTTTATCCTCTTCAATTTCTTTCAACAAGGCATCCGTCACTTCGTAAGCACTCATCTCCGGTTTCAAATCATATGTTGCCACTTTCGGTGAGTTAATGAGAATTCTTGTTTCGCCAGGGAACTCTGCTTCACGGCCCCCACTCATAAAGAAAGTCACATGCGGATATTTTTCAGTTTCAGCAATACGTAACTGTTTCAAACCATTTTGCGATAAAACCTCACCAAGAGTATTATCAAGGTTTACTGGTTTAAAAGCAACATATCCGTCTACTGTTTCAGAAAAATGAGTTAAGCAAACGAAAAATAAGTTTTTAGGATGCTTTGGTCCTCGATCAAATGATCGAAAATCTTTATTTGTAAATGTATTAGAGATTTGGATCGCACGGTCAGGTCTAAAATTATAGAAAATTACCGAATCATTATCCTTTATCGTTGCAACGGGTTCACCATTCTCTTTTGTAATAACAGAAGGTATGACGAATTCATCGAAAATTCCATGTGAATATGAATCTTCTACAAGTTCCAATGGATCAGTATAAGTAGGTCCTTCTCCATATACCATTGCACGATATGATTTTTCTACACGATCCCAACGTTTATCCCGGTCCATCGAATAATAACGGCCGGAAATCGTAGCAAATTCACCAACACCGTATTCATCCATTTTTTCTTGTGTTTCTTTAATGTATTTTGCAGCAGTTTTCGGTCCAACATCACGCCCATCTAAAAATGCATGAACATAGACATTTTTCAATCCTTCATTTGCAGCAAGTTGTAATAAGGCGAATAAATGATTAATATGACTGTGAACACCGCCATCAGATAATAAACCAAATAAGTGAAGACTCGTGCCATTTTTTTTCGCATGTTCAATCGCTTGAAGGAAAGTTTCGTTTTTAACAAACTCCCCTTCACGAATCGCCACGTTTACACGGGTTAAGCTTTGGTAAACAATTCGTCCTGCACCAATGTTTAAATGTCCTACCTCGGAATTACCCATTTGTCCTTCCGGCAGTCCTACTGCTTCACCACTAGCTGTTAAAGTATTATGCGGGTAATTTTCCCAGTAGCGGTCAAAGTTAGGCTTTTTCGCATGTGTAACGGCATTTCCTTTCGTTTCTTGGCGAAGGCCAAACCCATCTAAAATGATGAGAGCAACAGGTGATTTACTCATGGCTTACCGCCTCCAAAAGTTGTAAAAAGCTTTGCGGCTCAAGACTTGCTCCGCCGACTAACGCACCATCTATATCCGGTTGGGACATATATTCATTAATATTTGTTGGTTTTACACTACCACCGTACTGAATGCGAACAGCGTCTGCTGCTGCTTTTGAAAATTGACCTTCAACTACAGAACGAATATGGGAGCAAACTTCATTTGCATCTTCTGCTGTCGAAGATTTTCCTGTTCCAATCGCCCAAATAGGTTCATAAGCAATAACTGTTTGTTTCACTTGATCTTCTGTTAAACCTGCTAATGCTTTTTGTACTTGAGAAGCGACTAAATCTTTTGTTTCATTGTTTTCTCTTTGTTCAAGTGTTTCACCGACACAAACAATTGGAACTAAGTTGTGCTTGAATGCAGCTAATACTTTTTTGTTTACTGCTTCATCTGTTTCATTGAACATTTCACGACGCTCAGAATGTCCTAAAATGACATAGTCAACATTTAAATCTTCAAGTGCTTTCGGACTAATTTCTCCTGTAAAAGCGCCACTTTCTTCAAAATGCATGTTTTGAGCTCCGATCGCTACATCAGAGCTATGAGTTGATTCAACAAGTCGATCTAAAAATAATGCTGGTGCACAAATAACGGAATCAACAACATCTTTTTTAGGGACTAAACTAGCTACTTCTTCAGCAAATGCTTTCGCTTCAGACATTGTTTTATGCATTTTCCAGTTTCCAGCGATAATTGGTTTACGCATTTCTAACACCCTTTCTTCATTATTGATTATTTATCGTTTAAGGCAGCTACTCCTGGTAATGTTTTACCTTCCATAAATTCAAGGGAAGCTCCGCCACCTGTTGAGATATGGCTCATTTTATCCGCAAGATTGAATTTTTCAACTGCGGCTGCAGAGTCTCCGCCGCCAATGACAGAATACGTATTTGATGCTTCAGCTAACGCATTTGCGACACCTTTTGTTCCATTTGCAAATGATTCAAGTTCAAATACACCCATTGGTCCGTTCCAAATGACAAGCTTAGATTGTCCAATCACTTCACGATAAATTTCAACTGTTTTTGGACCGATGTCTAGCGCTTCCCAATCGGATGGGATTTCATCGATTGCTACGACTTTTTTGTTGGCAGAATCAGAAAAATCGTCGGCAACTACTACATCGACAGGCATATAGAATTTCACATTTTTTTGTTTAGCTTTTTCCATAAAGGATTTTGCTAAATCAATTTTATCTTCTTCTAATAATGATTTCCCTACTTCATGGCCGTTCGCTTTCACAAATGTATAAGCAAGCCCGCCACCGATAATGAGATTATCGACTTTATCAAGCAAGTTATCGATAACACCAATTTTATCTTTTACCTTCGCTCCGCCAATAATCGCTGTGAAAGGACGTTCAGGATTTGAAAGAGCCTTACCAAGCACTTCAAGTTCCTTTTCCATCAAGAAGCCGGCAACTGCTGGTAGATATTGAGCAATTCCTTCTGTTGACGCATGGGCACGATGAGCAGCACCAAATGCATCGTTCACATATACATCCGCTAATTCTGCAAAACTTTTCGCTAATTCCGGGTCATTTTTTTCCTCACCAGGGTAGAAACGAACGTTTTCTAAAAGGAGGACATCACCATTTTCTAACTTATCAATTTCTGCTTGGGCAATTTCACCATAAGCTTCGTTTGATTTACGGATATCTTTTTTTAATAGTTCACTTAGTCGTTTCGCGACCGGAGTTAATCTCAATTCTTCAACTACTTGACCCTTTGGTCGGCCTAAATGGCTAGCTAAAATTACTTTTGCACCTTGGTCAATTAAATACTGAATTGTTGGTAATGCGGCGCGGATACGTGTATCATCCGTAACATTTCCATTTTGCAACGGTACATTAAAATCAACACGGCAAAATACTTTTTTCCCATTTAAATCGATATCTTTAATGGTTTTCTTATTCATCTGTAAGGTACCCTCCTTTTTGTGTACAAAAACTATGTAAAAAGGGAGAGGGGAATGTTCCCCGCTCCCCTTTGTCCACTTCATAGAAAAGCTAAAAGTGCCTCGACCAGCCCCGACAAGCAAAGGGGCTAGACACTGTAGCTAGACATAATAGAAATGGTTCAAGAAAAATATACCATTAGTTTACGTTATTTAAAAGATTACAAACCTTTTTTTGCAATATATGCAGCTAAGTCAACTACACGGTTAGAATAGCCAGTTTCATTGTCATACCAAGAAAGTACTTTTACCATGTTGTTTTCAAGAACCATTGTTGATAACGCATCAACAGTTGAAGAAACTTTAGCACCATTATAATCGCGTGATACAAGTGGAAGATCACTGTATGCTAAAATTCCTTTTAATTCACCTTCAGCTGCTTCTTTTAAAGCTGCGTTTACTTCTTCAACAGTTACATCTTTATCAAGTTCTGCAACTAAGTCAACGATAGAAACGTTTGAAGTTGGTACACGCATAGCCATACCATTTAGTTTTCCTTTTAATTCAGGTAATACTAACGCAACAGCTTTAGCAGCACCAGTTGTTGTAGGAATCATGTTTTCTGCAGCTGCACGAGCACGACGGTAGTCTTTATGTGGTAAATCAAGAATTTGTTGGTCATTTGTGTAAGAGTGAACAGTTGTCATCATACCACGTTTGATACCAAATTTTTCGTTTAAAACTTTAGCAAATGGAGCTAAGCAGTTTGTTGTACAAGATGCATTAGAGATCACATTATGATTTGCTGCATCATATTTATCTTCGTTAACACCCATAACGATTGTAATATCTTCATCTGTTGCAGGAGCAGAGATAATTACTTTTTTCGCACCAGCTTCTAAATGTTTAGCAGCATCTGCACGTTTTGTGAAGCGACCAGTAGATTCTACAACGATATCTACTCCAAGATCTCCCCAGCCAAGTTGTGCTGGTTCACGTTCAGCTAGAACTTTCACTTTATGACCGCCAACAACTAGGCTATCACCGTCTACTGTTACATCTTGTTCAAGAGTTCCGTGAACAGTATCATATTTCAAAAGATGTGCAAGCATGTTTGCATCTGTTAAATCATTTACAGCAACTACTTCTACATCAGGATTATTTAAAGCAGCGCGAAATACATTACGTCCAATACGTCCAAAACCATTAATACCAACTTTTACAGTCATTTATAATTTCCTCCTTAAGTTCACTTAATTATTTATTTAATTTCAAAAGTAAATTCTTTTGAAAAAGAATAACTTAACTACTAGCTTAATATTTTTTTTGCGGCACCTTCATCAGTAATTAACACGGTTGAATTAGTAGCACTTTTCATGCAAGCCTTTATTGCTTTTGCTTTTGAAGATCCGCCTGCAACCGCAAGAACATGCTCGATATGAGAAAAATCATCAAGTTTCAATCCAACAGTAGGAACTTTATGTACTACCTCTCCGGCTTCATTAAAATAATAACCAAAAGCCTCCCCTACCGCATGTCCATCCTGAATGATTTTCATATCTTCTTCCTTCGTATTACGGCGCTCCGCCATTACGTTAGCATCCCCAATACCATGTAAAACCATGTTGGCTTTCTTAATTAAACTTAAAACCTCTTTAATAATAGGTTCTTTGACAAAGGAGTCATAAACCTCTTTACTTACTTGATCAGGTACATATAGAACACGATGTTTGCAGCCGGTATTTTCAGCCATTTTTGCACAAATGGAATTCGCTTCGTTTTTGACATCTTCACCTATCCCGCCTCTTGCCGGGACGAACAGCGTATTGGTATTCCCAATAAAATCAAATGTCAGCATATCAGCTACAGCCGCCATCGTCGTTCCGCCAGCTACTGCGATGATATTTTCCCCAACTAAGCGCTTTTTCATTCTTTTTGCACAAGCTCTTCCTAGTTCTTGTTTAACCCATGGCGTTTCATCGCTATCTCCGGGAACGATTACTACTTCTTGAAGATTTAATTCCTTTTTTAATCGCTCTTCCATTTCATTAATACCCGATACATCTCTCATTATTCCTTCCAAACCTTGTAAAACGGATAGGCCTTGCTGAGAAATAGTCATACCACTTGTTTTAATCGTGATTAACTTTTGGTCATTTAAAAATTCAACTTCACTACGCAATATGCGTTCTGATAGACCAAGTGCTTGTGCCAAAGTTCTTCTACCAACAGGCTCCATAAATCGAATAGAACGAAGAATTTGGTATCTCTTTTGCATAATTAAAAGCATGTCAGGTAATAATTTCTTTTGAAGCTCAATTAAAGAATACATAGAATTAATCCCTTCAGTTCTTCTGGTCGTATTACGTCCCGCGTAGACATATTATGTCCCATTAGCAATAAAAAAAATTACCCTTGCTACATCTTCTATTTTAGCAGGGTAAATATAGAAATTCAACTATGATGGATCAACTTTTTTTTGCAATCGTTTACTTAATGTATAATAATCAATTTGTCCATATTGAACGATATCTTTATTCATTTCAATGACTGGTATCATTAAGCCGTATTTTTCTGTCAGCTCATCACTATCGTCAATATTTTTCTCTATTAATTCAAAATCATAGTCACTTTGAAGAATTTTTAATACTTCCTTTGCTTCCTTACAAAGTTGACATTTCTCTCTTGTATAAAAAATTACTTCCATATAAACGCTCCTTACTATTATCCATACCGTTTCCGCTTTGCAGAAGAAGGTATCTTCAATTGTTCACGATATTTTGCAATCGTTCTTCTTGATACAACGATTCCGTGGTTCTTTAATTTATCAACGATTAACTGGTCAGATAGCGGTTTTAATTTATTTTCCTTCTCAATGAAATTTGCGATCATCGTCTTCACTTGAAATGCGGATGCTTGCTCTTCTTCTTCCCCCGTCGTTTTCATTAAGCCGGCAGAAAAAAAGTATCTTAATTCATAAGTCCCAAACGGTGTTTGAATATATTTTTCTCGAACGGCCCGACTTACAGTAGATTCATGTATGCCAATTTCCTGAGACACTTCTTTCATCGTTAACGGTTTTAAATACGCCGGTCCTTTTAAAAAGAAATCAAACTGCTTTTCGATAATCGCCATTCCTACTTTTAAAAGTGTTTCATTTCGTTGTTGAAGGCTTTTCATGATCCACTGATAATCTTTTGTTTTCTCTTTCAAAAAGTGTTTTACTTGTTGATCTTTATATGCAGACATTTTCGTATAATAATCCTTTTGAAATTGCACATTAGGTAGATGTTTTTGAAAAAGACTAACTTCAATATTATCATTTTCTATCGTTACAATTAAATCCGGTACAATATATTGCGGCTGTTCTTTATGATAAGCTGAACCAGGCCGAGGTTCAAGTTTTTTAATATAATCTGCTGCCTTTTGAATTTCATTCATTTGAACGTCAAGTTCATGTGAAATAACTTTCCATTTTTTCTCCGCAAATTCATTAAAATAGTTTACTACAATATCCTTTACAATTTGTGGGCAATCCGCTTTTCGATTAATTTGGAGCAATAAACATTCTTTAAGGTTACGTGCTCCTACTCCTGCTGGTTCTAAATTATGGATTAATTTAAGACACTGATCCGCCATTTCGATTGTCAAACCGCAAATCCGCGCTGCCTCCTCAAGCGAAATCGTTAAATATCCATTTGCATCAAGATTATAAATAAGCTGAGTAAGCATTCTTTTTTCATCTTTTGATAGCGTTTTCAAAGAGATTTGAATAAATAGATAGTCCTGAAGGCTCATTGACGTTTGGGATATTTGATCTATCCATTGCTTGTCGTCCCGTTCTTTAACTTTCGACCTACTTTTTTTCGATCCATCGTTACGTATATCTATATATTTTATATTCGTATTTTCTAATTGAATAAGAGGATTTTCAGTCGCTTTCGCTTCCAAAAAAGAGGTCAATTCTTGTGTAGAATATTGGAGAAGTTCGATTGCCTGTTTCAATTCTTGCGTCATAGACAATTTTAAGGTTTGTTGTTGGTATAAGCCAAATTTTAAATCCAATTAAATCTCCCCCCTTTGCCTTTCAATTACATTTTACCTTACATTCAAGTATCCGTACATATATATATATTCATAACTTTTTGTTTTCATATTATTTATTGCAATTTCAAGTGTTATAGGATATAATTTTTTATCGTACGGTTTATAAAATGCCCTCGTGGTGCAACGGATAGCACGTAAGATTCCGGTTCTTAAAATGGGGGTTCGATTCCCTCCGAGGGCGTACCTACCTCTTGTTCTAATAGAACAAGAGGTTTTTTATTAGCTGTTTTTTCTTTAGTTTTTGCTTTAATAATATTATTGAAAGCACAGAGTGGATTGGAGCGGAAGGGTGCGAGACTCCTGCGGGATCAGCGGGACAGTAAGAAAAGCGGAAGCGCCTTGGTCAGCCCCGACAAGCAAATAACCTTCGACAAATGANNTCATTTGTCGAAGGTTATTTGACCTCGAGGGGCTAGGCGCTGGAGCTAGACAGGTGAGACACCGCGGGGAGCGAAGCGATGAGGAGGCTCACCGCCCGCCCCGCGGAAAGCGAGCACCCTGGAGCGGAAAGGAACGTTCAACGAAAACAACAAAAAACTAACCATTTACGAAAAAGTTTAAAAACCATTTATTTTGGATACTATGATTAAAGTGTAATCAAAAGAAGAAAAAATTTTATAAATAGAAAGTGATTTGTTTGACCTTTATTGACCATCAGTGTATGATAACATTACATAAGGATTTATTTTCCTTTGAATAAAAATTTGATAAAAATCTCGGCAACCATTCGCCGAGCCAATCAAAAAGGAGGAACAAGTATGAACTTAATTCCTACAGTTATTGAACAAACAAATCGTGGTGAACGTGCATATGATATTTATTCACGCTTGCTTAAAGACCGTATCATTATGCTTGGTAGTGCAATCGATGATAATGTAGCAAACTCGATTGTTGCTCAACTATTATTTTTAGATGCTGAAAACCCAGGTAAGGACATTTCCCTTTATATTAACAGCCCTGGTGGCAGTATCACAGCTGGTATGGCTATCTATGATACAATGCAATTTATCAAATCCGATGTATCAACAATTTGTACAGGTATGGCAGCATCTATGGGTGCTTTTTTACTAGCTGCCGGTGAAAAAGGAAAACGCTATGCCCTTCCAAATAGTGAAGTAATGATTCACCAACCACTTGGAGGTGCGCAAGGTCAAGCGACTGAAATTGAAATTGCTGCTAAACGTATTTTATTCTTACGTGAAAAATTAAATAAAATACTAGCTGAACGTACAGGCCAACCTCTAGAAGTCATTGAAAGAGACACTGATCGCGATAATTTCATGACAGCTGAAAAAGCAAAAGAATATGGTTTAATTGATCAAATTATTACACGTTCAGAAGAAAAAAAGTAAATTAAAGCGAAAAAGAACTGTACAAGTGACAGTTCTTTTTCTTTTATTCATTTTCAATAAATTTAGCTAACGTGTCTAAAGCTTCTGTTTCATCAGGACCATCTGCGCTTAAGCTAATCGTTGAGCCCACACCAGCTGCAAGACTCATTAATCCCATAATGCTTTTGGCGTTTACCTTTTTCCCATCTTTTTCAAGAAAAATCTCTGAAGAAAATCGATGGGCCTCCTGAACGAACAATGCTGCCGGGCGTGCCTGTAATCCGGTTTTTAGTTTAACTTCAACTTGTCTTTCTATCATTTATTCTTTATCCCCCTTTTTATTCAGCTTCAAATTATTTATTTTGCCATTGAATTTTTATCTATTTCTCCTGCTCGCAACTTATCAGCAATTTCGTCGATTTTTCGCAAACGATGATTAATGCCCGACTTGCTTATATTACCGGATGAAACCATTTCCCCTAATTCCTTTAAGGTGACATCTTGATACGCCACACGCAATTCCGCAATTTCCCTTAACTTATCCGGAAGAATTTGCAGCCCAACCGTTTCATCAATATACCGAATGTTTTCTACTTGTCTTAATGCTGCACCGATCGTTTTATTTAAATTTGCCGTTTCACAATTGACTAAGCGATTGACTGAATTTCTCATATCTCTTACAATTCTTACGTCCTCAAAGCGAAGAAGTGCATTATGGGCGCCAATTACATTTAAATATTCGGTAATTTTTTCCGCTTCTTTCAAATACGTAATAAACCCTTTTTTTCGTTCTAATGTTTTGCTATTCAAGTGAAAGAAATTCATAAGTTCACACAACGAATCATTATGTTCTTTATATAGTGAAAAAATCTCCAAATGATAGGATGAAGTTTCCGGATTGTTCACTGATCCCCCTGCAAGAAAGGCTCCCCGCAAATAAGACCGTTTACAACACTTTTTCTTAATCAATGCAGGTGAAATATGATGAATAAATGTAAATCCCTCACCTAAAATATCAAGATCCTCTAAAATTTCCTTTGCCTTTGTTCTCAATCTAACAATATACACATTATTTTTCTTTAGACGCATTTTCTTTCTAACTAATAATTCAACAGGAGTGTCATAAATCCTTTTAATTAATGTATAAATTCTTCTGGCGATTGCTGCATTTTCGGTTTGAACGTTTACGACCAAGATTTTATTTGAAAAAGACAATGAACCGTTCATACGAATAAGAGCAGATAATTCTGCTCGTGCACAGCAATCTTTAATTTGTAAATTAGTGAGCTCTTTTTTTGTTTCCGAAGCAAATGACATTCTTCATACCTCCTTTCCCTATTCTTTTTAGCAATCATCGATTTGACTACCAAATAAAAGGGGAGAAGCTTTTCATATAAAATGTAGGTAATGGAAATTATAATTAATCCCCGAGCTTCTTTATTTAGAATCTACATTCATTAAAGGCTGATCAAGTAATGAGTAAAGTATTTTAGCAACCTTTTCGGTATCATGACGGATGACTCCATCATGATAAGTGACGAATTTATCATAGATGACATCAATCCCAAGTGCTACTAATTTTTCGACGTCATAGACTACAGGTTTGGCAAGCTCTTCTTTGTATTTCTCCTGTATATTTGCCGGAATTTCCTCATTATTTACGAGTATCGTATCAATAAACGAACAATCCATATGATCATAAATCGCTTTCACATGATCACTTGCAGTGAAATCTAATGTTTCACCTGCTTGTGTCATTAAGTTACAAATATATACCTTTCTTGCTTTGGCATTACATACCTCTTTACCTAACTCTGGAACGAGTAAATTAGGTAAAATACTTGTATATAAGCTCCCCGGTCCAACAACGATTAAATCTGCTTTTCGAATAGCGCGAATGGTTTCTGGCATAGGATGGATGACTTCGGGAGTCAGAAAAACGCGTTTAATTTTCTTCCCGGAAAAAGGTATTTTTGACTCACCGGAGACAATTGTCCCATCTTCCATTTCTGCATGGAGAACGACACTCTGATTAGCAGCCGGAAGCACCTTGCCTCGCACATTTAACACTCTGCTCATTTCTTGTATAGCATGAACAAAATCACCGGTAATTGAAGTTAAAGCTGCAATAATTAAATTTCCTAACGAATGTCCTGCGAGCTCATTCGATGTCTTAAAGCGGTGTTGAAACATTTGTTCAATTAACGGTTCCACCTCCGAAAGTGCTGCCATGACATTTCTAATATCACCTGGTGAGGGAATATCCATTTCATCTCGGATTCGTCCTGAACTTCCTCCATCATCTGCTACTGTTACAATTGCTGTAATATCAACCGGATATTTTTTAATCCCTCTTAATAATACAGGTAATCCAGTCCCGCCGCCGATAATGACGATCCGCGGCTTTTTTTCTATGCTCATGTTGTTACCTTCCTTTTTTTAATATCACGATGTGTAATTCTAGTATGATAATCATTTTTAAAATATTGTCCAATATATTCTGTTAACGCTACGGAACGATGTTGTCCACCTGTACAGCCTATCGCAATGATTAATTGACTTTTTCCTTCACGCTTATAATGAGGAAGCATAAAGGCTAATAAGTCTATAACCTTTTCAAGAAATTTATTCGTTTCGTTCCATTTTAAAACATAGTCATAAACCTCTTGGTCAAGACCTGTTTTTGGACGCATATTTTCAATATAGAAAGGATTAGGAAGAAAACGGACATCGAACACTAAATCCGCATCTATTGGAATCCCATGTTTAAATCCAAACGACATAACATTGACGGTGAATATCGATTGTTTATTTATTGAGAACTCTTCTAGAATTTTTTCCCGCAACTCTTTCGGCTTTAATTCTGATGTATTAAAAATTATTTGCGCCCGTCCTTTAAGCTCTTCCAGAAGCATTCGCTCTTGACGGATTCCTTCTAGCGGTAAACCGGACGGAGATAATGGATGCATTCGTCTTGTTTCCTTATACCGGCGCACTAATACTGAATCATCGGCATCTAAAAAGAGAATACGCGGAGATACCCAGGAAGTTTCGGTTAGATCATCCAAAGCCTTGAATAAGTGCTCAAAAAATTCCCTTCCTCGCAAATCCATAACGAGTGCCACTTTATTCATTTTGTTGGTCGCGTCTTTCATTAGTTCCAAAAACTTCGGAAGCAGTGTAGGAGGCAAATTATCTACACAAAAAAAGCCGAGATCCTCAAAGCTTTGAATTGCAACGGTCTTACCAGCACCAGACATTCCAGTAATGATCACTAATTGAACATTATTTGCACCTGTGCTCATTCTTTCTCCTCCTAAAATTAGTTTCCAATACCGTGTCTATGTAATTAACTAGGATCTAATCGATACGATAGTAATTCAAATTCCGGTGTATAGGTAAAATTCCCATAAATGATCCCATTCCCGTGGATCACATAATCCAATATATGATAATCGCCCGCTGCCATTGGCAATTTGTTTATTTCCTTAATAGGATGCCATTTTAGAATGCCTTCCTCGGAGTATTGCAGAGGTTGGCCATCTCCTTCAGTTGACTTAAATGAAAACATCATCCATTCCGAAATGATGTCTTTGCCGTCTTTTATATTGAAAGTAAAAACACCTTTAAGTAGTGGTTGTTTAATATATATTCCCGTTTCTTCGCGAAATTCACGAATGACTGATTCACGAACAGATTCCCCCTGTTCCATTTTTCCACCAGGAGCAACCCACCAGTTTCTACTCGGTTTTTGTAAAAGCAACACCTTATCTTCTTTAATATACACATTATTAGTTACTCGTTGCATCGGCATCACCTCAGTAGGGTAAAAAAGTAAATTTCTTATATAAGTCACTTAATTATACTATTTTTAAAGGTTTCAAACAATGAAAGACAAAACATTCCATGTTAGTGAGTAAAAATCGAGAACAAAGGTGGTTAAAAGCAAAAAAAAGCATAGGCATTGAGCCTATGCTAACAAGGGATCTTATAAAAAAGGGGGTCAATTTCAACTACTTATATCATACCGAATGTTTATTTCAAGAGCGTTACAAAACAATGACTTTTTAGTTAAGGTTATATTCCTAAGAAAAAGTTCAGTCAACCCGATTGACATTCGTTACACGTGAAGCTTTTCTTTTAGTTCTTCTACATAGATTTGAGCATTTTGAGCTGCAATACTTCCATCACCTGTTGCAGTGACGATTTGGCGTAATGTCTTTTCACGTACATCCCCTGCTGCAAAAATTCCAGGAACTTTTGTAACCATATTTTCGTCGGTTACAATATAGCCAGCTTCGTTAGTAATCCCTAAATTTTGGAATGGCTTTGTTAGTGGAACCATTCCTATATAGATAAATACACCATCCGTTTTAAATTCCGTTTCCTCGCCATTTTCGGTTGAAATAAGAGTAACGGAACCAACCTTACCATTCTCTTCGTGTATTTCTTTAATTGTATGATTCCAAATAAAATCAACTTTCTCGTTAGAAAAGGCACGGTCTTGAAGAATTTTTTGGGCACGAAGCTGATCACGTCTGTGAATAATTGTTACTTTGCTTGCAAAACGTGTTAAATAAACTCCTTCTTCAACTGCAGAATCACCGCCACCAACGACAACTAATTCTTTGCCTTTGAAGAATGCACCGTCACAAACAGCACAATAAGAAACGCCGCGTCCACCTAATTCTTTTTCACCGGGAACACCAATTTTTTTATATTCCGCTCCAGTTGCGAGAATAATCGCTCTGGCTTTATATTCCTTTGCGCCCGCTTTGATTGTTTTGTATTCTTCCCCATCAACAATCTCTTTAATATCACCGTAAGCGTATTCTGCCCCAAATTTTTTCGCATGTTCAAACATTTTATTTGAAAGATCAGGTCCGAGAATGTGATCATACCCTGGATAATTTTCTACTTCCTCGGTATTGGCCATTTGACCACCCGGGATTCCACGTTCAATCATTAATGTTGATAAATTGGCACGTGATGTATAGACGGCTGCAGTCATTCCTGCTGGACCTGCACCTATAATGATGACATCATAAATTTTTTCCTCTGACATACTCAACACTCCTTAGCAAATGTCAAAAATAATCGTTATCGTATAGATTGTTTTTTGGAAATAACATAGTCCGTTTCTTTCCGCTGCAGGAGCTTGCTTTTTCGCGGTGAGAAGTCGAGCCTCCTCGGGCATTCGCCCTGCGGGGTCTCGACTTTTCCTCTATGTCCCGCTGGAGTCAAGCTCCTTTCGCTCCAATCCACTCTGTATTTATACAGAAAAAGCATTTAGAAAAGAACCTTTACTAGTCGACAGCTTTTCAATCTATTTAATGCTATAAGCATTCCCTAACTACCTCTATCCTATAAGACAAAGTCAGTTCCGTCCAAATATATGCTTACTTGCAATATTGGAGGACAATTTTTGTGTATTTTTGCAAGGTTGAGTTTGAAATTTCATAGGTTTTAGATATTTCTGCCTGAGATTTTTTCTCATGCTTTAATTTATTCCATAGATATTCCGTTGCAGCGGCAAATCCGCGTAGGTTTGTAAATTCTTGCCCATTTTTCACGCCTTCCAAGAAAACGGAAAACCACATTAGAAATAGGCCAGACGAAGCGGCGTCGATCGGATGATGCTTTTCATATAAAATATCCGCCACTTGATGTGCCCTTGAAATAATCCCATTCGGATCAAACTGTTTTTTTAAATCCGCATCAAGTACATTTGCTAAATAAACCTTTTCTGTGAGTGAAAATTCATCTAGCGATTTAAAATCAGGATGTGAAACCATTTCATCTTTACGAGTTGACTTTGATAGGATGAAAATCCCAAACAATCGTTCCTCCATATAATCACTACGCAGTTTTTTGAGTGTCGAAGTTACATCGTCTTCAAATCCTACTCCTTGCGCATTTCTATCATTCCATGGTTCCTGTCCTTCTTTTTCAGGATTAAGCTCTAATAATTGCTTCCACGCATTTTTCGCCGTTTGTTCGTGCCCGGTATAATATGCTGATTGTGCCAACCAATAATAATAACTGGAATCCCCTTCAAATCCATACTTTTTTAATTTATTCAGCCACATATAAGCTTGCTTGTATCTCCCTATTAATGCAAAGGTAGCACCTAATTTATATTTATGTTCAATCAATAGTGGCTTGACTTTTTCCAATCCTTCAAGTAAAACTTGCAGTTCTTGATCACGTCGTTGGTGATAAAGAAATACAGCTAAATTGCATATGCCATGCAGATTACCGGGATTTTTAACGAGGAGTTCGTCTAATACGGATGCTGCTTTATCCATGTCACCTAAATAGAAATATCCTAGTGCTAGGTTGTTATATGCAGACCAAAAGTCAGGAAACTCTTCGATTACATTAGTGAGAATTTCTACTGCTTTTTCAAAATTACCTGATTCAAGGAGTTGTCTTGCTTTATCTTGTTTTAAAATCAACTCATCCTTGATTGGAAAGTCATCCTCGCCATCTTCTTCCATCCCAACAATATAAAGCAAATCTTCCGCACACTCTATAAACTCACCGTATGGATCTGTATCGAGATATGAAGTTGCATAGTTTTTCGCCTCACTAAATAATCCAAGTTCAGCAAAATTATTCGCCAAAAAATAAAGACACTCGGTCATACTCGGATCAAGTTCCTCAAGAATTCGATTAAAGAGGTCATTAGATTCTTGGTATTGTTCTAATTGCATATATACTAAGCCAAGTTGACAAGCAATCATCGGTTCATATGGTTCCAGTTGAATTGCACGTTCAAGGTATTTCCTTGCGCCTGTCAAATCATGACGATGAAAAGCATTTATTCCTTTATTAAAATAATATTCTCCAGTAGGTATGAACGACAAGACTACTCCATTTTCTTGTCTTACCTTTGAGTCTTTTGCCATGAAAGTCCCTCACAAATCGTACATAGTTAACTTCTGTAGTATAACATATAAACGAACAATGATTAACAGTCAAACATTGTATATTAAAGAGGCAACCCTTCATAAAGCTTATACAACAAGAAAAAACCCCCTTAAAAAAATTAGGGGGATAGAATCTTCTTTACTTGCGTTTTTCCATTTCCTCTTTCGTATAGATTATTCGCATTGGATTACCACCAACGAATGCTCCGGCAGGTACGTCCTTATGAACGAGTGTACCCGCTGAAACAATTGCTCCATCCCCAATTTCGACACCGGGTAGGATTGTTGTATTTGCTCCAATCATTACTTCACTGCCAATTTTTACTTCTCCTAGACGATATTCTTTAATTAAATACTCGTGAGCAAGAATTGTTGTATTATAACCGATAACCGAATTCTCACCGACAGAAATTTTTTCCGGAAACATAACATCCAGCATGACCATCAGAGCGAAAGATGTTTTGTCCCCAACTTTCATTTTTAAAAATGTACGGTATAGCCAATTTTTCATCGATAGAAATGGGGTATATCTAGCGAGTTGAATCACTAGAAAGTTTTTGACTACCTTCCAAAATGGGACAGTCTTATACACATGCCACAAGGAATTAGCACCCGAAACAGGGTGACGACTAGTATTACGCATTAAACATGTATCCCTACGATTTTATTAGTCATAATAGAGCTCTTCCTTTCTATTTATGTATAAAAAAGGGGTTCCCGTAGTTGAATTGTTAACGGGGGAATCTTTCCTCCAACTACCTTTCAAATGCATTTTGAATATTATTTTTTGCAATTTCCCTACGATTCCAAATAAATCCGACGATCAGGGTTAATAGAATGGCCGTAAACAGCCGAATGAATAACAATGGTAAAACAGGAATTCCTAACGGGACAAAAATTAACGTATCTTCTACTACCGCGTGACAACCTACTAGAAATATAAATGCTAATGTCACGTCTTTTTTACTTACGCCATCTTCTTTTACCGCTTGAATCATCACTCCGGCACCGTAGGCTAAACCAAATAATAATCCGGCGGCTAGAGTAGTAGATGTGTTTTCTTTCATTCCAAGAATTCGGGTAAATGGTGCCATCATTCGCGAAAACCATTGTAAAACTTTTAAATCTTTTAAAATCTGAATCCCAACCATTAACGGAATAACGATAATCGCTAACTGATAAACGCCTAATGCAGCCTTTTCAACTGCATGCCAAGCAATTGCCCATATTCCGGACAATTGTTCATCCTGTGGGGCAATCATTCCGTACTGGGCCGTTTCATGTCCACCATGCCAAACAAGATTAATAAAAAGAGCTGACAAAATGGCTAATCCTACCCTGACAAGAATCATCACCCAAACCTTCACGCCCACCTTAACTGCTACACTTGATTCGATTAAAAGATTGTGTGCAAATGAAAGCATAACTGCGATCGTAAACACCTCTTTTACCGAAAGATCCACCGAAAGAATTCCTGCGATCCCCGCGTATAAGTTTAGAAAGTTACCAAGCACAATAGGAATGGCTGCATCCCCTGATAAACCGAAAATCCCCATTAAAGGCGAGATAAGTTTAATTATCCACGGTAACACGGGCGTATATTGTAAAACGGCTACAATTAAAGTAACAGGAAAAATTATTTTCCCCAATGTCCACGTTGTTTTTAAACCTGACCATATCCCTATTTTTAAAGACTGAACCATTTTTCATTTCTCCCCATCATTTGTTCTACTCACGATAGCGTTCTTTCGCCATTCCAGTTACTTTACGAATAATCCAAAGAACGATCGCAATGGCAACTAAAGCAATCGAAATCACTTGTGCCATTCTTAAATTGCTCGTAAGCATTAAACTGTCCGTCCTTAAACCTTCTACAAAGAAACGACCGATTGAATACCAAATAATATAGCTTAAGAAAAGTTCCCCTCTTCGCAAATTCACTCTTCTCAATAAAATAAGTATGATAAACCCAACAATATTCCAAATTGATTCATATAAAAATGTTGGCTGGTAGTATGTTCCATCAATATACATTTGATTAATAATAAAATCAGGTAAATGGAGATTTTCTAGAAATGAACGACTCACCTCACCGCCATGGGCTTCTTGGTTCATGAAATTTCCCCAGCGACCAATTGCTTGTCCGAGAATAATACTTGGCGCTGCAATATCCGCTAATTTCCAGAATGAAACCTTTTTTAACCGTGAAAAAATAATCGTTGTAATGATCGCGCCAATTAATGCACCATGGATGGCAATTCCGCCGTTCCAAATTTTAATAATGTCTTGCGGGTGTGTTGAATAATAATTATTCCATTCAAATATTACGTAATAAATACGGGCGCAAATAATTGAAATTGGAATCGCCCAGATTAACAGATCGGCAAACAAATCTTTATTAAGACCAAGTCTCTCGGATTCTTTCATTACCAGGTACAAACCAAGAGCAATACCTACTCCAATAATTATTCCATACCAATGAACCTCAAGCCCTCCTAATTTAAAGGCAATCGGATTCAAAGGTGTAATGTTTGATTCCATATGTATTTAACTCCTTCCCTCTTCTATGTAAATTCTACATTTCTTCCCGATCACCTTCATCAATAATGACATCTGCCAAACGATCGGTAAATTGTTGGGCGGCATTTACACCCATTCGTTTTAATCGGAAATTCATAGCTGCCACCTCAATAATAATCGCTAAGTTTCTTCCCGGTCGAACAGGGATTGTCAGCTTAGTTAATTCCGTATCAATGATTTTCATTTTTTCTTCGTCAAGGCCAAGGCGATCATAGTGCTTACTCTGATCCCATAATTCAAGATCAACAACTAAAGTAATTCGTTTATGACTTCTAACAGCACCTGCTCCAAACAAAGTCATGACATTAATAATTCCTAATCCGCGAATTTCAAGCAAATGTTCAATTAAATCAGGGGCATTACCAACAAGCGTATCGGTATCTTCTTGGCGAATTTCCACACAATCATCCGCTACAAGACGATGTCCCCGTTTCACAAGTTCTAAAGCGGCTTCACTTTTACCGACACCGCTTTTCCCAGTGATTAAAACGCCTACACCGTAAATATCAACTAGGACACCATGAACAGCTGTAGTTGGAGCTAGCTTAAACTCTAGATAATTCGTTAAATGGCTGGAAAACCGTGTCGTCTTCATTTTTGTACGCATGAGGGGAATAGAGTACTCCTCTGACGCCTCTATTAATTCTTCCGGGACATCCATTTCCCTTGAAATAATGATTCCCGGCGTAATATCATTACAAAGTTTTTCTAAACGAATTTTTCGTTCAGTTGGATCCAATCGCTCACAAAAAGTAATTTCTGTCATCCCTAACAGCTGGATTCTATCAGCCGGATAATAATTAAAAAAACCAGCCAACTCTAACCCTGGACGTGAAATATCACTCGTTGTAATTGGTCGATGGATCCCTTCCTCACCACTAATTAATTCTAAATTAAATTTTTTAATTATATCCTCTATACGAACCTTTGCCAAATTGGCATCCTCCCTTAAAACCGACTATGACTATTTTCATCAGTCTGGAATATTAAACTTTCTTTATTTTAGCATTTTACCACTATTTAAGACCACCCCAAATACCTCATTCATTTGCTAAGGGTACCGAAAACGAAGTGAAATTCATATTATGAAAGTGAGACATAATGAAAGGAGAAGATTATGTTGAAGATTATGCTTGATGCGGGTCACGGACCGAATACTCCTGGAAAAAGAAGTCCAGATAATTATAAAGAATTCTCATTTACAAGTTCTGTAGCCGATCATGCGAAAGCATTACTTGAAACATATGAAAATGTTTCGGTTTACTTCGCACACTCCAAAAAAGAAGATGTTCCATTAAAGGAAAGGACAGATAAAGCAAATCGCTTAAAGGTCGACTGTTACGTAGCCATTCATGCAAATGCTTACGGAACAACTTGGACAAGTGCAAACGGCATTGAAACGTATGTATATTTAACAAAGCCGAAGGAAGCAGTTGCTCTTGCAAATAAAGTTCAAAAAAATCTGATCATCGCTACCGGACTTGCTGACCGAGGAGTTAAAACAGCGGATTTTCATGTGCTTCGAGAAACGAATATGACAGCCATTCTTACCGAATGTGGATTTTATACGAATAAAAGCGAACTCAAACTAATCCGCTCAGAATCGTATCAAAAAACATGTGCAGAAGCAATTGTAAAAGGTATTGTTGATCAATACAAGCTTAAAAAGAAGAAAGCAACAACACCTCCGAAGAAAGAAGCAAAACCAAAGGAGCTATATAGGGTCCAAATTGGTGCCTTTGCAGAAGAAAAAAATGCAGAAAGGCTGTTAAAGGAATTAAAGGATAAGGGGTACGATCCTGTGATCGTGAAGGATAAGTAAAAGATATCACCAAAAATAAAGGACAGGAAATTATTCCTGTCCTTTATTCATCACGATTATTAGAAAAAACAGCTTTTTGGATAATGAGATTAGCTATTGACATGATGATAGCTACCAAAAACGCAGTGCCAAAGCCTTCAAAATTAAAAGCATCTCCCATCAAACGGTCAGTCATCATTAATGTAATAGCATTTATGACAAACAGAAAGATCCCTAATGTAATAATGGTAATCGGAAACGTTAAAATAATTAATATTGGGCGTACAAGTACATTTAATATGGATAAAATAAAACTAGCAACGACAGCTGAACCAAAGCTCGATACTTCAAATCCCTCAAAATACCCTGCCATGGCGACAAATAGTAAAGCATTAATTAATATACCTAATAACCATCTCATCTAACAACAACCTTTACAATTAAGAGTACGAGTATTCTATTTATAGTTTATGCACAAAAATGAAGATATTCCTAGAACATGCGATTTAATAACCTATTCTTTTATTTCTCCTTCATTATCATTCTTTTCTTCTGAATGGACAGGCTCATTCTGCCCTTCTGAATGAACAGGTTCGGTGCTTCGACTATCAACCTTTTCATTATTTTGAACAATAATATTACCTGTTCGTGTTTCAGCAAAAATGTGGATAGGTTTTTCAGTCAAAGAACTGCGTTTAAATCTGACTTGTTTCTGGACCATTTCCTTCTTCTCTTCAATTACATCAATGTTCTCAAGAGTAATTTTGACATTCCCTAAATTTGATTTACAATCTCCCTCTATGCCTACGTCAGATGGAAGATAAACATTGATGTTACCAGAAACTGCTTTTAAATGAAGTGTTTCTGTCATTTCATTGTTTAAAACAGAACTTAAATTTCCATTTAATGTTTGCAAATCAATTGTTTCATATTCACCTTCAACATCAATGCTGCCATGCATTGTTTCCGCTGAAAAACGACCGGCAGTTGAGTCAGTTACAAGAACTTTGCCGTTCACTGTTTCCGCGTCTAATTTATCGGATTTCATGTTTTTCAAAACAATTTTACCATTAGCTGTCTTTGCTTTTAAATCAACTCCTGACAAACCTTCTCCAGTGACACTTCCATTAAATGTACGAATCGATACTTTTTCATAATCATTTTTTGGAATGTAAACAATCGTATCTACTTTCATCCACTTCGATTGAGTTGAAAAACGAAGCAAGCCGTTTTCTAAATAAAATGAACTATTGTCAATAAAGAAAGCTCTCGCTTCATCGCGGTTATCTTTGCGATATACCCTTGCTTGGCACTCTACACGTACATCTGGTTGGTCCCATGCTTTTACTTCAACATGACCATTTGCAACGTCAACATCAATATTGGTTAATGTCACATTTGCTTGTTGGTAAACATGAGGGATATCAACAGATTGATTAAAATTCAAATCGATATCTTTTATTTTTTTGAAAGCTGTATTCACAAAATCCATAATTTTATCTTTTGCATCATTGAATTGTGATGAGTAGTTATCCTCTGTTTGCTCATTGGAGTATTGCTGTTTTTCTTGATATTTTTCCTGATGAGCCTGATTCGTTTCGGGTACTTTTTCACTTTTATTTTCTAACGCGTCTAATAAAATGAGTGCCTCTTCTGTTGACAACTTCCCTTCCTTTACCATTCCAATAATTTTTTTTCTTTCTTCCTGCATGAAAAACCCCTCCAATTTAAATGTAATTTGACATTAAAATTGCACCAATTTTTTATGTTAACTGATCGTATTCTTTATCCTTTTTACGATTAAAGGACTTGATAAGTTTCATTTAGCTTTATTTTCACACATTCACTTAAATCGTTCATCAGTCTTAAGATGGAGTTAATGCTAAACAGCTAAAAAATAACGTAAACCACCTCTTTCCTCCAATTATTTGTATAAATCAAAAACCTTATGATAAAAATTAAATAATAACTAAGTAAAGTTGAGGGAAAATTTATGTTCAAGGTAAAAAACAAAAACCGCCCGATAACCTATAATTCTTTAGGCTATCATATCGTTGATAACAAATTAGAAAACAGAACAAAACCATCAAAAGTTACTGTCATCACCCCGGTATATAATTCTGAAAAGCATTTAAGAAAAACAATTGATTCCGTAATTAATCAGTCAATTGGATTCGAAAATATCGAATATATACTAATTGATGATTGTTCGACTGATTCCTCAAGAGATATCCTCTTAGATTATTCTTCAAAATTCGATAACATTATTGTTGTATTTTTAAAATGTAATACAGGAACACCAGGTAAGCCGCGCAATATTGGCATTCATTTGTCAACTTCTAAATACATCACCTTTTTAGATGCAGATGATTGGCTTGAACCTACTGGCATAGAATCACTACATAACATTTTAGAAGAAACAGGAAGTGATTATGTCGTTGGCAAAACGATTCAATATCGTTCGGCTGGTACGAAAATAATTGGAGAACATGAATCTTGTAAAGAAAGAAGAGCGGTATCACCATTTTCCATTCCCCATATCTTTCATCATTTAGGGCCAAGAGCACGAATGATTAGAGCGAGCGTAATAAAAGAAAATCAGATTCAATTTCCGGAAATGAAGTTTGCGGAGGATAAACAATTTTTCATCGACGTTTTAACCCATTGCAACACAATTTCAACAACAAAAACTCCGATTTATTATTTAAATCGACTTGATAATCAACAAACACGATTAACAAATCAAACAAATATTATGCAAAAAACAGAATGTAACCTAAAAGTTATAAACTATATTATTAACAAAAATCTCGAGTTGGAAAAAGAGCAAATGATCTTAAATCGATTATACGAATATGATTGTATCGAAAGATTTTTTGCGACACCACATTTTCAAAAAACGAAGCTCAAGCGAGTTTATTATTATAAACTTAACAAGGTTTTAAAAACGACAAAAGGATTAAGATACGAGTTTTCTGATCACTTTCTCCAGCCGATAAATAAAGTGGTTTATGAGCTTTTCCGTCAAAAAAATTATAAAGAACTTGAAAAGCTATTTGAATGGAATAAGAAGGAAAAAGTTAAGGATGTGTTGATTAAGGATAATCTTCCCTACATTATATCTCCATTACTTGAAGATGAACACAAATATATTCGCATTCCTCTGTTTGCTAAATTTAAGGAAGACTATTTTACTGACGATACATATAAACTTAATTTTTTCGTATACGGAGAAAGACGGGATAAAATAACTGAAGTAATTATTAAAGATGGAAAAAATGCTTTTCGAGAGTATTCACTACCTGTTATGATCGACGAGTCCGGTTACGGAAGACTAGAAATTGATTTGAATTTTTTAAACAAGCTTCCCACATCAACCTACTCCATCTTTTTAAGATATGATGAGTATATGAAAATTAATATTAGGAAGCTTACGAAAAATCAAATTGAACACCAATTTCAAAATCGAAAATTTATTTTTCACAATACCGTTTATTCAAATGTAGGATTAAAAATAAAAAGGGTTGTCTGAGAAGTGAGACAACCCTTTTTGGTCTAATATTATGAACTATATTCCTTTAGTTTGCTTCGTTTTTCGAGGACAATTTGTTTAAAGTTACGTTGTTCCTCTTTGGACATTGCTTTGAATTCTTTTAGGAATTTTTCATACTGCGGAATAATTTCCTTAATCGTTCCATACTCTTTTACCTCACCAGCTTCAAGCCATAGCGCTTTTTGACAAAACTTTTTGACTTGACCAATTGAATGGCTAATAAAAAAGATTGTTTTCCCTTTTTCTTTGAACTCATTCATTTTGTCCAAACACTTATCAGTAAATGTTTGATCCCCAACCGATAAAGCTTCGTCAATAACTAAAATATCCGGATCAATATTGACCGATATGGCAAACCCTAAACGAGACTTCATCCCGCTTGAATACTTTTTCACCGGCTGATCAATAAAATTCCCGATATCCGCAAACTCAATAATTTCCGGCATTAACTCCCGAATTTCCTTTTTATTAAAACCAAGCATTAAACACTTCAATTCAATGTTTTCTCTACCTGTTAATTCATTGTTCAATCCTGAATTAATGGCGATTAACGATGCTTGCCCTTTAATTTCAATCGTTCCGGAAGTCGGAGGAATAACACCCGTAATTAAATTCGACAAGGTCGACTTTCCGGCGCCATTTACCCCAATAACACCTATTACGTCCCCATGATCTGCTGTAAAATTAATGTTTTGCAAAGCAAAGAAATCTTCACCGTAGCCATCGGGAAAAATAATATCTAATAATTTTTCTGAGTTCTTATTATACATTTTATATTTCTTCGTTACTTTTTCAAAAATAACTGAATGACTCATAATTTCTCTCCATTACGTTTAGTAAGTTCTTTCTTAATTAAAGATAGAAGTTATAAGAAATCTACAAAACGGTCTCTAAATTTAACATGTAGAATCGATCCGAAAAATAATAATACAAGAATTATACCCCAAAAATATAGGGAGTATTCCCAATGCTCAACGGGATACCAGGATAATCCTAAGATTGATGCACGGTATCCTTCGATGAGATAGAATAATGGATTAAGTTTCATAATCGCAACAATCCTACTATCCATGTTATAAGGCGGCCATAGAATTGGCGATAAATAAATTAAAATCCGTACAAGAGATGTAATCAACATCTGAAAGTCTCGTACAATGGTTGTTAATGTTGAAGTTATTAATGACAAAGTTATTAAAAAGATCACCGTTGCAATAATAAAATATGGCAATTGCAAATAATGAATATTAATTGGGTAACCGAGAAATTGAAAAATCACAAGAACAACCGCAAGCAGCATTAAATGCTGATACAGTTTTGCAAATATCACATAAGTAGGTATAACACTCATCGGGAAGCTCATTTTCGAAATCATCCTAATTCGACTATAAATAGACTTCGATCCTTGAGTAATCGATTGATTTACGAAAAACCATACAACAATACCAGAGAGCATCCATGGGAAATAAGGAATCTTATGCCCATATAATTCAACAGCTTGCCGGCCACCATTACTATGAAGTATTCCATATCCGAACACAAACCAATAAATCGATATTTGAATCATCGGATTAATGATTTCCCACAATATCCCTAAATAATGATTTCGATTTGCACTTTTTAATTCATAAACAGACAAACGTCTTGCAAGATAAAAGCTATTAATTTGTTCTTTAATGACTGTTGTTACAGAACGCATGTAATAATCCTTCCTGAGCATATTATTTTCTCAAATATTGCAAGTAATAGTATATAACTTTTTAAGTAAACTTCCTAGTTCTGAATAAATTTTGTACGCATTCAAGAAAAATTAAAGGCCTTTTCCAGTTTTTATTCTGAGAAAAGACCTTTTGCTCAATATTCTCATATACAATAATTACCCATTATTAACCGAAAATAAATCATTTTTTATTTTAGATGTTGAAATTCCAATTGTACGGGGTAAATAAACAACTTCACAATAATCCTTTAGGAAGTCAAATTTCCCTTTCCAATCATCACCCATAACAAAAATATCAATATCATGCTCTTTTATGTCTTCAATTTTTTGTTCCCAATTATTTTCAGGAATAACTTCATCTACATACCGAATAGATTCTAAGATCATTTTTCTATTTTCATAACTATGATAGGCTTTTTTATCCTTTAATTCATTAAATTTGTCCGTTGAAATGGCAACAACTAAGTAATCCCCAAGTTCCCTAGCACGCTTTAACAAGTTAATATGGCCCCAGTGTAGAAGATCGAAGGTTCCATATGTTATTACCTTTTTCATAACAAAACACACTTCCTTATTTTTAAAATATAAAAACATTCGACAAAATTACTGGATATTTGCAATGTTATTCACTAATTATAATTGAATATCAATATAATTTAAACCACAATTTTATTGTTTGAAAATTCAAATCTTAATAATCTTATTTGGAATAGTATGTTTCTTTGTTAATTTCTTTATCACATAAATATTTTACCAATTTTTGACTCGAACTACCATGTGAAAACTCATTCCATTTTAATGAAAATTCTCGTATTTTTTGATAGTCTACTGAATTTGATTTAATCCATTTAATAACCTCGGACGTATCCTTCGCCACCGGTCCTGGAACCATTTCTTCATATGATTCCCATAATCCTCTATTTTGTTGATAGGATTCTAAGTCATACGCAAAAAAGATCATTGGCCTATTTAGTAACGCAAATTCAAATGGAACTGATGAATAATCGCTGATTAAGATATCTGTTATGATTAAAAGCTCATTAATATCTACATATGAGGAATAATCAAAAACGAACCCAGGAAATGTTCCTTCGTATGAAATAATATTTTTTATTGCTGGATGTAATCGAAGAAGTACAACATACTCATTTCCCAATCTCTCATAAACCAAACGTAAATCTAAAGTTAATTTGTGTGTATCTAACTGCCCATCTCGAAAAGTTGGTGCATATAAGATAACCTTTTTGTTTCTTAAAAATGGATTTGCATTTAGTAATTTTGAACGAATTCGATTCATTTCAAGCACATTAAAAAACAGGTCGGTTCGTGGAACTCCCGTTTTCAACATTTGATTTTCCGAAACACTAAATGCTTCCTTGAAAATATTCGCCATCTTTTCTGAACCGACTACAATTTTATCAAATTGCTTATATACATGTAAAAATCGATTCAAATCTTTTTTACTGCGCAAGAACGTTGCTTGATCCTGTAGTCCAAATTTTTTTATTGCACCGGCAGCATGCCATACTTGAATGCATTCGACTTCTTTCTTCAATTGAATACATGATAAAAAACCGTAATAATTATCAATAATGATAAATTTTGATGTAGCCAAATGGTAAATAGATTTAATTTCCGTAAGCGGATGAAATGTTTCAAAGGGTATGGTCACAGCTCGTTCAAAATTTCCAAAATCATATTTACATGTCTTCTTATATAAAAACACAATTTTATGACTAAAACCTTGTTTAATCATTTCATCATAGATATAAAGGGCATTATCTCCAAAAGAAATAACAAATGTAGTTTTATTTTTTAATGGTATAGTACTGAAGATGATGAAAAATAGTTTAAAAAATGTCAAATACCCCCATATAAGAATATCTCTCATAAATTTTTTCACTAATTTGATCTTCCTTTACAACTTTATTTCTCTTTATATTGGAATACTTGATGAACTACTCTTTTGGTGGATATTCCTTTCTCCAAGTAACAAAATCTAGAATAAAATTCAGCAAATGATGAAGGCATCTCGAAATCTTCTCGTTCCATATCTTTAATTGTTTCAATTACTTCCTCCGATGTTTTAACTAAAGGTCCGGGAGCTTTTTTTTCAAAATCAAAATAAAAACCTCTTAAATGATCTCGGTAATTTTCAATATCATATACATAAAAGATCATCGGCCTTTTTAGGTTGGCAAAATCAAAAAATACTGAAGAATAATCCGTAATTAAAAGATCTGAAATAAGGTATAGATCCCTAATATCATTATATTGTGATACATTGTAAGCAAAACCATTATAGATACTTAAATCAAGATTTGCAGCTATTAAATAATGTGTCCTTAATAGAATGACATATTGGTCGCCTAATTGCTCCCTTAACAGTTCTATGTCTAATTCAAGATTAAATTCATAGTGACCATTCTGATTGAATTGATCATCTCTCCAAGTTGGAGCATATAATAAAACTTTCTTATCAAACGGTATCCCGATTTTTTCTTTTAATTTCATGGTTTTTTCTGGATTATTGTTAGTGTACAGATAATCGTTTCTCGGATACCCGGATTCAATTACAGTATTATGAAAATTAAAAGCACGTTTAAAAATATTCGTGGAATATTCATTTGGTGAAATAAGAAAATCCCAATTAGCCGATTCCTTATGGAAATCCTTTTTGTATTTTTCAGTTGTTGTTCCTGCCATATGGACTTCTTCCATGTCAGCAGCAAGCCTTTTCAATGGGGTTCCATGCCACGTTTGAAGGTAAACTGTATTTCTTGGTTTTGGTATCCATAAAGGCATTCGACTATTTGTCACCCAATATCCTGCATGTGCCATTAAAAACAACCATTTTATTGAAAACCTTTTAATATATTTTATATTTTGTTCTTGAAAATTGTGGATATATCTAGGATCTATACTCCAATACATTTGATAATCTACATTTTCTTTTAACAAATATTCATATATCGCTCTTGGATTGCAGCTATACTGCTTTCCAAGAAAGCTTTCAAACATTATTAGCTTTTTATTTTTAGGGATTAGACTTACTAGTTTAAAAACAATAAGATATAATTTTTGAACAAAAGAATGTTTTTTAAATTTCACTAATATTTTTTTTAACATTATACAATTCCTTTTTTTATCTTTTCCACCCCATATTTTATATCATTAATTAAAATATAAAATTGGGATTTGAAACCTAAAACTCACCTTATTTATTCTATAATATTCTCATTAAATTAAAAAGTAGCCTCAACCACAATAGGGAAGCTACTTTTTTCAACAATTACGTAAGGAACTTATTATTAATTATTTACTGAGAGTAAATCTTCTTGGATTTGAGATGTAGAAATCCCATTAATCCTTGGTAAATAAACAACTTCACAATATTCTTTTAGAAAGTCAAACAATAAAAGAATATTTTTAAAAAATAATTGTAACCTAAATTATTTAAAATACAAGAAACATTATATTATTTTTCGGCACTAATTTCAACAGATTTATTATTACCAAAATATTTATGAAAAAAGAAGTTCCCACTAAATAGTCATTCCTATTTATATTAAAAGCTAAATTTTCATTTTTTTGTGTAGTATGGTTGTATTACTAATTCCAAAAAAGTTCATAAATTTTTTCTGTTAAAGTTATTTTGACCTTTTCTCTAACTCACAAGAATGTGAATCCATGTTTAATATTCCTTCTATTTTTAACCTCATGGTTTTATCTTACCAGTCCAATTTTTTTTAAAAAACCAGTCTTTTTTTCTGTTTTATTATTTATAGTTGGCTTTACTTGGAATGCAAGGTTATTTTTATTTTTTGTTAAATAAGGTACAATTATCAAATCATTTTTCGATTTAACCCATTTTTTTTCTAAATATACGCTATCATTTTCATCAATCGTTACTCTACCTAAAAAAGAAAAATTACTCCATTGTAAAACTATTGCCAAATCCCATCTTCCTTGAAATACTTTGTTATGAAAATTAAGTTCACCTTCAACTTCAAATAAAGAATCATCACTAGTTAAAAGTTTTGCATCATTAATAATTTCTTCTCCAGATGATCTCTCTACTATTTTCCAAAATACTTTTATTTCGTCAAGATAATTTGAAGGATTTTCTCCTTTATATAATAGATTTCCTTTGATCTTATAAATCCCATTATTGCTGTCTTCTACTTCAAAACTATCTAATTCAAAACTCATATTGGATATAGGGCTTCTTTTATCCTTTTGTTCTATTACTGTTTGAAATAAATTAGACCATCTATTTATAAAATTTTCTTCGTTAAATTTTATTACACTATTATAAGAATTGATTCTCATTTCTTTTTGAAGCAAAGGATTTTTAAAAAGTACTACTATCTTTTCTGCGAGATGCTCCCACTCATTTGCTTTCACTAGATATCCATTATATTCATTTTGAATCATATCGCTTGGTCCGTATTTAATATCGTAACTAATTACTGGACAACCATTAGCTAAACTTTCCAAAACAACCATTCCGAAGCCTTCATGATCACTTGTTAATAAAGAAACATTAGCCGATTTGTAAATTTCCGCAACATTATTTGTAAACCCTTTTAAAAAAACATTATTTATAAGATGTAGCTGTTTAATTAGTTTCCTTAAATTTTCTTCTTCAGGGCCAAAGCCGTATATATCCAATGTAGCATTAGGAAATTCTTTGCATACTAAAGCAAAAGCTCTTATTGCATGGTCTAACTGTTTTACTTCTCTGTACCGTGCAATTATTACTGCTTTATATTTTTCTTCTCCATCAAATACTCCAATGTCATTTGGTCTACCATAAGCATGCGGGATAACAAAATAATTGTTTCTATGTCCAAATTGTTCCTCAACATCTTTTTTTTGTCCTTCGGTTAATAATACAATTCCATCCGTTTTTTCTGCATTATTAAAAATAAAACGGTGGCCCAGTCTAAGTTTAGAACCCGGTTCGTACGGCGGTCTAATATGTATGCTATGAATGACATTTATCGTAAAAATATTTTTTTTGTCTAGTAAAGCTGTTTGATCCTCATTTCGTCCATCTACTATAAAAAAGTGATTAAATTGATCTTCGGTTAATTGTGTTAGCCAAAACTGCTTTAACTCAAGATCACTAAAGAATACCTTTTTTATTTCACCTTTTTCATTAAACCATATTACTTTTTCAACACGACTTGAGGATTTATCTAATTTATGCCATTTACTCATAAAACAGTTTCCTAGTTCATCAAAAAACAATTCTTGCTTAGGAAGATTGTGTAAAAAGTCATAATAAGTAGTCTTTCTTATTCTCCCAAAGTCATCAAATTCTTCCCTTCTTGTTCTTGATCGATTTTCATTAACATAATCAATAAATTTCAATTTACCATTTGGTTTTTCGAAGCTTTTATATTTAACATATAACCCATTATTAAAATATCTATATGCATTTTTACCTTTTACCTTTTCTGCAAAATACCCATTTTCTTTTTCTTGAATGACATGATCATCTATATTATTTTTATAAAGAGAATCATTTGATCTATTTTTAAAAAAGTCATACATATTTAAAATCTTTATTTTCTCATTAATTTTATTTAGTTCCCATAAACGATTAATGATACCTTCATAATCAGGATTATAATCGAATGTCAAAATTGTTGAATCTACTCCAACCTTTTCAGTAAATATTCTAGCTCGCTGAAGCATACTATTTGTTAAACCACCAAAATCATACTTTATAATACTTACCAAAAAGTAATATTTAGAATTCATCGGAAACATAATTTACACTCCTAATAGGTTAATAGGTGCTAAAAACAATTATATTATATACTATCCCAAATGACCAAATTTAAAAAATACTTTCAAAAGAAAGTATTTTTTAAATTAACTCGACTATTTAAATACCCTTTCAACAACATTTTTAGCAGCTTTACCATTATCCCAATTACAGAATCTATTATAGAATTTGTCATATTTCTCTTTATATTTTTCATTCACTAAATCAATATTCTTTATGGATTCTATTACAGCATCTGTTGTTTTTAAAATTGGTCCAGGTACCTCTTCTTCAATATTTATATAGAATCCTCTTAAGGTATCCCTATACTTTTCCAAGTCATATGCATAGAATAAAATAGGTCTTTGTAAATTAGCATAATCAAAGAATACGGATGAATAGTCTGTAATTAGTATATCTGAAAGTAAATACAATTCCGCAATATCATCATACTTGGATAAATTAAATGCAAAGTTATCAAGCCCTGATGTTTCTATTTCATCTGCAATAAAATAATGCATTCTTAAAACAATTACATAATCATTTCCTAATTCTTCTTTTAGTTTATAAAGATCGAGTTTAAGATCAAACTTATATTTACCTGGCTGATAAAATTCATCGTCTCTCCAAGTCGGAGCGTATAAAATAATTTTTTTATCAACGGGAATTCCTAGTCTCTCTTTTATTGTTTTTGTAATTTGTAGTTTATTGGGACTGTAGAGAATATCATTTCTTGGATAACCAAATTCCAGCATTTCTTTATTAAACTTAAATGCTCTTCTAAAAATATCTGAAGAGTACTGGTTAGGAGAAATTAAATAATCCCATCTTCTAGATTGTAAATAAAAATGTTTTTTATAATTAGGATTGGCTGAATGAACATCATTCATATCAAAAACTAATTTTTTCAAAGGGGTCCCATGCCACGTTTGGAGATAAATATTCCCTTCCCTTTTCTTGAGTCTTAAAGGCATTCTAGAGTTACTAACCCAATATTTAGAAGTTGCTAAATAGTAGTAATAAGCTATACTAAATCGTTTAATTTGTTTTGCATTACCTGGGATCTTTTTACCAGGTTCATTAAATATCCAAATATATTCATAATCCATATTTTCCTTTACCATGTATTCATAAATATATTTAGGACTGTCCGAATAGTTTTTACCTAAAAAGCTTTCAAAAACAATTCTATTTTCTTTCATCGGCCTTTGCATAAATATTGAACGATAAAAATAATTATATAAATTCGTTCTACCCTTTAAAGCTTTTTTAATTTCACTAAACCTTAAATGCCATTTTAGTGAATTTGAATATTTACTTTTTTGTTCATTCATTAATTGTTTAATTTCTTTACGGATAACAAAATGCTTTCTTTTAAGAATTTTATTATCAACTAATTTAGCCGATTTTGACACTTCATTAAAATAATCATTCATGTTTTGTGAATCTTTAAAGAATAAGATTATTGTCCTTCGATAATAATTTAAAAAATGACTATCTAAATACTTTGTTGCAATCCAAAAGTCGGAATACTGCTGTTTTAACTTTGAATAAATTTTCAAAAAGTCAACAATTCTTTCCTCTCTTCCAAGTTGTGAAAGCGATGGATTAGTGATTGGGTCATTCCTTTTTCTTTTAAAATAAATCGCTTGTTTTAAATAAAGCATAGTATCAATTTTTTCTAGAATAGGTACAATTAGTGAAAAGTCTGAATAACACTTTACATCTTCGGAGAACTTTAATTGGTTTTCTCTTATAAAATCAATTGAAATTAAACGATTTAACATAGTTCTATTTTTAAAAAGTTTTGTTCGCTTCTTTTTATATATTAAAACCTCATAATTGTTCTCTTCTATTTGCATAGCCTCATTGGCTTTATTAATCTTCTTTGTTTTTCCACTAATTATCTGGTAATCCCCGATATTTTCTACTAATAATTGTAAAGTACTTTTTTCTATATAATCATCGCTGTCTAGAAAATAAACGTAATCCCCGGTTGCCTTCTCTAATCCAAAATTCCTAGCGGCACCTACACCTTTTCTTTGGACAAAATCATGACAAACTACTCTATTATCTATTTTTGAAAAAGATTCAATTACTTCTTTACTTCGATCTGTCGACCCATCATTTATTAACAATATTTCTAAGTTATTGTACGTCTGATTCAATACTGAATTAATGCATTGTTCCAAGAACTCTGCAGTATTATAAATCGGTACAATAACAGTAATCTTCTTTGCCATATAAAAATCAACACCTCTTATTATGTAGAAAAAATTTTTTTCCAATTATATAATGCATATTATTTCTAAAAATATTTATTGAATGCAGAGATTGTAACATATAAAAAATACCTATAAGTGATTATACTAAACAATATTATCATAAACGAGAAATTTTTTTCTATATACTAATCAATTTTAAACTTTTTCGAAATTTCCCCAACTCATTTACACAATAAAAGAGGCTGGGACAAAACCCACCTCTGAGATGAAAAAGCCGGTGAATTTTTACGACGAGTAAAATTTCACCGGCTTTGATTATTTTTTGAATAAAAATAAGGACCACTTCTGATAAAATTAAGTTACCACACCAAATAAAATCAGAAAGAAGGATCCTTATGTTTAAAAATTATACCATGAATCAATTAGTTTTGCCTTTAGATTTAGAAGTAAAGTTACAAAAAAAT
>NZ_NAZB01000020.1:0-36800 GCF_003055045.1 Heyndrickxia sporothermodurans
GCATGCGAAGGAAAAAGTTATCCGGTATTAGCCCCGGTTTCCCGGAGTTATCCCAGTCTTACAGGCAGGTTACCCACGTGTTACTCACCCGTCCGCCGCTAACTATCAGGGAGCAAGCTCCCATCAAGTTCGCTCGACTTGCATGTATTAGGCACGCCGCCAGCGTTCGTCCTGAGCCAGGATCAAACTCTCCAAAAAGATGTTTGAAATAGCTCTAGTTAAAAATAAATTAATTGACGTTTCGTTTTGTTCAGTTTTCAAAGATCAATTTTTCGCTTTTTGAGGCGACTTTTTAATGTTATCACCTTTCCGATTGCCAGTCAACACTTTTTTAAACAAAATGTTTATTTAAGTGTTATTAATATAACAATTTCTGTATCGGACGTTTAATAATATATCATGGATATTTTCGCGTTGCAATACTTTTTTTTAAAATCTTTTAAACCCTATTATCATACTTAGGACAATCATTAAATATATATTATCAAAGTTAATATTATTTGGGAAGGAGTAATGAGTAATTATTATCGCATTAGTACTATCATTTTCGATGGCAGTTTACTTATTTATTTACACACTTATTTTTGAAATAAAGATTGAAAATATAAGCTTTCAACATTATACTACTTTAATTTTCACCTTAATTATGGCGTTTGTCTTTTCAGGATTGACCTATCTATTTATTTAAATCCTGAAAGATTTTTATTGTACTTGATATGTATTTGTATCAATTGATTTGGACTTAGCTTTTTTCTCATCAATAATGAAAAGGGTTATACTAAGAAGGATAATCAATCCACCGATAATTTGTGTCCAGATAATATTTTCCTTTAAAATAAAATAAGCCAAAATTGAAGCACCAATTGGTTCGAATAAAATTGCCATTGAAATAACCGATGTGCTTAACCATTTAATCGTCCAATTGAAAAGTGTGTGCCCTAATAATGTTGGAAGAATAGCTAAAAGTAAAAAGTAAATCCAGTCCATATTATCCGTGGGGATCAATGCTTCACCTCTTACTAATATATAGATTAAAAGAATTAGTGAACTAATAGTATAAACGATAAATGTGTATGACATTAGGGACATGCGTTTTCTAACATTTTGGCCAAACAATAAGTAGGCAGTAACTAACATGCATGCTAAAAAAGCTAATAAATCTCCAAACAATGCCATTCCACTAATCGAGAAATCTCCCCAACTAATAACAACGCTCCCTATAATCGCAAAAACACCACAGATTATTGCTTTTAGCGTAAAGGACTCTTTAAAAAATAAAAAGGTTCCAGCAAAAGCAAATAAAGGTTGTAGTGTGACCAAAACAGTAGAACTAGCAACGGAAGTATAATTTAAAGATTCGAACCAGAGGATAAAATGAAATGCTAAACAGGCGCCAGATATGCCCGAAAAAAGCCAGTCCTTTTTCGATATTTTCATTAATTCATTAACATTCTTCGATAAAAAAAACGGGAACATAATAATAACTGAGAAAAATAGACGATAGAATGCAATTGCTCCTGCACTTGACGTACAAAGTTTCACTAGTATAGCTGAAGTTGAAACGGTAAGTACCCCTACAACAAGGGCGAAGTATGGATTAACTTTTGGATTATTCATATAACTCTCCTTATGCCGTATGAAAATTATGATAAAATATATACACTTATTCTATAATCTTTTCACCCTATTTTCTATCATCGTTTCAACAGTTAAGCGTCGAAAGGGGATTACAATGGAGTTATTAGACGTTAATATATTATTTAAACTATGTATATCAGCGGTACTAGGATTAATAATCGGATTAGAAAGAGAGTTAAAACGAAAACCATTAGGATTGAAAACGAGTCTCGTTATCTCTATAATTAGCTGCCTATTAACAATCGTATCCATTCAATCAGCATACCTTTTTCCACACTCAAATGGAGTTCCTATACAAATGGACCCTTTAAGACTAGCAGCACAAATTGTTTCAGGCATTGGTTTTCTTGGAGCTGGTGTTATTTTAAAAAAAGGAAATGATAATATTACAGGTTTAACAACCGCGGCTATGATATGGGGAGCTGGAGGTATTGGGATCGCAGTAGGTGCCGGCTTTTACTTTGAAGCAGCTGCCGGTGTTATTTTACTTATGATTAGTGTTGAAATTATTCCATCTATCTTATCAAAAATCGGACCTAAACAACTTAGAAAAAAAGATATCCAATTACGAATTACAGTTAAGGATAAAATGAGTATAGATAAAGTAATCGCCCAAATTGAGGATAACAAAATAACAATTGAGGGTGTTCGTATTAAAGACCTTCAAAACGATAGCTTTTTAGTCGTATTAAAAGCAGTCACAAGTTATAGAAGACCAACAACTGAAATCTTCCACCTCGTATCGAACTTGAATGAAGTTGTAGGAACTGAAATTGAAAGTTAGTTACTAAAGCGGAAGCGTCTTGCTTAGCTTTTTAAAAAAGGGGCTGAACGATGTCAGTTCCCCTTCTATGCATTTATCCTAGAGCTTGAACTTTTTTCTTTGCGCAGGATGACTATATATAAAATGATTGAAATGATTACAGAAATAGCAGCTGTTTTGTAAATACTTCCGTATCCAAATAAATGTCCAATTTGTCCGAACGCCATTGCGCCCACACCAACACCTAAGTCAAAAAATGAAAAGAAAGTTGCGTTCGCCATTCCCTTCCTATTTTTAGGTGCCTTCTCAATGGACCACGCCTGCAATGCCGGTTGAACCGATCCAAAACCAAATCCATAAAGAAAAGCTGCAACAAATAGAATTGAGCTATTTGGTAACCACGCTAATAAAACCATCGCCACAATGATTAACAAGGCTCCTGGGATGAATACTGCTTGATGTCCTCTTTTATCATATAATTTCCCTGCAAAAGTTCTTGTCAACATCAATGCCAATGCATAAATAAGGAAATACCATTGAATACCCGCAATCCCCTTTTGTTCGGTATACAACGGTAAGAAGGACGCAATTCCCCCAAACGTAACGGTGATAAAAAATAATAGTAAGGATGGGGAGAGGGCTGTTTTTTCATAAAAGTCCCATTTAACTGTTACCGAAGCCGACTCAGATTTCTCTACCTTTTTGTATCGAATTTTAGAAGATAATAATAATGCCGCAATTCCTAATCCCGCACAAATAAAAAACAATTGCTTAAAGGTAAGTACTCCTGCTAATGCGAGGCCAAGTGATGGTCCAAAGGCCAATGCTAGGTTACCCGATAAACCGTAGTATCCCATACCTTCTCCACGTCTTGTAGCTGGAATTAAATCTGTTGCTATCGTTCCTGATGCAGTCGTTGAAAATCCCCATCCAACCCCTTGAATAATTCGTAGAGCAAATAAAAACATAATACTCATAGCGAATCCAAATGAGCCGACTGATAGTACAAAAATTGTCAAACCAAATAAGTAGACAAAACGTCTGCCTTTTGATTCTAGTGCATGGCCTGCAAATGGTCGAAGAAGTAGTGCTGAAAAGGTAAATATCCCCACTACTAAACCAATTAGTTGATCATTTCCACCTAAATGTTCGACAAACAACGGGATTGTCGGTAATGTCATTTGGAAACCAAGAAAAATAAAAAAATTGGCTAAGCAAATTAATATAAAGTCCCTTGTCCAAATTTTTTCAGTACTTTTCATTAACTGAAGGCCTTCTGTATTCGAATTCAGTTTAATATCCCCCTTCATTTTTAATCTCATCATTAATTGTACAAAAAAACATTTCGGTTTGCTAATTAATTTTTTAAAATGATGAACATAAAAAAACACTAACCATTCCGGATAGTGTTTTTAATATGGAGCATAGGGGGCTCGAACCCCTGACCTTTTGGCTGCCAGCCAAACGCTCTCCCAGCTGAGCTAATGCCCCCTTTTCTATTCTTTTATTATATTCAATTTTATAAAAACTGCAAGAGAATTTTATCCTAATGAGTTATAGTTTTGTAACCATATGGAGATAATGGATGAGTGTTTAAAGGAGCTGATAGAATGTTTCAGCAATTCTATTACCGATTTCTTCGTTGGCCGGTTATTTTGAGGGTATTATTATTAGCTATCTCAGTTATTATCTTTTTCGGAGCGGCTATCCATTTTATCGAACCGAAATCGTTTCCCTCCATTTTCGTTGGTATTTGGTGGGCAGTGATTACAACGGCAACAGTTGGGTATGGAGATGTCTATCCTGTAACGATTAAAGGAAGACTTCTAGGAATCCTTCTTGTGTTTGTCGGGGCGGGCTTAGTATCCGCATATTTCGCATCACTTGCTGCATCAACAATCAGATTACAAAATTCTCATATAAAAGGAAAAACGATGTTTAACGGAAAAAATCATATCATTATCATCGGATGGAATGGGCGATCTAAAAGTGTAATTCAACAATTATTACAAACGCATAATCAACATCCTATCGTTTTAATCGATGATACACTTGACCAAAATCCATATCTAAACCGCCAAGTTCACTTTATCAGAGGAAAACCATATATTGATGAAGTTTTGAAAAAAGCAAATATTGCCTACGCGGAATTTGTGCTAATTACTTCTGATCAACATAAAACAGAAATACATGCTGATATGGGGACAATTTTGACATTACTTGCTGTTAAAGGTATTAATCCAGATGTGTATTGTACAGTTGAAATTTTAACGATCGAAAACTTCATGAACGCGAAACGAGGAGGCGCAAATGAAGTTGTTCAAACGAATATGCAGACATCATACGTAATGATGAATAGTATCCTCTCTCACGGAATGTCAGAAACTATTCTCTCAATGATGGATCATTTAAATGACAATCATTTAACATTTATTCCTATCAAACCAGAATGGGTTGGTTTAACATTTCAAGCATTAAGTAATCTTTTACAAGAGGATCGAAAATTACTCATTGGATTAAAAACAGGAGAGGATACGATGATTAATCCTCCCCTCAACCGTAAAATTACGAACGATGATGAGCTCCTTGTTATTTCTAAATAATCGAACCTAAGAAAATAGAATATGTTCTAATTCACGGACTAATTCTTTTCCATAGTCGATATATTTTTTAGGGATATTCCCATCTTCATCTTTCGGCTCAGCAAATTGATCAAAGGCTGCCGCGGCGTAACCTACACCCGCATCGTCGTCAACGTCATTTTGATAAACATGATTCAAAATAAATGGGATCCCGAGTTGAACGACTACACCTCTAGTATCAAGCTGACCATCGACTGGAGTGAATGGAACTCTTAAAAATTGATAGCCATCATCATTCGCCATTTTCATATCAAAATAGCCTTGATCATAGTCCCAACCACCACCAATTGAATAACCTTTTGGTTTTAATAGTTGCTCAAGCTTATACAGCTGAAATTGCTTTCCTTCAATTTTTGAGGGAATTTTATACATGGATGATCGCACTCCTTTTTTTCTTAGTTTCTCTCATAGAGTACAATCATATTCTTTAATAAAAAAATCCCCAATTGGGGATTTTTTATTTTAATCTATTTTCTAATTCAGCCTTTTTAGCTTCGTATCCTGGTTTTCCTAGAAGCGCAAACATATTTACTTTATACGCCTCAACCCCAGGTTGATCGAATGGATTTACACCGAGAAGATATCCGCTTATTGCACAAGCTTTTTCAAAGAAATAGACTAAATATCCGAATGTGTAGGCATTCATTTCTGGAATTTCTACGACTAAATTAGGGACATTTCCGTCTGTATGTGCTAAAAGAGTTCCTTCAAATGCTTTATTATTGACGAAATCAACGGTTTTTCCTGCAAGATAATTAAGGCCGTCTAAATCATGTTCTTCTTCTTCAATCACTAACTCATGTCTAGCTTTAGCCACTTTAATGACTGTTTCAAATAAGTCACGACGGCCTTCTTGAATGTATTGACCTAATGAATGCAAATCGGTAGAAAAATTAGCAGAGGAAGGAAAAATTCCTTTTTGGTCCTTCCCTTCACTTTCTCCAAATAATTGCTTCCACCATTCGGAAAAATATTGTAATCCTGGTTCATAATTAATCAACATTTCAATCGTTTTCCCTTTATTATAAAGAACATTACGAACAGCCGCATATTGATAAGCAATATTTTCTTTTATATTTTCATTATTGAAATCACTTCTTGCTTGTGCTGCCCCATCCATCATCTCTTGAATATTCACACCACTAACGGCAATTGGAAGCAAGCCAACAGCGGTTAATACGGAGTACCGTCCACCGACATCATCAGGAATAACAAATGTTTCATAACCTTCCTCATTAGCCAATGTTTTTAATGCACCTTTTGCTTTATCTGTCGTTGCAAAGATCCGATGTTTCGCACCTTCCTCACCGTATTTCTTCTTCAATAGCTTACTAAAAATACGGAATGCAATTGCAGGTTCTGTAGTTGTACCTGATTTTGATATGACATTAATTGAAAAATCTTTTCCTTCTAAAAGATCAATTACATCAGTCATATATGATGAACTAATATTGTTTCCTACAAATAGTATTTGCGGAGTTTTTCGTTTGTCTTTTGATTGCGTATTATAAAAACTATGATTTAACATTTCAATGGCCGCACGTGCCCCTAAATATGAACCGCCAATTCCTATAACTAATAGGACATCCGAATCATTTTTAATTTTTTCCGAAGCATTTAATATCCGTTGAAATTCTTCTTTATCATATTCTACAGGAAGATCTATCCAACCTAAAAAGTCATTTCCTGCACCAGTTTTATTATGTAAAGATTGGTGGGCAGCCTTTACCGCCGGTTCTAAATTTGTTAGTTCATGCTCACCAAAAAAGGATAACGCTTTTGAATAATCAAATTGAATATGTGTCATAGAGATTCCTCCAATAAAAGATTTTCAACTACTTTATTCACTTTATCGAATGCCCTTCATTTTTTCAAGAAACTAAGCTTATACTCAAGGTTAATGATGACCAAATGAATAAATTTTATGTATATGATTCAAACTAAGCTCGAAAGGAGGAATTAGATGGGTGCCATTCAACGAATTGCATTAGTATTGACAATTATCGGAGCGATCAATTGGGGTCTCATCGGATTTTTTCATTTTAATTTAGTTGCTTCTATTTTTGGTAATACAACGATATTAACTCGTATTATTTATGGGCTAGTAGGAATTGCCGGGTTGATTAATTTAGGTATATTATTTAAACCGAATGAAGAGTTTGAACGCTCTCCGGAAGCGAGAACTAATAGGTAATAAAAAGAACAGGTACATTTATACCTGTTCTTTTTTCATTCAATTATCGATTATATCCAACCTCTAAACTTGGACGCTTCAGCAGCGTTTCTTAATCCAACCATATACGCTGCTAAACGCATATTAAGTTTACGTGTCTCTGCAGTTGTATATACATTATTAAAGGCATCTACAAGTTTTTTTCGTAACTTTTCATTTACTTCATCTTCTGTCCAGTAATACCCTTGGTTATTTTGTACCCATTCAAAGTAAGAAACCGTTACACCACCAGAGCTCGCAAGAACATCCGGCACTAGTAGAATTCCTCTTTCTGTTAGGATTTTTGTAGCTTCTGCTGTTGTAGGTCCATTGGCTGCCTCAACAACGATGGATGCTCTAATATTACTAGCATTTTCCGAAGTAATTTGATTTGAAATTGCAGCCGGAACTAAAATATCACAATCAAGTTCTAAAAGTTCTTTATTCGTTATCGTATTTTCAAATAATGTCGTTACCGTCCCAAAACTATCACGACGATCAAGTAAATAATCGATATCTAAACCATTAGGATCGTGCAGGGCACCGTATGCATCGGAAATTCCGATGACCTTTGCACCTTCATCATGGAGAAACTTCGCTAGAAAGCTACCTGCATTTCCGAAGCCTTGAATGACAACACGCGCGCCCTTTAAATCAAATCCTTTTTTCTTAGCTGCCTCTTCAATGCAGATGGTCACACCTTGTGCTGTTGCTTTATCCCGGCCTTCAGACCCGCCAAGTACAATCGGTTTCCCTGTAATAAAACCTGGAGAATCATTTTCACGCAAACTACTATACTCATCCATCATCCATGCCATAATTTGTGAGTTCGTATACACATCCGGAGCAGGAATATCTTTTGTCGGGCCGACGATTTGACTGATCGCACGAACATATCCACGGCTTAATCGTTCAATTTCTCCCATTGACATTGTTCGTGGATCGCAAACAATTCCGCCTTTTCCTCCGCCATACGGAAGATCAACAATTCCACATTTAATTGTCATCCACATCGATAATGCCTTTACTTCATCCTCATTTACTTCAGGGTGAAAGCGAACTCCCCCTTTTGTAGGTCCAACAGCATCATTATGTTGAGAACGATACCCTGTAAAGACTTTAATCGTTCCGTCATCCATTCTAATTGGCATTCGGACAGTCAAAATTCGTAATGGTTCTTTTAACAGTTCATACATCTCATTATTAAATCCCAATTTCGAAAGGGCTTCCTGAATAACATCCTGAGTAGATGTAAATAAATTTAGATTTTCCATCGAATTCTCCTCTTTACTATATGATCGTGTGAAAGACTGTAACTTCCAAGAAATATTAAGAGAGAACTTTTTTTATACGTCCAATGGCCCAATCAAGTTCTTCTTTTGTAATGACAAGTGGCGGCGCAAAACGAATGACATTCTCATGTGTTTCTTTACATAGGAGTCCCTCTAATTTTAATGCCTCACAATATTTTCTTGCAGGCTCTCCTAAAACAACACCAATAAATAATCCTTTACCGCGCACTTCTTTAATAATTGGGTTCTGAATTTCTTTTAATTGCCCCATAAAATATTCTCCAAGCTCTAGAGACTTTTCACTTAATTTTTCTTCAACAAGCACATTTAGAGCTGCAATGGAAACAGCACAGGCCATCGGATTTCCTCCGAAGGTAGAACCGTGAGAACCTGGGTTAAAAACGCCTAAAATATCTTTATTAGCAACGACACAGGAAATTGGGAAAACACCACCGCCAAGAGCCTTTCCGAGAATATAAACATCAGGGTCGACATCTTCCCAATCACATGCAAACATTTTTCCGGAACGCGCTAAGCCTGATTGAATTTCATCTGCAATAAATAATACATTATTTTCTTTACATAATTGGTAAGCAGCTTTTAAGAAACCTTCCGGTGGAATAACAATTCCCGCCTCTCCTTGAATTGGCTCAATAATAAACGCTGCTGTATTTGGTGTTATGGCCGCTTTTAAAGCTTCTAAGTCACCATATGGGACAAGTTTAATACCTGGTAGCATTGGACCAAATCCCCGTTTATACTCTTCCTCGGAAGATAGGGATACGGCGGTCATTGTTCTCCCGTGAAAATTACCTTCACATCCGATAATTTCAGCTTGGTTCTCTGCTACACCTTTTACATCATATGCCCATCGTCTTGCCGCTTTAATGGCGGTTTCAACTGCCTCAGCACCTGTGTTCATCGGTAATGCCATTTCCTTATTCGTTAACTTACATACTTTTTCAAACCATGGACCAAGTTGGTCATTATGAAAAGCACGTGAAGTTAAAGTCACACGATCTGCTTGTTGTTTAAGCGCTTCAATTATTTTCGGATGACGATGGCCTTGATTCACAGCAGAGTAAGCACTTAACATATCCATGTATTTATTACCCTCTGGATCCTTTACCCAAACGCCTTCAGCTTCAGATATAACAACTGGCAGTGGATGATAGTTATGAGCTCCATAGTTTTCCGTTTGCTCGATAATTGCCTCCGACTTTGTTACCATAAAAAATTTCCCCCTATCTTAAAATAGAGCCTTCTCAAAAAAGAAGGCCCTTATAAAAATGAAATTCAAAACTTCACTTACAACATTTCAGAAGTTGTTTTTCCTTGCATATGAAGTGCCAAGTAATCAGGACCACCAGCTTTTGAGTCAGTTCCTGACATATTAAATCCACCAAATGGTTGGTAGCCAACGATGGCACCTGTGCAGCCACGATTGAAGTATAGGTTACCTACATGAAAATCTTCACGTGCTTGTTCCATATGTTCTCTATTCGTTGTGATAACAGCACCTGTTAAGCCATACTCTGTGTTATTTGCAATGTCTATAGCGTGTGAAAAATCTTTCGCTTTACAAAATGCAACAACAGGTCCAAAAATTTCCTCTTTCATTAAACGTGCATTTTCATCAACATCGGCAAAAATGGTTGGTTGTACAAAATAACCTTTCGAAGCATCGCCTTCTCCACCAGTCATCAATTTACCTTCTGATTTACCGATTTCAATATAGCTCATAATTTTATCATATGCAGCTTGGTCGACAACGGGTCCCATATAATTACCGCGATCAACCGGATTTCCAACAGTTAATTCTTTTGTTAACTCTACTGCGCGATTTAGAACTTTATCATATACATCCTCAACAATAACTGCACGAGAGCATGCTGAACATTTTTGTCCTGAGAAGCCAAATGAAGATGCAACGATCGATTGCGCTGCTAATTCAAGATCTGCCTCTGCATCAACAACAATCGTATCTTTTCCGCCCATTTCAGCGATCACACGTTTCAACCAAATTTGACCCTCGTTTAATTTAGATGCACGTTCATAAATGCGTAGACCTACATCACGTGATCCAGTAAAGCTGATGAAACGAGTTTTTGGATGATCAACTAAATAATCTCCCACTTCGGAGCCGCTACCTGGTACATAGTTTAATACCCCTTTAGGTAGTCCCGCTTCTTCAAGAACTTCAACAAATTTTGCTGCAATAATAGGTGTTGCAGATGCAGGTTTTAATAGTACAGTATTACCAGTTACAAGTGCCGCAACTGTTGTACCAGCCATAATTGCAAAGGCAAAGTTCCATGGAGAAATAACAACACCTACTCCTAGAGGAATATAGCCAAAACGATTAAACTCACCGGGACGGCTTTCAACAGGAAGGCCATCCTTTAATTTCAACATTTGGCGACCATAATATTCCATGAAGTCAATACCTTCAGCAGTATCAGCATCTGCTTCATTCCATGGTTTACCCGCTTCTTTTACTAATAAAGCGGAAAATTCATGCTTACGACGACGTACGATTGCAGCTGCTTTAAATAAAATATCCGCGCGTACTTCCGGTTTTACTTTTTTCCACGTTTGAAATGTTTCATATGCTGTTGTCATTGCTTTTTCAGCTAATTCTTTATTTGCTTTGGACACGCGTCCAATTACTTCACTTTTATCTGCAGGGTTAATAGAGACAATTTTATCTTCAGTAGTTATTCTTTCGCCACCAATTACAAGTGGGTAATCTTGTCCTAAATAGCTTTCTACTAATTTCAAGCCTTCTTGAAAAGCTTGTTGATTTTCCGGTTTACTGAAATCTGTGAATGGTTCATGTTTATAAGGAATCATTAATCTTTCTTCCTCCTCCAAAAGCTTTTAGTATAATTTTTTACAGTATCATAACTTTCATTTCTGACACTAATAGTGCAAAAATTATTTGCACTAGAAAACCCTTACATATATAATAATGCAAAAAGATATTGCATTTTTCAAGTATTTTTTATTTATTCTTTTGAATTTTTTGAGGGGTTGGCATATTATGCAACTTAAAAATGAAATGACTATTTATAAAACAGTTCTTGACCTCATCGATGTAGGGGTCCATGTCATTGATGAGAATGGAAGAACGATTTTGTACAATAAAAAAATGATTGAAATTGAAGGAACAGATATTGAAGATGTATTAGATAAAAATATTTTAGATGTATTTCGGTTTTATCAAGGGGAAGATAGTACTTTATTAAAGGTTTTGCATACGAAAGAGCCTATTCTTAACGTTCAACAAATGTACTTTAATAATAAAGGGCAAGAAATAAAAACAGTGAACAATACTTATCCGATTTTTGATCAAAATACGGTAGTTGGCGCAGTGGAAATCGTCCGCGACGTAACCAAATTGGAAAGAATGATGAAAAAAAATACGCAAAGAGAAACACTTTCTACACATACCTTTGATAATATATCCGACCGATCCTTTTTCCCGAAAAAGGTGATCGATACCGGAAAACAAGCAGCAAAAAATTCATCCACAGTATTAATCATAGGCGAATCTGGTACAGGCAAACATATCCTTTCAGAATGTATTCATCATGAGATTTACCAGGCGGAAAAACGTTTAATTATTCAAAATTGTGCCTCATTGCCTGTCTCAATGATTGAGCAAGAACTAATCGATTCAATGAATCTTTTAGAAAATGAAAAAGGTGGCACATTAGTAATTGAGGATATTTATTATCTTCCACCAGCTAGCCAGTTGCATTTTCTCGACATGATTTCTACTGAACGAACGTATAAAATTATTTGTACACTAGGGAAGGATCCTATAGATTTAATAGGAAGTGGAAAATTAAATAAAACATTATATTATCATTTGAGTGAACTCACTATTTTTATTCCACCACTACGAGAACGAATAAATACACTTCCTTCGATTATTAAATTCTTTTTAAAAAAATATAATGAGCGTTATCATCTGAATGTAAAAAAAATATCGAACGATTGCCTCGAAAGCTTTTCTGATTATGATTGGCCCGGTAATATAAAGGAATTAGAACATGTCATTAAAAATTCAATGAAGATACTTGATAATGAGGAATTGCTGCAGTTTCATCATTTGCCAACTAATTTTAGGCACCGAATTTCACACGATCATCAATTGCTAATTCAAAAGAATCCAATTAAACCGTTTGATGAATACATCCAAGAAGCGGAAAAATATTATATCCAAAAAGGACTGCAATACCATCAATATAACATTACAAAAACGGCTCAGGCACTTCAAATGAGTCGTCAAAATCTGCAATATCGCATTCGGAAATATGGAATTGAAAAACCATAAATAAAAAATCCGCTCCAACCTAGAGCGGATTTTTTATTATTATTTTTTGATTAAATCGGATTGATCAATCCATTCTTGTAATTTGTCTTTTAAAGTATTAAATCCTTCTGTTGGCTCTTCAGAAATAACACTTGCTTGACGACGACGAGGTTGTTTTTTCTCTTGTTTTGGCGCTTCTTCAGTGGCACGGATAGACAAGCTGATCTTGCCATTTTCTTCGTCAACTGAAAGCACTTTAACTTTCACTTCGTCACCAATTTTTAAATGATCATTAATATCTTTAACATAACCGTGTTTAATTTCTGAAATATGAACTAATCCTTGAGTTTCCTCATCAAGTGCGATAAAAGCTCCATATGGTTGAATACCAGCTACCTTACCTGTTAACACACTTCCAATTTCGTATTTTGTCGTCATCGAAACACTCCTATTTATCTAAATTTTTCTCCTATATATACGCAATAAAAAATTATACCACAGTCAATAGTGATAATCAAAAAATACGTATAATATAAAACGCTCACAAAAAATTCAAGAAGCATATTTAAGACTAAAAACGATTATATGATACAATAAAAGAAAAGAATTCTGATTATTGGAGGGATTTTGATGACTTCATTTGCACAAAATCTAAAATTTCATCGTGAACAACATAATCTAACACAAGAAGAATTAGCATTAAAAGCTAGATTGGGAACGAAAACGATTGAAAAATACGAATCTGGTGAGCAAGTTCCTAATACACAAACGATTTTAAAATTATCAACGGTTTTAGATGTGCCGGCCTCCGAATTAACTCCATCGAAATAATTTTTTATAAATTTGATTAAAAATGTACAAATGTGGATATTCTATAATTACAAGGCTTTCTGTATAGTACTGTTAAGTTTTATAGCATACTATACACTAGTATTCCCCCTTTTTATTTTTTTGACGAGATATAATGCTCGTCCTTTTTTTTGCCATTTTCTCTTACGGGAGTGAAAATCATGTCAATTTCTGTTTCAACACACAAAAAAAATATAAAAGGAATCGATTTATATTTTGAAATACATCGCAATAAAAAACGCTAAAGAAACCTTCGTATTATTACACGGCTTTCTCTCATCATCTTTTAGTTTTAGAAAACTCATTCCTTATTTAACGCAAAAATTCAACGTGATTACCATTGACTTACCCCCATTTGGTCAAAGCGGAAAACATGGACACTATCAATATTCTTATCATAATTTGGCTGCGACAGTTATTTCTTTAATCAATCAGCTTGGATACCGGGGCGTGTATCTTATCGGCCATTCGATGGGAGGACAAATCGCTTTAAATATAATGCTCCAAAATCCTCGTTTAGTAAAAAAAGGGATACTTCTTTGCAGTTCCGGCTATTTAGAAGCTTCTAAGCAATCATTAAAACTACTAAGTTACTTGCCGTTTTTTCATTATTTTGTAAAGCGATACTTAGAAAAATCTGGTGTGCAGAAAAATGTTGAAAATGTCGTACATAATAAAATGATTATTGACGATGACATGTTAAAAGGTTATGAGCAACCGTTTTTAAATAATGAAATATTTCGCGGCTTGTCAAGAATGGTAAGAGATCGGGAAGGAGATTTAACTTCAGAAAGATTACAAGCGATTACTACACCCTGTCTACTGATTTGGGGAGAATTTGATCGTGTGGTTCCTCTCCATATCGGAAAACGGTTAGCAGCAGAAATACCGAATGCAAAACTTGTCGTTTTAAAAGAAGCTGGCCATTTAATCCCGGAAGAAAAAGCAGAGGAAGTTTATCAAAATATTTGTGAATTTATAAAAATGAACCTATGAAAGATTGTCATAGGTTCATTTATTTTTTATAACCCCACACGCAATCCGATTACCTGCATCGCCAGCAGGTTGGGTCATTCCATCGTCTTTGGATTCATGGATGACAATGGAGGTTCCATCTTTAGTAAATAACGAATTTTTACCACTGTCCATTGTAACTTGTGGGGCGAGAATGTCTAATTTTGCTTTTCCATCATCTTTTACAATTATATTAGGAAGATCTCCTGCATGGGAGCCTTTTGGATTTAAAAGTCCGTGTTCTTTCTTTTCAGGATTAAAATGGTTACCGGCGGATGTGAAAGTGGGAGCTTTACAACTTCCCTTTTCGTGAAAATGGATCGCATGCTCACCCGGCGGAAGTCCAGTTAGATTAATCTTTAACATGACACCCTTCGCTTGCTCTTTTAAATTTATCTTCCCAAGACTATCACCTGTAGCGTTTTTTATATCAACATCTGTATCTTTCGGATTCCCTTGAGTACACCCGCTCAATAATATTGTCGTTAAGAGAATAGCAGACCATTTCATTATGTATTCCTCCAAAATTTGTTAGTTATCTATTCACAATTCTAGCCAGAACAAAGCCTATCTATTCGTTTAAAAAACAAAAAGCCAATCCATTAGTTGAATTGGCTCATCTATTATTTTAGATGTTTAATTTTTTCTTCAAATTCTTTTGCTTTTTTTAATTGTTTTTTATTTACTCTAAGAATAAACATAAACGTTAGAATGCATAGAATTAAAAAGATCGAAAACGAAATAAATGCAGGAATATATTCTCTCTTATCTTCCGGAAAATAAAGAAACAAATTTAGTATGAAAATATTTAAAGAGTTTAACATGAGAAACTCCCTTTCTTATAAAACTTTTCTTAACTAGTATACCAATTATCATCTTGTAAAACCAATTGCTTGATTTGACAAATTTATTACAAAAAGCTGCCCGTTTGGACAGCTTCCCATTATTTCAATACATTTATTTTTTCAATAACAACATCGAATTGAACTGGACGGTCTTGCATATCTGTTTTCACTTCAGCGATTTTATCAACAACATCCATACCTTCAATCACATGACCAAATACTGTGTGGCGGAAATCTAAATGTGGTGTTCCCCCATTTTCCATATATGCATTAATTACTTCTTCTGGGTAACCCGCTCTTTCCATTTGGCCTTTCATTCTTGGATCAACAGCCACACTTTGTACGATAAAGAATTGACTGCCGTTTGTATTTGGACCAGCATTTGCCATTGATAGTGCTCCACGGAAATTAAATAATTGTTGGGAAAATTCATCTTCAAATGGAGCACCATAAATACTTTCTCCACCTGTACCGTTACCTTGCGGGTCACCGCCTTGAATCATAAATCCGTTAATGATGCGGTGGAAAGTAACACCTTCATAGTAACCATCTTGACTATGCTTTACAAAATTTTCAACTGTTTTAGGTGCAAGTTCCGGAAATAATTTAATTTTAATATTTCCCATATTTGTTTGCATTTCAATGACCTTTTCGTTTTCTAACACTTCATTTGTAAGCTGTGGATATGTCATTTGATATACTCCTTTATGTATAATTTAAAATTTATTATGATAATACATATCTTCCTTCACTTACTTTACTAAATTCATATCCCATGATGCAACTTTCATCTTCTTTTCTTTTCATTTTGTTTGTTGTCCATCATAATAGTCATAAGGAGGTAGATTATTATGGAACTCGAACAAATAGTGACTTTTTTTAATAAAACAGGAAAATACATAGGTGAAATTACCGGCATTTATCCGGATCATTATGTTGTCAGAACACTGGCTGTTTTAAAGCACCCGATGCAAGGTGATTTGCATCATCCGAAAGAAACCGACGTTGCCTTTTTTCACGAAAGAAAAGCATTAGCTTACAGAGAACAATCAAATATACCGTTAAAAATGGTCAAACCTTATGAAGGAGATGTCCCAAATTATAATGATTCCCTCAAACAATCTGTTGAGAAAATGCTAAATGATCTCACAGCTAAGAAATCTGAATTTAACATAAAAAGTATAGAAAGTTTAAAAAGCATCCAACGGGAATATGAATTAATGTACGGAATTAAATGGGATAATTAATGCATGGAGATGATGACGAATCATCTCTTTTTTTATTCTTGTACTTCCCTTGTTAGCACAGCAATTGAAGCGGTTTCACAAAAATAAATAGGCTTTTTCATAGTTGAAATTTTAGAAAATATCAATATAATATTTAGGTAAACGAAACATTAGGAAAACGAAAGTTATTAAAAATAAAAGGCTCTTTTCTAAAAGATTGTTGCTGTTATAAGCACAGAGTGGATTGGAGCGGAAGGCACTTGACTCCTGCGGGATCAGCTGGACAGATGAGACCCCGCAGGAGCGAAGCGACGAGGAGGCTCATCGCCAGCCCCGCGGAAAGCAAGTGCCTATAGCGGAAAGGAACGGTTCATTTCATTATTTCCTACAACAACAACCTTTACGAAAATAACCAAAAAAGAAGGTGTTTTTAATTAGTAACGAAAAGCGTAATTTATTGATTATGTGGATTTGCAACTTCTTAGTCGGTGCAAGCACAACAATGATCATGCCTTTCCTTTCTTTATACATCGAATCGTTCGGAAATTATAATGATGAATATGTACAAAGATGGGCAGGGTTTGTTTTTGGAGTGACCTTTTTGGTGGCTTTTTTCATTTCTCCTATTTGGGGAAGATTTGGCGACCGGTATGGATTTAAACCAATTCTTTTAATTACAGGTTATGGGATTGCCGTTAGTATCTTTTTTATGGGGATGATGCACCATGTACTCGGTCTATTCATCTTAAGATTCATGATGGGAATCGTAACAGGATTTATCCCGACTTCCATTGCCCTCATTTCATCCCAAACCCCTAAAGAAAGTGCAGGGAAAGTTTTAGGGACGCTACAAATGGGAACCGTTTCTGGAACTTTATTCGGACCATTAATTGGTGGTGCAATGGCTGATTCATTCGGATTTAAGTATACTTTTATCATTACCTCTATTTCAATCATCATTGCCACAACAGGTGTACTATTCGGTATTGTTGAGAACAGAAAAGAAAAAATAGCTAAACAAGGGAAGAAAGAATTCAGCCGTAAAGATGTTTTAAAAAGAATTTTTAATCATCGTATTTTAATTACTGTGATGATTATCGCCCTACTTATCCAAGTAGCAAACTTTAGTATCCAACCACTACTGGCTCTTTATGTGAGTCAATTAAGCAGTGCAGGAAGTGTCGCTTTGTTAGCTGGAATGGCGTTTTCAGCTACTGGTTTCGGAAATTTATTAATGACACGTCAATGGGGGAAGCTTGGGGATAAAATTGGTCATGAAAAAGTATTAATGTGTTTACTCATACTTGCTTCGATTTTTATCATTCCCCAAGCACTTGCCAACCAGCTTTGGGAACTAGTCATTTTCCGTTTTCTCTTTGGAATGGCCATCGGTGGAATGCTTCCAAGCATCACTGCCTTTATTCGCAGAGAAGCACCGCTTGAGATGCAGGGTGAAGTACTCGGCTATAATCAAAGTTTTCGATTTCTAGGAAATGTAATAGGACCTGTATTAGGAGGACTAATTTCAGGTTTTAGTGGCATATCATCCGTATTTTATGTGACTAGTGCGCTATTTTTAATTGCGTTCGGCATACTGCTTTATAGTATAAAGCATGATCAGCATCAACTAAAAGAAGGCTATTAAAAATAACCTACAAGTGTCGTTCACTTGTAGGTTATTTTTTTGGTACTACTGCCATTGTACATCGTGACGTACAGATAAGCCGGTCTTCTTCATCTTTAATTTTGATTTCCCATACATGAGTACTTTTTCCAACATGAATTGCCTCTGCAAAAGCGGTGACTACACCATCTCGCTTTGATCGAATATGATTTGCGTTTATTTCTAAACCAAAACATATTTCTCTTTCTTGGTCAATGATGGCAGCTGCACCGACACTGGCTACTGTTTCCGCAAGAGCAACCGATGCCCCTCCATGCAAATAACCGAATGGTTGCTTCGTTCTTTCATTCACAGGCATCGTAGCTACTACTTTTCCTTTGCCAATCTCTACAAATTCAATTCCTAACGCCCCGATTAATGTGTTTTTATAATCCATTTTATCTTTCCTCCTTAAACTTATTATTCAAGAAGGATTCCCGAAACTCCTTCTTCCGTATTTTTTATCATAATATAAATTTAGCTACACATACTACAGTTCTTTCAGCATATTGTGAAAAGGAAGGTATTTACTCTCGTTTCATGATTATTAAGGAGGGGACGATTGCTTTGAACCACAATTACCCAAATTATCCGATGTATCCCCCCAATCCCTATCAGCCATACCCTTTTTCTTACTCTCGCCAGTATCAGCCAGTGAACCCATCATTATTTATTCAATCCGCTAACAAAACGTTAGTTATTTTAAAAGACGCTGAAAAAATAGTTGAAAAAATATCTAAATCGGAGGATTTTTCAAAAAGGCTAATGACTTTTGCTCAACAGTCAAAGTTAAATGAGGTAAAAAAAATGATCTCTAGTATTGGAGTAAAAACAATACCGATCATCCGCTTTACCCCAAGCGGTCTTGTTTTGAACTTTTCAAATAGCAAAAGCGAACCAAATTGTTGTCTGCTTCAATTAAAAATTCGCTGGGGGCAGTAAAAATAGTAATCGAATAAAGCTCTTCGAAATTGAAGAGCTTTAAGCCGCAATATTATCTATATGGTACATATGGGAATGCATTCGCACCGTAACCCCCATATTGCGGGTATGGATATGGTTGTGGATACGGATACGGCTGCGGGTATGGTAGTGGATAAGGACGTGGTCTAAATATCGCACTACCTAATCCACCACCAATAAGCCCGCCAATAAATCCCCCTACTAGTGGGGCGCCAAAAAGAAAAGGAAACATTCTCGAATTTTGAGGGATGGGTGCCTGTCGATAATAATACATTAGGTATACCTCCTTTTTAGAGACACTCTTTATATTTTTATGCGAGTTAAGGGCGAATGGCATGGGCAAACGCGATTTTGGATAGGCTTTTAACTGCCCAAATATACGTGAAAGGTCACGGATATTAAAAAAAACCGTAATCATACGGTTTTTTTTGACTCGAATTATTTGATTGGTTCAAATCTTTCCACAAGTAAGGCCAATGTACGAACCATAACTCCGGTTGCACCGGAAGGCCCCAAATCGTACTCTTTACTAGTAACGGCTGTTCCGGCAATATCTAAATGGACCCATGGGGTATCTTCTGCAAATTCTCCGACAAAAGCACCTCCCATAATTGCATGACCCTCACTGCCTGGGGAATTATTTAAGTCCGCAATTTTGCTTCCGCGAACCCGTTTTTTATCATTTTCAGTTAGTGGCAGGCGCCAAATAAATTCGCCGGATTCACTTGATGCTTCTAATACTTGTTCAAAAAATCCTTCATGATTAGTTAAAGCACCTGTTTTATCAAGGCCAAGCGCAGTAATAACACCACCTGTTAATGTAGCGACATCAACTAAATAGTTTGCCCCATGATGTTTTGCATAAGTAATAGCATCTGCTAATGCTAATCTACCTTCTGCATCAGTATTCAATACTTCGATCGTTTTTCCACTCATAGATGTAATGACATCGTCCGGCTTAAATGCTGAACCACTAATCATATTATCTGTAGAAGGAATAACTGCTACAACGTTTTGCTCAGGTCTTAGCTCGCCAATGATCTCCATTGCCCCTAGAACAGCAGCGGCACCGCCCATATCGGTTTTCATCCCAACGATACCGGCTTTTGTTTTTAATGAATATCCCCCAGTATCAAAGGTAACTCCTTTGCCGACGAGACCGATAACATCTTTCCATTCTTCTTTCCCTTGATATTTTAGCACAATCATTTTTGGAGGCTCTGTGGATCCTTGGTTTACAGCTAAAAAAGCACCCATTCCCAATTTTTCCATTTCCTCTTTTTCAAGAATTTCTACTTCAAATTCATATTTTTTTGCTACTTCTTCAGCATAATGAGCTAGCTCTGTAGCTGTTAGCATATTACCGGGAAGATTGACTAGCGTACGTGCGGAGTTTGTTGCTTTCCCGAATGCATATCCAACTGTCAATGCCGCCTCAATCTCATCTTTGTCTGCTTCCGTGAAAATACTTAATTGTTCTATTTTCTTCTCCGGTTCATTCGATTTTTGTTTATATCCGGCAAATTCGTATGTGGCTAATGCAAAAGCTTCACTTAATGCATTTGCCACATCATCATGGGAAAGCGATTCCGTTACAAACGTATCAAGGGCGACAGCGGCTGATTGTAATCGATTCTTATTGACAAATTTAAATGCCTTTCCAAACGCCTCTTTTATTTCGTCAAATTTTAAGTCTTTCTCTTTTCCTAAACCGATAAATACTAAACGTTTAGAAGCAATTTTTCCCAATGTATGTACTTTTGATATTTCCTTTAATTTAGCTGATAAATCTCCTGATTTAACAAGCTCAGTCAAGCCGTTTTCAAATTTTGCATCCAACTCTGTTAAAATTCCAGAAAACTTTTCAGGAGTATCCTTTAAACCGATTAGTAAACATTCCTGACTGTCATTAAAAGGATTTGAACTACTAATATTAAACATTCTAAAAACACCTCCATTGTTTATTATAGCGAAAAACTTTTACAATAACATTGTTCACATATCAAAAATTAACTCAATTTTGAAAAGTCCCGAAAAATATAAAGTGGGCTGACATAATCAGCCCACTACATTCTATTCTAATTTTGTTTTTATATATTGTTGCCTAAACACTTGCATTGTCTTATCTTCATTTAGTTTTGTTAATTCTTTCTCGGTTAATTTTCCTTTACCTACTTCGACAATATAAACTTCTACACTCTTCTTTCCCCATTGCTCATAAACATCGTTAACTGTTTCATAATATAGGTCCAACCTATTTCCTTTAATAGCAGATCCAGTATCGGCCACGACTCCATATCCATAACCTGGAATAAAAAGAATAGAACCTATCGGAAATACGTTTGTGTCTGCTGCAATCGTTGAATATAAATCCCTTTTTACTTTAACACCTGAATATGTAATACCATATTGTGGATCATTTGGATTTTTACCAGTTGATTCCACACCTGCTGTATAGCCAGTCGCCAAAACTTTTTTAGTAGGATATTTTGACCAATTAATCGCTTCTTCTAATTTTGGTATTGTCCCTTTTACAGATTCACTTGATGAAATTTTTGTAGTTGTCGCCACTGATTTTTTCAATGATTTTAATGATAATCCAATTGATTTACTACTAAAATCGCGTTCTAATTTTTGATTACTATTTGATATTTTGCTACCCGATCCATAGACCATATCTGAATCGAATGTTTCAGCCTTAACTCCAGAAATTGATTGAAATGTTGTTAAAACAGCACCTATAAATAAAATTGTCATAAGGAAACGCCTTAATATTTTTTTCATATACATAGTTTTTCCACTCCTCCCAAATCTATTCCTTTCCTAAAACGATTTGAAATATTCATGGCGAGGAGAGAAAACTTAAAATTCAACCAATTTTGAATAAAATTTTCAATAAAAAAAAAGCCTTTAAGAGGCTTAAAGAAACTATATTAAAACATGCGATAACCTTTTTTACGTAAAATTTTCATAACCACTCCTGCTACGATTGCACCTATGAAACCACTTAATAATATCATAATGTCAGGTGCTAATAAGGCCGTTATCTTTTTTCCTAATTCATGAAAAGCATGACTTGAATTCGTGAAGTATTCAAGGAAACGAACATTATCAATAATCAAAATAGCAACAATTGGATAAACAATTGCCATTAACCATGTCATTCTTAATAGCATATTTAAAATGAAACCAATGCCAAAGAAAAGAACAAAAAATAATAACATCGAAATAATTAAAACCGGTAATGCCATATGCATTCGAACACGTACCTCCAAATATTCATTTCTCTCATAAAAATTCTAGTCCAATATACACTAAATTCAAGTGTACTTAATGTTTTGGCACCCGTCAATAAAAGTGAAAGGTAAAGAAATGAACATTTTGTGTAAAGGGTTCACTCAAAAATAAAAAGGCCCCATTCAGGAAGCCCTTCATCTATTTAACAATTTTCTATTTTTTCTTACCTGTACCGTCACAACACGGACATGTTTCAGAACCGCCTAGAATGAGTTGAAAGTAACCTTTTCCAGAACAATATGTGCATTTTTTATTCTCCGCTGTAGCTATCTTCATTTTACTCAACCCCTCGTCTAAAATTTTGTTTCTTAATTTTCTGATAATATATCACCTTTTCATAAAATGGTAAACAAGCGAATCGAGGGAAGAAAGCGCATACAACGACGGCTTTTCTTATTTTTCTTTCTATATCTCCTGAATACTGAATTTTTTAAAAATACGAAAAAGATGGATAAGTTACATCCATCTTTTCATTGCATATTATAATAATTTAAATTTGCCCTTTTTCATCACTAATGAAGGACCACCAACCATAAATAATGCACGGTTATCAATCACTTTTTTCATGACCGAAGCCTTCGTACCTTTGATTTTCTTTCCAAAAACCACTCCGATTGCATCGTCTTCACCGAGTGAACAAACAGTACCTTTGTCATCAAAAACAAAGTTTTCGAGATCGTTTTTACCTTTGACAAGCTTCGCCACATTTCGCGCACAAACTTCCCCATGCTGCATAGCAATTTGGGCAGTAGGTGGATATGGACGATTAATTTCTTCGTTAATAATTAGCGAGCAATCACCAATGACAAAAATATCTTCATAACCCGGAATACGAAGGTCATCGTTAACTTTAACTCTGCCACGCATCGTTTCAAATCCCGATTTATCAATAACGGAATTACCGCGAACCCCTGCTGACCAAATAACGGTTCCAGCTTTTATCTCCTGTGGTTCTTCACCTTTTTTACCGAAGAACACACCTTCAGAAGTGACTTCTTGTACTGAATTACCGATATGGAATTCTACACCTTTACTTTCAAGTAATGCGATCGCATAGTTGACTAGATCACGATCAAATTGTGGCAATACCATAGGGGAAGCTTCAATACAAGTTATTCTTACTTTTTTAGCATCAATATCGTATTCTTCACATAGTTCAGGGATACGATTTGTTAATTCACCTAAAAATTCAATACCTGTAAATCCTGCCCCACCGACAACAATTGATAATCGTTTTTCATCTTTTTCTACTTCCGTGTTGTATGTTGCGAATTGGTATTCGATGTGTTCACGAATTTGTCTTGCTGCATTTACATTTGTGATTGCAAATGCATATTTGTCTAAACCTTTAATGCCAAATGTTTCTGAATCAGAACCAAGAGAAATGACTAAATAATCATATTCCACTTCACCATTTGCAAGAATTACTTTCTTTTCTTCCGGATTTACTTTTTCAATTGTAGCTTGAATAAATTCAACTTTTGCCGGATTTATGACATTTTTAATATCATAACGTACTCGATCATGATGGAGAGTACCTGCTGACGCCTCATGAAGCCATGTCGTTTCATAATGATATTTATTTTTATTGATTAAAATTATCTCAGCATCATTCGTCCCTAATAATTTTTGTAAACGAGTTACAGTCATTAATCCGCCATAACCTGCACCCAAAATAACAACTCTTGGCTTTCTCACAGTATCAATTCCACCTTTTAATTTTTTAGTGATGGTATTTATAGCTTACCACCATAAATATGCAAAAAAACATTTGTGATATATTTCACTAATGAATACATAGTAAAATAAGGCTTTGTTAAACTAACTACATTATTAACTAAGCCCCATATAAAAATTGTCATAAAAAATTAATATTATCCACACCTAATAATATTCCTTTTGCAGGTCTTTTTCAATATCTATTTAGGAAAAATGAAACTTAGAAAAATTCCAAAAACGGTACCCAAAATGCTAACATTAGATTATATGATTTTGGATGTGATATTATGGAATTGAAATTATATGATGTGGAGGGAATTTTTTTGAAGGAAGATCAAAAAATTTATGATATAACGATTATTGGCGGAGGACCTACTGGATTGTTCACCGCATTTTACGGAGGTATGCGTCAAGCAAGTGTGAAGATCATTGAAAGTCTGCCTCAATTAGGTGGACAGCTTGCCGCATTATATCCGGAAAAATATATTTATGATGTTGCCGGATTCCCAAAAATTAAAGCACATGATTTAGTTAATAATTTAAAAGAACAAATTGCCATGTTCTCACCTACTATATGTCTTGAACAAGCTGTTGAAAATGTTGAAAAACAAGAGGATGAAGTATTTAAACTGACGACAGATAAAGAAATCCATTACTCCAAAACAATCATCATAACTGCTGGTGTTGGTGCATTCCAACCACGTCGTTTAGAATTGGAAAATGCTGCTCAATATGAAGGAAAGAATTTACACTATTTTGTTGAGGATCTTCAAAGCTTTGCAGGTCAAAAAGTAGCGATACTAGGTGGTGGAGACTCCGCTGTTGACTGGGCATTAATGTTAGAACCAATTGCTGAAAAAGTTTCCTTAATTCACCGTCGCGATAAGTTCCGTGCTCATGAGCATAGTGTTGAAACATTGCGCAACTCTAAAGTTGAAATCATCACTCCATTTGTTCCAGTAGAATTAGTTGGCGATGAAAATCAAGCAAAACAGCTAGTTCTAGAAGAAGTTCGTGGTGACAAAAAAGAAACAGTAGATTTCGATTCACTCATCGTCAATTACGGTTTCGTTTCTTCTCTTGGTCCAATTAAAGATTGGGGCATTGAAATTGAGAAAAATTCAATCGTTGTTAACTCGAAAATGGAAACGAACATTCCAGGAATCTATGCAGCTGGAGATATTTGTACATTTGAAGGAAAAATAAAATTAATCGCAACTGGTTTTGGTGAAGCCCCTACCGCTGTAAGTAACGCCAAAGCTTACATAGATCCAAAAGCCCGCTTGCAGCCAATGCACAGTACGTCATTATTTCCGTCATAAGAAAAACCTAGGATTTTTTCCTAGGTTTCCTTTTTAACAATTCTCCGGTGTTCCAGCTACCTTCGCTGTTCTAAACGATGATCCACAACCGCAAGATGCGATCGCATTCGGATTATCGATGGTAAAGCCGCCGCCCATAAGAGATTGCTTATAATCAATTTTTGTTCCTTGAAGAATTGGTGCACTTTCTTTATCGACAAGAATAGCTATTCCATGTTGGCTATCTTCCATATCTTCCGCTTTTTTCTCTTGATCAAAGCCCATTCCGTAAGATAGTCCTGTACATCCGCCACCATTAACTGATACGCGTAGGAATGACCCTTCTTCTTCGTTTTGCTTCATCATATCTTTTATTTGAAGAGCTGCTGCTTCAGTAATGACTACAACATTTGTCATTTTTCCACCTCCATAATAAATGTTATCTATCCATTCTATGCTTATTTGAATATTTATTTTATATTATATACCCTCTAAACACTGTACTCAACCTTTACGCTTTTGATAGTCTGATTGATAAATGTTAAACGAAAAAGAGGCTATGAATAGCCCCTTTTTCGTTTTTAAAACATCGGATTTTCTTCTAAATATTTATATATATTTTCGACGAGCTCTTCTGAAGTTTCACCTTTTACATATTCCCCATTTACAAGGGCAAAAGGTGCCAATCCACAAAGATCGCAATAATCTAAGCAGCTATATTCCACAATATCCAAATTTGGATCTTCTTCAAGAATTTCAAGAGCTTTATATGCTCCACTTGCAAGATTGCTCGCACAAAACTCTATTATAGGATTCAAAGATAGTCACCTCACTACCAAGGTTTATCCTACCCTTTTTCATCCTAACAGTCAATTATTATAGACCTTCGTTCACAGGCAAATAGCCGTATTTTTCTAACTCTAAATAAATAGTTTTTAATCGTGGGTTTCCTTCACCAACAATTTTTCCTTCCAATGTAACTACGGGATAGAACATATCCTCTTCAATTACTTTCTCAGCAAAGCGCTTAACACTTTCTTCTTCAGGTGGATTATAAATGTCAATTAAACGCATCGTAACTGGTTGATTTGGATATTTTCGAGAAATGGCCGCTTCTAACCATTCAAATGTGTCCTTTGAAGACGGTAAATTCACACAGCTTGCACAAATGATTTCTGCACCGTATATAATAAGTTCCACTTGTTTTTTCATCTTATTTAATTCTCCCCTTTCTTTTATTGTACACAACATTTGGAAAATGAAAAGGGGGTAACGAATGAAGTTAGATAGATAGATTTTTTTTTAATTACTGATTATAATAGGAGTATGGAAAGGAGTCGATATTCGATGTCAGAACCAACTATCATTGAAAAAGTTCAAGAAGTATTAGATAAATTACGCCCGTTCTTATTACGTGATGGCGGCGACTGTGAGTTAGTTGATGTTGAAGATGGGATTGTTAAGCTTCGCCTTTTAGGTGCATGCGGTACTTGCCCAAGTTCAACTATTACACTTAAAGCCGGTATTGAACGTGCATTATTCGAAGAGGTTCCTGGTGTAGTAGAAGTAGAACAAGTTTTTTAATATTAAGAGCGATTCAAGTTGAATCGCTTTTTATTTTTGTAAAAAAAACCTTCTAACTTATTAACCAATCAACTACAGGAACATTTAACCTTCCCGAAACTTCTGCTATCTGAAAAAAGTCACTTAAAAATTTTTCATATTCGACTGAATCCCTCATATACTTTCTTAATCTTTCCTCCAAATGTTTTTGATGCTGTTCAGAATTAGTAATAAAATATTCTTCTATGCATTCAAAATAATGAAGTGGAAATAATAAGCGAGCATATAAAAGCCTCCAGGAAAAGGGTGAAAGTGGTGTAACGGATTGATAGCTTCTTAAAAAATCTTGAACATCTGGTAAAAATGTTCGTTTGTTGCGAAAATATTGATCACGAATCCATTCGGCAATATCTCTGCTAGGATGATCAAAAACCCAGTCAAATGGATTACGAATCCATTGGTTCTTTCCCCATGAATTTTTATTGAAACGTTCATGACAAACCGTTCCGGTATCAATTTGAACTGGTGAATCATCTATTTCAGTATCGACGAGATATTGAATTGCATTTTCACATACACCCATATAATAAGGAAATGAATCAACGAATAAATGCTCAAATTCCTGATCAGGATGTTCTTGTACTAATCGATACCATGCTTTTTCCATTTGATCTAGACGGGTTTCCCAAAATGATTTCCACTGACCTACGCGACTCACATGTTCAAAATTGGTTTGAATTGATCTTCCTCGGAAGTGAAACTTGGCAAGTTTTCTTCCATAATTTATATGACGCGGCAATGATGATGATTTATTTTGAAGCAACACATAATCCTCTTCATTTGAAGTAATAAGGTATTTATTTTCGGTTGAGAGAACAAATCTTGAAGTATACTTGTCACCCATACCTGCTATATGCTCAGACATTTCGTATAATTCGACAAGTACGTCCTCTTTAACATTAGTGACAGGAACGAGAGTATAAATAGAATCATTTGCCATGTACCGAATGAACTTCCCATCTAGGAATGAATTTTCGACTTGGACGTTGAAAAACTTTTTAAGAATATCAACTGACATGATCTTCCCCCTTTCATCAAAGTTGCCAGTAATAATATATATGATGAAATAAGGGATTTAAACTCATTGTTTTGTTTTTATCAAATACGAAAGAAAAGGTGAATTGCTATGACAAATAATCCAAAAATGACCTTATCAGAAAAAACGGCTAGAGAATGGCTAAATAAACGTGGAGTTACTATTGAAGATATTGCTGAATTGGTTATGTTTTTGCAGAAAAAATATCATCCTGACTTACAACTAGAGGATTGTATCGAAAATATTAATCGTGTTTTATCAAAGCGGGAAGTACAAAATGCCATATTAACAGGTATTCAATTGGATATTTTGGCGGAAAAAAAGTTGCTTGATGAACCATTACAATCCATCATTGAAGTAGATGAAAGTCTTTACGGAGTGGACGAAATTTTAGCCTTTTCCATCGTGAATGTGTATGGATCGATTGGTTTTACTAATTACGGATACATCGATAAGCAAAAACCAGGTATTCTGCAAAAATTAAATGATCATTCCTCAGGAGATTGTCATACATTCCTGGATGATATTGTAGGGGCCATAGCTGCTGCTGCGTCAAGTAGATTGGCACATAGAGCAGTTGATGACGATTGAAAGTAGAAGCGTACATTTTTGGATAAATGTACGCTCATTTTTTTTGGCATTTCATTTATTTTTCTCATCGTTATCTTCCCGAATCCTGTTCTTTCGGGAACTTCATTCAGACTTTTGCATCTTCATCTTCCTGAATACTGTTCTTCCATTGGAGCAAAAAGGCATCAAACTCCTAACTCTTATGGGATAGAGGAAGGACGATATCTGAATCGAAAGGATACTGCGAAAAAGCTGGTGCCTGTAGCGGAAAGGAACTATTCATTGGTTTATTCTTACAATTCCCATTCATCTAGGGAATTAACTGCATATGTCGGTTGTTTGTCTTTTTCCAATAGAGCTTCCTTCGTTGTAACCCCTGTATGAACGAGGAGAGTATCCATTCCCGCTCTCATTCCAGCTAGAATATCTGTATCGTAAAAATCACCAACCATGATTGTCTCTTCTTTATTTGTGCCTAAATAGGCTAATGCTTGGTCCATGATAATGGATTCAGGTTTTCCAATAAAGATTGGTTCTGTTTGGGTAGATACTGTAATTACTGATGTTATTGAACCATTCCCCGGTAAGAAGCCTCGTTCCGTCGGTAATGCGATATCTGCATTCGTTGAAATAAATGTAGCGCCATTTCGAACTGCTAAACAAGCTAATGCTAATTTTTCATAATTAATTTCACGGTCGATTCCAACGACGACAAAATCGGGATTAGTATCGTTAAATTGTAGTCCTTTATTTTTTAATGCCGTTTTTAAGCCTTCTTCTCCAATTGCATAAACGGTACCGTCTTTTTTTTGCTTATATATGTATTCGGCAGTAGCCATTGATGTTGTAAAGACTTGATTTGCTTGTGTAGGTATATCAAAATCACATAATTTCTTTGCTACCTGTTCAGGTGTTCTTGATGAGTTATTCGTTACAAAAAGATATGGAATTCCTTTTGCCTTTAGTCGATGAATAAAATCGCCGGCAGCATCAATTTTTTCACTGCCACGATACATCGTTCCATCTAAATCAATTAAATATCCTTTATATTGTTTCATTTTATTTTTTCCTTTCTATTTTAAAAAAACGCTTCCAGATGGATAGCGTTTTAATTTTTGAATGCGGAAACTGGTCCTAGTTCATTTTCTAAATAGCTTCTTACACTTGGAGCAAATTTAGAAAGTGGTTCTTTATTCTTTACAAATATTTTGCACATTTCTTCATGATCGATAGATGTATATTGCTGTACAAGGATTTTTCGGTACATGATGATTTCCATTAATCCTTTTGCCATTTCTTCGTTAATTACTTTCTCATCAAGTAAGATGTCAATTATATCCTCATAACTGCCTGGATCTCTCATAATAAAACCGTCGATCATGGAGTTGCCGACATCGAGGATTGATTCAATTATTGTATGGGCAATTCTTTCTAATGCGCATTTTTCAAGTTCTGTTTCCCATTTTTCAGTTGTATTTAAAAGCTGGAGTCGGTTCTCCATATAATGTAAAGTTGTTTCGATTTTTTCCCGATCTACAAAGTACACTGCTTTCGCACCCTTCCATTTTCCTTGTTTCCTACAATATTTATTTTATCATACCCATTAAACGATTTCTCCTTCTTGAGGATTGTTTAAATGTAAATAACACATAATAAGATTAACTCCTAAAAAGGAAGTGTATCATTATGGATGAAAAATATGAACATATAGATAAAGAAGATATTCCTTATACAGATGTATCAACCGTTGAGACTAGAAAAAATTTTATCATACCCGAGGATTTACCCGAAGGTTCGTATGGAGCACCTCGAGGTGAGAATGAACCTGTCCAAGGAAAATCCACTCCATGGAAAAAAGGTCAACGACCATATAGTGCATTTAATTATGAGTTTAAGTCCTTTCATCAAGATTTACCAAGAGAATACCCCGGTGCTCATCCTACACATGATGATGGCGAGGTAAATCAAGAACCTCCTTATGACGAAAGCAACTAGCCCTATAATGGGGCTAGTTTTGAATTCTTTTTGCTACAAAATATGCACAGCCAAAATTACAATACTCATATAAATATTCGGTTAACGTACCAATTTTTGTATCAAACGTTGCTTTAGGATTTTCATCTTCAAAGAAGCCCCTTAATCTTAATTGACCATAACCCCAATCACCAACTATATAATCATATCTTGATAATATGTCACTAAACCGATTTCGGAACGCCTCTTCATTAAAACCACTGCGAAAGTCTTTTATAATTTCATACGATTGATTATTAATACTAATCATCTAACCACCTCTTTTATTTTCCCTTAATTAAAATTATAACTTAATCCCCATCAATTACTAAGAAAAAAAAACTGATTCAAGTGCAATATAACAAATAGGAGGTGTTTTATTTTGCAAAAACGATTAATTGCAGCTGCTCTTTTGGGTACAGCCCTTCTTACTGCATGTGGTACCAATAATAAAAATGTTGCCGAAAGTCCCGGAATTTATAAGCACTCGGGAAATACGATAAATAAGCAAAATGACGAAGATTTGTACAACCCTGAAAAGGTGAATACACAATCTGAAAAAGAAAAAGAATTTGGTTTTGTTCGCCAAGTAAAAAGTCCAGTACCAAATAAAAACGTCAATTTCAATCAAAATAACGCGATGAACAGGGAAAAAGTTGCTAAATCAATCAGCAATATGCTTGTAACCACTCCGAATGTCCATGATGCTTCGGTACTTGTTACTGACGAAGAGGTATTGGTTGCTTATCGAACAGATGCTAAAGGCAAAAAAGACCGCTTTGAAGTAGCTGATCAAGTGAAGAAAACAGCCATGTCAGTGGTTCCAAGATGGTTTCATGTTTATGTTACAGATGATACATCATTAAGGCAAGATGTTAAAAATATTGCCTACATGGATTCAAATTCACAAAATAAAGAAGAAACCATTAAAGGTCTCGTTAAAAGAATGTTAAGCCGTTCACCTCAAGGGCGTAAAGTAAATGATGGAGAAAACCCAAACGGTGAAGTTATTAATAAACATAAAAACAAAGCGGAAGATCAGGATGAATACCGCGAACGAATGGATAATGGGAACTTATAGTGATTAACTGCGTCGAATTAGACGCAGTTTTTTTACCATTATTTTATACTTATGAAATATTCGTTCGTTCAAATAATAATTTATAGCAATCATTAAGTTACAAGGAGGCAAAGAAAGTGCGTATCCTACTATGTTCACTTCTATTGCTTGCATTCATTTCTCCAACTTGTTTTGCTTCAAGCAAAACTTTATCAGATGAAGAAATTTTTCAAAAAAGAATGGAATTATATAAAAGGGTAGAAACAGTTACAAATATTCCTTGGTATTATATGGCTGCAGTTGATCATTATGAAAGAAGTATCCGTTCAGTTAGAAATGATTTACCAAAAGCTGAAGGAATTACTGGCATTTATTTTAAGCCTGAACAATGGAGCGGTCTTTTAAATCCTGACAGGAAAGATGTTCATCCGTTATCTATTCAGTTTTTTAACGGAATAGGTGTCGATGGAAATGGCGATGGAAAGGCAAACATAAATGATGACGTCGATATTCTATTTTCATTTGCCAATCATATTTTAAATTACGGAATAGATGAGGATCAATTTAAAATTGCTTTATGGGAGTATTATAAAAGGGATAAAACCGTTGGTATCATCATGGAGAAAGCAAGGCTTTATAAACATTTTGGCAGATTAGATTTAAATCATAAAACATTTCCTTTACCTAGAGGATATAATTATACGTATCACAATACTTGGGGAGATTCTAGGGGCTGGGGAGGCAGGAGAATTCACGAAGGTACAGATATTTTCGCAGGATATGGCGTCCCCGTTCGATCCACAAGTTACGGTATTGTTGAAATGAAAGGATGGAATAAATTTGGGGGCTGGCGAGTAGGCATACGCGATATTAATAATACGTATCATTATTTTGCCCATTTAAATGGATTCGCGAAAGGATTAAAGATTGGACAAATTGTGAAACCGGGAACATTGATTGGAAGTGTAGGAAGTACGGGTTACGGCCCACCAGGAACATCTGGAAAATTCCCTCCGCATTTACACTACGGTATGTATAAAGACAACGGGCGCACAGAATGGTCATTTGATCCATATCCATATTTAAAACAATGGGAACGCTTAGACAGAATAAGAGCCTCAAAAAAATGAGGCTCTTATTTTTTCTTTGTTTTTTCTTTATTCTCTTCATCGTTTAGTTGAATGGATGGTGGAGAAGATTCACCGTTACTGTTGTATAAAGGAATGTCACCATTATATGCTCCGCTTGGCCCTGGTATTTTTTGATCATACTTAGTTATTTTAGAAGCAAAAGGAATGATCGTTTGAACATGAACTTTTACTTTTATAAAAGATGTTATATATGTACTATTTATCCCTTTTTGCTCTAATTTGAATTCAGTATCCACATCTGCATCGCCAAGTACATGAAACTTTATCGGGATATCAGGTCCAAGATTACCAAGTAACACATTACCGGTTACCCTCCCAATTGGAACCGAATAAACCAATTCACCGGTATTTTTATGGTATTTAGGATTCTTTATATTTTGCATATCGCCTTCTTCAGCACCATTTAAGTATGACTGAACTAATTGCTGAACTTCAGCGGTAATTTTACTTATGATTGTAGGATTTGTGGAAACATATGCAACATTGCCTTTATTATTGGTCACCACTTTAATTATCTCATTCTTATTTTTCTTTGTAACTTCTTCAACCGCATAGCTTATTGCATTCGCAGCAATTTTTTGATTCATACTTTCCGCATAACGTATAAGTGTTGGTTTAATTCCCTTATTGATGAGCAAGAGACCGATAACCGTCGAAAATGTAAAAAAAACGAAAGTTAACAGCAGGACATAACGAAGCGGCAACGGTCCGCGCCGGGATTTATGTGGACGAAATTTTCCCAAGTTAAAATCCCCCCTTACAAGCTATATGTATGCTTGTAAAAGGGGATCTAGGATTACATTTACAAATGTTTTTATATCATTTTTAACAATGCATCTTTACCTATCATCCCTTTTTCAATGCCAATCTGTTCCGCTTGAATGGTAATTGATTCTAATGGAGCTTCAAGTAATTGTTCAATGGTTTTGACTCCAACGGCTCTACCTGCAATGATTTTTCGATCTTTTAATTTATCATTTAACAAACTAACATCCAGTGCACCGCACATAATATACCCGTTATCGTTCGACACAGTAAGTAGTGTAGTTTTTGGAAGATTTACGGTGGTAGCAATAAATGTATATCCATTAATTACGACTGGTTCAATTGTAACCAAACGCCTCGCTCCTTTCATTTATCCTAACTACTATTATGTGTATGGAATAGGCGTAAAGTGGTTACAATATCGGATTAATTACTGTATAACTTTTTCAACTTCCATTCCATCACATCTCGGATAAATTCAGGCATAAAATACTGCTTCTCTGCTGAATTAAATTCCGGAAAGAAGTGTCCAAATGTATACATATCAACCGTTCCTAATGTATACATTTTATCTTCCTCAAGTTTCATTCCATTAATCAACAGGTCATTTTTTCTAATTGAAATATTATTGTAAACAAAATTCCCTAATATTGTTCCGCGAAATCCTAATCCCTTTAACTCTAAATGCGGCCATTTAGGATCAAATGATTGTTGTAGAACACTTTTCAACTCTGCCCCGCTTAGCTTTATCATACATGGATTAATCGGATGTGGAAGAATTTTATGGATTTCATATTTTGTCACAATCCCTTTCTCCAAATGATCGAGTAAGAGTCCGGCATTTATCATCGCACAGTCTGCATTGCACCATTCTTGAATCGCCTCACAAAGAATATGTGGAAGAATTGAATCTTGAAACCACTCCACTAAAAGGGGTTCGGGTATTGTGACTACTTCTTGAAAAAGCAATTTCCTGCCGTCTTCATAAAACTTTTCAATTTCAATCGTTTCATTTATTGGTGCGGGTAAATTCTTTATCTTATATAATTGGGCTTTCTTATTTTTTATTTCCTTTTTTTCAACATCTATTTTCAACTGTACATGGCCAACAAACTTCCCATGTTTCCCCGCAGCACCCAATAAAGTTGTTCCGAGAGCGTTTGTTATTAATTTCCCGTTTTCAAGAATATGATGGGTATGTCCACCTAGTATAATGTCTATTTCAGGATAAAGTTTCGCTATTTTCTCATCATCATGAATTCCTAAATGAGATAATAATATAATGATATCCGACTCTTTTTTCAATCGTTCAACTTGCCGCTGTATTTCTTCAATCGGATCTTTTAAATCCCATCCGAGAATAGAATACAATTTTTTAAAATTGGCGGTTACACCTGTGATTCCCACTTTTATTCCCTTTTCTGTCTGATAGATTTGATAAGGGATTGTCCAAGATGGTCGGTCATTTTGTTGATTATATAAATTAGCTAAAATGACATCAAACTCAGCTTCGGTGTAAAGAGTATCCAAATCATTATATGAAAGGGTAATGCCCTCATTATTTCCAATGGTAACAGCTGTATAGCCTACTTCATTTAGTAATTGAATATTTTCCTTTCCGACTGTTGCTTCTGTTAGAGGGTGCCATCGGTCAACATGATCACCTATATCAAATAGTAAGACTTCTTCCCCAATGTCTTCGTTAATTTTCTTTTGATGTAAAAGAAAATCCCTGATCCTTGGCCAATTTTCAAAATGACTATGTATATCATTTGTATGGTAAATATGAATAGTTTCAATCATATATTGCACTCCTAATTGTTCTAACTGTTTTCACTAAATAAATCTAATTGTCTTGGTGCTAATCCTTGATATTCTATGGATAACATCTCAATGAATTGTTTCGCATTATCTGCAGCATCTCCGCCGGAGTTATTATTAAATATCACATAGAGGTCCTTAGATTGCTTATTTAGCTCGATAATATACTTTTTCCACTCCAAAAGTTCTTGTTGGTTGTATCGATACAAATAACGAACTTCTCTCCAATCGCCTTGATTTGGTTTTCGCCAACCATGAATATTTCTTCCATGAAACCGAATAAGTGATTTATACGTGGTCGTTGCTTCTAATATAATTGGTATAGAGCCTACCCCTGCCTGTGGTTCGTCACAAATACTATGAATCCAGCCTTCACTTTTCATAAAATCTAGAGTACTTTTAATAAATTGCGGGTAATACCATGATTGATGTCTGAATTCCAGCGCGATCGGAAATTCTTTCATTTTTGTTTTGCAATATCGTAAGTAATCCACATGGCTTTTTGTGCAATCAAACCACGGTGGAAACTGAAATAATACCATACTCAACTTACCAGCTTCTTTGAAAAGATGAATCGATTTTTTGAAAGCATCGAACATTTCTTTTCTAGAAGAAAAAGGGTTTTTCCCACGCCCATGTCCTGTCATTCCTTGGTATGCTTTGACAACAAATTGAAAAGTGTCAGGTGTGTCATTAATCCATTTTTGAACACTGTTCTCAGGTGGTACAGCATAAAAAGTCGAATCTACTTCTACAATTGGAAAATGTGTTGCATACTCTTTGAGCTTATCTTTTTGTGAAGTCCCATTCGGGTAAATTGCATCATGATCTCCCCATCCAGCTAAACCTATGTATATCAATCGATTCACCTACTTTCCTTCATGATATCGTATCATAATTTCATAAAGAAGATGTAAAGGTAAGCCCTTTTATTCGAAAAAAATCACTTGGATTATCTCCAAGTGATTTTTCATAAAGTATTATTAACCGATAGAACCTTCCATCTCGAACTTGAT
>NZ_NAZB01000021.1:0-231845 GCF_003055045.1 Heyndrickxia sporothermodurans
TGGCGTAACTGGGCCTACTGGACCATAATGTGTATTTGTGGTTATTTAGTGTTTCTAATAAAGTGATTTAACAAAAGACTTGTAGAGAATTTTTTCTACAAGTCTTTTTATACTTATAAAATTATATACCTACACAAAAAGTCATTACCTTTTTAAAAAAGAAGTAATGACTTTGAACATTAATTTTTTTGAATTGTCCTATACAATGAAAGCATTTGTTTACTATTTTTAACCATGTCATGATTTTTTTCTACATATGCCCTCCCTCTTTTGCCTATTTCGGGAAGCATATCTAAGTTTTTAAGTGCATTTTCAATACAATCTTTTATCGTATCGGGATTAGCTATTATAATCGGAAGGTCTTTTGGGTAGTTTTCTTTCATATAATCACTAATCCAACAAATTACTGGTTTAGACATCGCCATTGTTTCAATCGCAAAAAGCCCATAGCTCCCAATATGGAGTTGATCAATTATAAGATCAGCCTCTCTATAAATTTGTATAGCTTCTTCATGGCTCTTTCCCTGAACCGTAATAAAATCAAAGTTATATTGGTCTTTTAAAGATTCTATAGCTTTTAATATATATTGGGTTCCTTTTATATAGGGGGAAGTTGGGGCATGAGCAATGAGTAATTTATTCTTTTTCTTCTCATTTACAGAAGGCTGGTACTGGTCCATATCTACCATTGCTGGAATGACTGATACATTTTCATAATAATCTTTAACATAATGGTACAGTTCCATATCAAATACTACACAATGTTTTATTTGCTGTGAAAGTTTTTGTAGATTCCATTTAATAAGATCCTCATTTGCATTTTTAACTAATGCATAAGGATTTAATTTTTTCGCTTCTGAAATTAGACGTACATCACTTCCCCAATGCTGCATAACTATTTCCTTTTCTGATGCTTTTAATATCGGAATATCGGACCAATCCAGTGTCAGGCTTGTTCCCCAATGAAAATGAAAAACGTCGTAATTTAGCAAGAATTCTTCTGTCAACTTTCTCAATTGTGTATTGATGGTAGGTGTACTCCGTTGACCAATTAAGGACCATTCATAATCGGAAACATAGTTTAAGTAGTAAGGATAATAGTTTAATGTATGTGAGCTAATTCCAAGTCTTTTTAAACCCTGCGATAATGTATTCATTTGATTAGCAATTTCCATACTTCCTTGAAGGACAGAAAAGCTACTCTGTATATTTACTTTTTCATAAGAATCAAGATCGAAAGGTAATTGAAAAGCTATTTCGATATTATTATTAAGTAACTCTTTTTTTTCCTTATAAACTTGTTCTTGTCCTCTCCTTCCTAAAAGTTGAGATATCATCCACATTAAATATAATAATTTTTTATCCTCTGGAAATAATTCTAGTCCCCTCCATAACCATAGCCATCCGTTTGTTAAATTTCCTTTTTTAATAAAAAAACATGCATTTAAAAAATAATAAGATGATTGGTTTATTTGTTCAGATTCATATTGCTTAAGGAGCTTATTTGCAAGAATTAGATCATTGTCATGTAAAGTTTTTAATATTAAATTTTCTTTTTCACTCATTTTAGTCCTCCTTTTAATTGCCCCTCTAGAGTATTAATTTAAATCCCACTAATACCTTATGATTTATATTCCGGTAAGAAACTGTCTAATGTCTAATTTGATATATGTTAATAAGAAAACCGCCTTCTAAAGCCCTTTCCTACTATTCATAGGTTCCAATCCAAACATTCATTTTGGTATTGAGTAAACTAATATATGGAACTAATAATAATTCAAAAGGAGTTGCTTTTTTTGGTAACGATAAGCCTTTGTATGATTGTAAAAAACGAAGAAGACGTACTTGCAAGAGGATTAGATACGGTCAAAGACATTGTCGATGAAATCAATATTGTCGATACAGGATCCACTGATCGAACAGTTGAAATTGCTAAAGAATATACCGATCGCGTATATTTTTTTGAATGGACGGGGAATTTTGCAGATGCTAGAAATGAGTCTTTTAAATATGCAACGAAAGAATATATTCTTTATCTTGATGCGGATGATGTTTTATTAGAAGAAGATCAAAAAAAGTTAAAAGAATTAAAACAATCCTTAGATCCATCTGTTGATTCCGTTTCCATGTTCTATAATGCAGGTACAGATGAATATGGAAATGTTACACTGCGTTATCGTAGAAATCGTCTGATTAAAACGGAAAAAAATTTTATATGGAAGGGCGATTGTCATAATTACCTTGAGGTATATGGAAAGGTAATTAATTCAGATATATCAGTAACACATAAAAAAATCAGCCATTCTACAGGACGTAACCTCAATATTTATCAAACAAAAATTGATAGAGGAGATATCTTTTCAGCAAGAGATTATTTTTATTATGGGAATGAACTAAGAGAAAATGGACATTATGAAAAAGCAATTGAAAGTTATAACAAAAATATTGCGTTAAAGTCGGGTTGGATCGAAGACAAAGTATATGCTTGTATTAATAAAGCGGATTGCTATCGTTTTTTAGGGGATTTGGATAATGAGCTAAAGAGCTTATTTCAATCATTCGAGTATTCGAAAACACCACGCCCGGAGACATGCAGTAGAATTGGTTACAATTTCCAAAGAAAAAAAGAATATATTCCGGCAGTATTTTGGTATGATATCGCTACGAAATCAGAACCTGACTCTAATCAATGGAGTTTCTCCTACCCTGCTTATTATACTTGGTACCCGCATTTGCAAATGTGCGTTTGTTATTATAATCTAGGAGATTTCCAAAAATCGTACGAACATAATGAAAAAGCATATGATTTTCGTCCAAAAGACGAGAGAATCCTGCATAATAAAAAGTTACTCGAGAAAAAGCTGGGAATTAATCAAAAATAAACACAAAACTTTTTTAGCTGCCATTCCTATGGTAGTTTTTTGTATTATCAGCAAATTTCTTGTATTTCACTTAATTTAATAATGTAATTATTCTAGTTTACATGCCGTTACGACGAAATCAATACTAACATAAGATATGATGATGACATCAAAAGTAAGGAGGAAAATAATGATTCAATTAATAGATTTAAAAAAGCAATTTTTTTCTGTTAAAACAGAAATATTACAAGAAATTGAAAATGTTCTAGAAAGCGGTCAATATGTTCTTGGCCCTAAAGTTGATGAATTAGAAAAAAAGATTTCTAATAAACTTGGTACGTTAGATGCAATCGCTGTTGGTAATGGAACAGATGCTTTAGTTTTAACATTGGATGCTTATGGAATTAGTGCCGGGGATGAAGTAATCACCTCTCCATTTACTTTTTTCGCAAGCGCTGAAGCAATATCCCGTGTAGGGGCTACCCCGGTATTTGTAGACGTAGATCCGGAATCGTACAATATTGATCCTTTAAAGATTGAAGAAAAAATCACTTCCGCAACAAAGGCAATTATTCCAGTACATTTATTTGGTCAATCAGCGGATATGGATGAAATAATGAAAATTGCAAAGAAACATAACTTAATCGTTATTGAAGATGCCTGTCAAGCATTTGGGGCCACCTATAAAGGGGCTCCAGTTGGTTCCTTAGGTGATGCTGCGTGCTTTTCTTTTTTCCCTACCAAAAATCTAGGTACACTTGGGGATGGAGGCATCATTACCACTTCTGATTTAGGCTTAGCCAAGCAAATAAGAAAGCTTCGTACACATGGAACAACGAAAAAGTATTTCCATGATTCTATTGGTTACAATAGTCGACTGGATGAAATACATGCTGCTATTTTATTAGTAATCCTAAACAAAATAGATCACTGGAACAGCAAAAGAAATGATGTAGCAAAACGGTATTATGAAAAACTTTCACAAACAAATACGCTAAAACTTCCAATTGTAAAAACTGATTGCTCCCACATCTATCATTTATTTTGTGTAGGTTCAGATAATCGCGAGAAATTTTTGAAGTTATTACAAGCAAATAATATTCAATCGGGAATATATTATCCGCTTTGTCTGCATTTACAAGATGTGTACTCGCATTTACCGTACAAGTATGGCGATTTCCCAATAGCTGAATCACTCTCAAAAACATTATTTGCACTTCCTATGTCTCCTTTTCTATCAGAAGAAGATCAAAATTATGTGATAGATGTGCTATTAAATGAGGTGAAGGGATAAAGTGACTATTCATTTTGGGATAATTGGTTGCGGATATATTTCCAAACGTCATATAGAGTCTTTAGCGACATGTAAAGATGCCAAACTCGTTGCAGTTAGCGACCTTCAAAAAGATAGAATGAAGGAAGCTGCTCTTCAATATACAAACCTTGCAAATGAACATCATCCAATACATCTTTATGAAAACTACACCGAATTGATAGAAAGTGATGAAGTAGATGCAGTTGTCATTTGTACGATTTCAGGTCTTCATGCTGAAATCGCTAAAATTGCGTTAATTGCGGGAAAACATGTGATTCTCGAAAAACCAATGACATTATCCCTTAAAGAGGCAGATGAATTGAATCAACTAGCAAAGGCGAACCAATGTAAAATTGTCGTTTGTCATCAAATGCGATTTAAGCCCATCATGAAAAAAATAAAACAGGTGATTCAAGATGGGAAAATCGGAAAACCGTATTTAGGTATCGTATCCATTCGACTAAACCGTTCACCTGATTACTATGCATCAGCTCCTTGGCGCGGTGATTGGGAAAATGATGGCGGAATGCTCGTAAACCAAGGGATTCATCTGATTGATTTAATGCAATGGTTTTTAGGGGATGTAGAAAAAGTGTATGGTGATATTTCTTCTTTTTCGAAGACAAAAGAAACGGAAGATATCGCCCTTGGCGTCCTTACCTTTTCAAACAAGGCAAAAGGATTAATCGAAGCAAATGTGATCACTCAACCAAAAAATTTAGGCTATCAACTATCAATATTCGGCGAAAAAGGCTGTATTTCTTTAGAAGGACCTTCATTAAATCAAATAAGCCGATGGTATATCGTTGATGAAGAAACGGATTATGAACATCTAAATGAACTATTGAAAGATAATAACGAACAAGTATATATGTACGAAAATTTTATTCACACCGTACAATATGGAGATGAAAAACTACTTATTGATGGATATGAAGGAAAAAAGGCGCTAGAAACTATTTTTGCTATTTATCAATCATATTTAACAAAAAAGGTGATTGATCTTCCATTAAACAGTTTTTCTACAGCAAATATGAAAAATGAAGGAGGATCGGAATGAATTTCGGTAAGATATTAATTACTGGCGGAGCGGGATTTTTAGGATCACAATTAGTACAGAAAATGCTTCCTTTATCCGATCATATTTATATTATCGATGACCTGTCTACAGGTAATCGATCTTCAATACCTAAAGATTCAAAAATAACATTTTATCATGACAGTATAACAAACGAAGATATTTTAGATGAGGTGCTTCCAAAAGTAGATTACATTTTTCATTTAGCATGTAAAAACCTCGTCTTATCCTATAACAACATACGGGATGATTTTGAAACCAATCTATATGGTGGTTTATTATTACTCCAAAAATCGCAGAGCTTATCACCTAAATTAAAAAGATTTATTTATACGTCTACGGCATCTGTCTATGGAAATGCAACAATTCTGCCAACCCCGGAATCCTATTATAATATCAAACTTCCCTATTCAGCTAGTAAATTTTCAACAGAACATTATTGCCATGTATATCACCATATATATAGTTTACCAGTTACCATACTTCGCTTATCAAATGTGTATGGACCAGGCCAATTAATAAGTAATCCTTATTGCGGAGTTGTGGCTAAATTTTTTGACTCAGCTAAACACGGGAAACCAATGACTATTTTTGGAGATGGAAAGCAAACTAGGGATTTCACTTACATCGATGATGCTTTAGAAGCGATCGTTTTAGCTGCTACACAAAATAAAGCAATCGGTCAGGTATATAATGTAAGTACTGGAAAAGAAACAAGTGTAATTGAGCTCGCTGAAGAAATTAGTGGGATTTGCGGTTTAGAACATGTAGCACTCCAATTTGGAGCAAAGAGAGATGTTGATATTGTTCAAAGGAGATGTCTGGATAACAATAAATTAATCGATTTAGGTTGGAAATGTACGAATGATATCCACTCTGGTCTAACTAAAACATTTGCATGGCTAAAACGAGGTGAAACATGATGAAAATTTTTCATGGGACAGTAGAAATTGCAGGTCAAATGGGGATTTTAAGTGATGCATTGCAAAAAAAAGGCCACTATTCTATCGGCTACAATACCTATTTTTCGTATTTAGGTTATGAAGACTACCTCATAAATACGAATTTTGATTACCTCTCAGAAAAACAGGAAGAGCTTATAGAATACTTTGATATTTTCCATTTTCATTACGCTAAAACATTAAATCCTTCTTTTGAAGATCTACCTCTCATTCAAAAGAAAAATAAAAAAATGCTGATGCACCACTGGGGAAATGATGTAAGATTCCATGACAAGGCAAAAGTGAATAACCCGTACGTAAATACGTGGGATTCCCCTCCAAATGATGTAATTGATCAGGTGCTAACAAAACTTTCTGCTCATATAAAAGAAGCCATCGTGCAAGATTACGAAGTATATGAATATGTAAAGGATTATTATGATAAAGTTCATGTCGTTCCCATTGCTATAAATTTAAGTCAATTCACCCCACGTTTTCCACAAGTCACAAAGGAAAAACCTTTAATTTTACACGCACCAACAAACCCCTATTTTAAAGGAACGGCTTTTATAGAGAATGTTATAGAAGAATTGAGGAAAACCCATAATTTTGACTATAGAAGAATTGAAGGAATGAATCATAAAGAAGTTATTAAGCTTTATGAGGAAGCGGATATCATTATTGATCAAGTTCTTTGTGGATCATATGGGCTATTAAGTGTTGAGTCTATGGCGCTTGGTAAGCCAGTAGTTACTTATATACGTCCAGATCTTATCAGTACTTTCCCTGAAGATTTACCAATTGTCAATGCAAATCCCGACAATCTATACGATCAAGTAAAATTATTATTAGACAATCCAATTTTACGGCAACAATTAGGAATACTCGGAAGGGATTATGTATCTAGAGTACATGATCATCACATTATTGCCGATCAGCTTCTAGCTATCTATGCCCAGCTATGAAAATCTATCAAAACAAAAAAAGCAACCTGATTTGTTAGAAGAAAATCTTACAAGCAGGGTGCTTTTTTCATTTCAAAAACGATTAATAGGAAATCCCAGGATATGAGTAATGTTGATAAATTTTCTTTATAAAAGAGTATATATGGACATACGCAATACGATCATTGTCGTAAATCATCTTCATCGTTTGGTTTGGAAATTGAAAGACTACTAAACTATTATTCATATATCCATGACTTACTCCTAAATTCAAATAGTCATATATATGGGTATCATTAAATAATTTGCCTTTGCCATAAATAATTTGCATACCCGTATGGTAATGACTAGCAAAAGCTGTACTATTTTTAATCCAGCTTATATCTATGTTGGTATTTCCATAATAGTTAGGATTTGCACATGCGGCATCAAATTTGAAATCACTCCATGCCAAACATCCTGATGAACCATAATTAAATAACCATAGTGAAAGGAAGCCGCGATTATGGATGTAATCATTTGTTTCTTTTACTAAATTTTCATCACCTTCATTAATTGAGCTTCTTTGCCATACAAACCCTTTAAATGATAATGTATCATGTAGGTGAGTTTCTTTTTCCCATCGCATGATAAAACTATCAATCCACCATTGAATCGCCTTTATTTGATCAGTCTCGTTAGAAAAATCTAGCTTGTTGCCTAGAACTTTACCGAAGTTTTCTTGTAATGGGTTAGGGTAAGGGATCGTAACCCAAATATCTGTTGTGTCTCCCTTCTTCGTATTTTGTGCTAATGCGCTAAAATTTACATTTTCCTTAAATAAATGATCAATTGCCATTTGCCAATCATTATTTCTGGCTGGCTTCCCAATCCCTGTATGCATGACATGGATAAAATAATCTTTCCTCATTTGAATAGGATTAAATATAAAAGCACGGAACATTTTGTCAACTGGTTTGCCATCAACGAAATAATATTGGTAATGTTCTAAATCCTCTTTCGACCAGTCGATCGTATCAACTTCGGATAAGTCACCGCAAGGTAATACACATATATGGTTTTGAATAGAAAGTTCCTCGGCAGTTAGATAGCCAGTGGACGTATTTGACATAGTTATTGGTCTCCTTTACCTACACTTTTAACATTCGTTTTGAAAATGCCCTCTCTGTATACAGAGTATGTATTTCAACGTTTAACCGTGCAGCTACCCTGCCCTATTTTTATCTATGTTTTAACATAGAGTAGAAATTAACAACCAAGTTTAACAAAACAAAAAAAATCATTCCAAAAGCAGAATGATTTTTTGAAAAAATAAAATATGCTATGAAATTAAAGAATACGAACAAAGTTTATTTCGTCTATTGAAAAATCCGTATGCTTCTTTGAATTGTAATCGACCAATTCAACAATTGTAACACGTTTACCTCTAACTTCTTCCAATAATCCATCAATAGCATCCCTATTCGTATTAATTTCTATGTCGGACCCGATATAGGATGCTAATTCATTAATAAAATATTCTTCAGGCATTAGTCTTCCCTCCCCGACAATTCATAAACTGCTTCAATTCGGTTAAGAGGAATAAGGGTAGTGTATCCAACGATAATATAATCCTGTTCCACCGATAATAATGTCCCGGAAATAGTGCCTGATGATGTTTCTATTTGTATTTGTCGATCAACCAATGAGTTAAGTTGTTTCTTTAATTCACTTACATTTACACTATCTTTATTCAATAGTTTATCCATTTTGGTTGATTCTCGGACTTCGTTTTTATCAATTGTTTTTACTAATGTATTCATTTCATTTCTACTGATTAAAAATTTGGCTACAACCGATTTAACAACGTTTAATTTATCATTTTTGAATATTTTTGCTATGTCGCGCAAGTCAATTTTACCGTCTAATATATTGGCTATAGTTTGTTTATTTACAGGCAGTTTCTCATTAGCCATGTTTTCAATTATTGCTTTTAATTCATTTTTTCTTTTTAAAAATCTCTCTACAATTTGTGGATCAACTTGGAATTCTTTTATTTTAGAAGTTATTGCTGCAGCTTTTGTTCGGGGAAGTTGCCATGAAAAAGCCTCGAATCCTTGTGAAATATTATTAGTAATTTGGCTCGTGATTTGATTAGTCATTGTTTTTATCTCTTGTCGAACGGTTTGAATCGTATCTTTTAGTATCGAATTATTTTCCATACTCACCATCGTCCTTTCTAAATTATTCTACTATCCGCTCCAATCAACATGGTGTTAACAGCAATACTGAACTTAACAAATCCTATACTAGTAATCCATTTCCTAGTTGCTTGATGTTCCCTTTACTTAATGAATCATCCTTATAAACGGCTCTAGTATCATAGATTGCCTTAGCATGTTTTGCGATTAAGTCGGATGGTATTTCCGAATGATCTGTTAAAATAAGGACGATATCATTTTCGCTTATTGATTGGGGATCTAGGGCAATGCATTGTTTTCTTTCACCACTAATTTCAACTTCTGGTATAAATGGATCATGATAAGCAACCTGTGCCCCTTTTTCGATTAATTGTGCGAAAATATCTATCGCTCGTGAATCTCTTATATCACTAATATCCTTTTTGTAAGTCAATCCATAAATAAGGACAGATGGTTTTTCTTTTTCGGCGATCTCAAAAGTACGATGAACGATAAAATCAACTATGTCTTTATTCATTTGATCGGATAAATGTATAAACTGGCTAGATAAACCTTTTTGTTTCATGATAAATTGTAAATAAAGCGGATCAACCGGAATGCAATGTCCACTTATTCCTGGACCTGGATAAAAAGGATGATATCCATAAGGCTTTGTACTTGCTGCATCGATAACTTCCCATAGATTGACACCTATTTCATTACACATTATCGCCATTTCATTCATAAAAGAGATGTTTACAAATCGATAGGTATTTTCTAATAGCTTTGTAAACTCAGCCGCCTCCGTTGATGAAACGGGGACTACATCACTATAAATCTTCGTATAAAGTTCAACTGCCACTTCTTTGCAATCTACAGTTATTCCCCCAACTACTTTTGGCGTATTTTCTAACTCAAATTGTTTATTGCCAGGATCTACTCTCTCAGGAGAATAGGCGAGGTGAAAATCCCGTCCAACGAGAAGACCACTTTTTTCAAGTATTGGTTTTACAATATCCCTTGTCGTTCCCGGATAGGTTGAGCTTTCTAAAACGATTAATTGTCCTTTTTTCATCCTCTTCTGAATCATTTCGGCCGCTGATTGCACATAGTTTAAATTGGGAGATTTGTCATCATTTAATGGAGTTGGAACACAAATAATAATAATATCGACTTTTTCAAGTACTTCAGTATTCGAAGTCGCACTAAATTGATTTGAATGAAGAGCATTTACTAAGGTTTCATTGCTAATATCGGAAATATAGCTTTTCCCATTCTTAATTGATGAAATTTTTTTGACATCTATATCTAACCCAATCACTTTAAAACCCTTTGAAACTAATAGCATCGTTAATGGAAGCCCTACAAACCCTAAACCGATTACTGCTACTTTTGGTGTTTTGTCTTGTATCACTTTGTTGCCCCTTTCTAAAATGTTCTTTTACAAATTATGTTTGAGAAATTATTTCGAAAGGTACAATTCACTATTTTTATTGAAATTCTATCAAAAACCATTATTTGTACTATTTTCGATAGGATTTTTACTTGATTTACATATAGAAGGAAATTCTGAGTTACTTTATGATATGAAGAAAACAAGAATGAGTAAGTGCGATAGTCACTATGTAGATCATCCAATTTAAGATAATGGGTATTATTTAGGGAAAGAAAAAAGTCTCATTTCTAATGAAACGAGACTTTTTAATAACCATTTAGTATTAGTTAATAACCTATTACATGATAGCCTGAATCAACATGGATGTTTTCTCCAGTAATTCCTCTTGCCATATCACTGAAAAGGAATACAGCTGTATCTCCTACTTCCTCTGGTGTTGTACAACGACGAAGCGGTGATTTTTCCTCTACTTCTTTTAAAATTGTATTGAAGTCACTGACACCTTTTGCTGAAAGGGTACGAATCGGTCCAGCTGAAATGGAATTTACACGAATTCCATATTTACCAAGATTACTTGCTAAATATTTTACACTTGCCTCTAATGATGCCTTCGCAACTCCCATCACGTTATAGTTCGTCATAACTCGCTCTCCACCGAGATAGGATAAAGTAATGAAACTTCCTCCCTCAGCCATTAATTCTAAATTTTTCACTTCTTTAGCGATAGCGGAAAGTGAATATGCGCTAATATTTTGCGCCAATAAAAATCCTTCACGTGTAACATTCAAATACTCTCCACTGAGTTCCTCTTTATTAGCAAAAGCTACACAATGAGCGATCCCATGAATAGTGCCAACTTCTTCTTTAATTTTGCTAAAACATGTATGGATTTGTTCGTCACTTGTCACATCACATTGAAGAATAATGGAATTATCCGTTTCAAGTGTTTCAGCTAACTGCTTTACACTTTTTTCCGTACGCTCACGGCCATATGTGAAAATTAAACGTGCTCCTGCTGCATGAAGAGATCGAGCAATTCCCCAAGCAATACTGCGTTTATTCGCAACTCCCATGACTACATAGGTTTTCCCTTGTAAAGAAAGATTCATTTTATTTTCCTCCTAGAATGGATTATGTATAAGTTTATCACAAGTTATTAGTACCTAGTGCTAATTTTACATGATTCATTCTCTTATTAAAAGTCTATATTTAAATTTAATACCATTCACATAATTCTAATTCACGTTTAAGTTCATCTACATATTCCGTTGAACCTGTAACAATCAACCGATCATTCATATGGAGTTCTGTATCCCCATGTGGAATAATCGATTCACCGCCGCGAAAGATTCTGACGAAAATAACATCACCAGTAAAAGGAAATTTGCGAAGGGTCATCCCTTCAAATTGACTATTTAACATGTTGATTTCAAATAGTGAATTTTCCTGATTTGTTAATATTCTCATGACTGCGGGTGATTCGATAAGTGATCGTAGCAAGGCTTGAGTAGATAGAAGAGTTGAAAATACTTCTACATCATGTTCACGTACCTCGTCTTGTAATTGTGGTGACTCAATTCGGGCAATTACTCGATCCACTTTGCGATTCTTTGCTTCAACTGCCAATGGTGTATTGATCTCTTCCTCTCCGGTCATAAATACAATAATATCCGATGTAAAGATTCCTTCTTCTTCCAATGTTATTACTTCATAATCATTTATTTCTTTTACTTTGAAAAGTGAATCAGCAATTTGTTTATCCGCTTTATCTAGTTTCGTATGATATAGTGTAACATCATATAATTTCGGGCTTAATTCTCTCGTAACAGGTAAAGTGAGCTGGTTAGCACCGACTAAGGAAACTTTACGTTTTCTTTCTTGTAAATTTTCCCGAGGAAACAATTTTCTAAATAAAATTGGTGTAATGATGCATGTAATAACCGCTACTAAAATAAACATTCCACTCATTTCTTTTGTAATTGCCCCAATACGTTCAGCAATTTTTGCTGCAGCAATAACCAGTGATAAAGTTGATGTAAGCAAAAAAGCTGATGAAATGACAGTCTTTGTGTCATACCACTTTTTTAGTAAGAAGACCGGGATGAATTTCGATATTAAAAAAGCAATTATGAGTAAAGGAATTAAAATTAATAACTTTTTATCACTAAATAATGACCATAGGTCAAGATCAACACCGACCATAACAAAGAAAATCGGAATTAAAAATCCATACCCGAAAGAATCAAGCTGCCGTACCATTTCTGGATTTGGTGCTAATAAAGATACGAGGGTACCCGCAAGAAATGCCCCTAAAATGTTTTCTGCGCCGACTGATTCTGAAAGACCGACTAGAACAAGTATGAGGGTAAAAACTGCTCGAGTCCCGATTTGCGTCGTCCCTCTTGAAAGTTTCTCGAAGAATGTTTTTTGTTTAAATCGTCTCCCTATGAAATAGAGCAGAACACCAGCAGCAAATAGAATTAAGAGCAGCCACATGTTTCCACCGCCGCCACCGGTTAGCGATACGTAGACCGTTAACAAAATCATCGTTACAAGGTCAGCGATGACAGCGATAAGAAGAATGATTTGTCCTATAGCTGTTTTCATAATGTGAGCGTCCTTCAATGTTGGAACGACAACACCTAGCGAGATGGTGGAAATAATTAATGTTAGTAAAAATACATCGTCTACTAAACCGGCAAAGACAAATAAGTAAGAAAGTAATACAGATATAATAAGTATTCCGATAAAGATTACAGTTGCAACCTTCAATCGATTCGGTTCTTTTTTTCCATTCGGCAAGGTGGCTGCATTTTTCCCTCCAGAAAAAGCAGAAAAATCAATTTCAACTCCACTTAAAAACATAAGAAAAATAAACCCTAATGTTGATAATGTTTGCAGCCACATATCCTTTTCAATTAAATCAAAGCCACTTTTCCCAATAATCAATCCAACGATAATTTCACCTATTACAACCGGTATAGCATTAAGCTTGAAGCGATGTAATAAAAGTGGTGTAAGAAATGCGGCAACAACTACTATTACAACAGATGTGAGTGATCCTTCCATAGTTCCTCCCCTTTTTAAAAACTAATTTTCAAATTAAATGACTCATAAATAAATTGGCCATTCCAAAATAAATTAAGATTGAGATAATGTCATTTATCGTCGTAATAAATGGACCTGATGCAACCGCAGGGTCAATATTTAGTTTATCCATAAGTAGTGGAATTAACGAACCTGACATAGTTGCTACAACTAATGAAGCCAATATTGATATCCCTACCAATAGGCCAAGAAAAAGTTCCCCTTTCCATAAGTACACAATAATCATAATCAAAATACCGCATGTAGCACCTGTTATGAGTCCTGTTCCTGCTTCCCTAAGAATAAGTTTCCATTTACTCTCTTCATTCACATCTCCAGTTGCAATTCCTCTCACAGCTACAGCTAGAGCCTGTGTCCCAGTATTACCTGCCATCCCGCCAATCAACGGGATAAAAACAGCTAATAATGCTACTTGTTTCAGTGTATCTTCAAAACGGCCAATAAGGCTGGCAGTAAACATCCCCAAAAAAAGTAAAACAATAAGCCAAGGCAATCTTTTCTTTGCTGCTGAAAACGGACTTTTACTTGGAGAATCCATATCAGTAACTGCAGCAAGCTTGGAGTAATCTTCTGATGCCTCTTCATCAATGACATCAACGATATCATCAATTGTTATAATCCCCAATAAATGTCTTTGAAAATCCACTACTGGAATCGCTAAGAAATTATAATCCTTCATTTTTCTAGCGATATCTTCCTGATCATCACCGACCGATACGAACACGACCCGATCATTCATAATTTCCGTAATCATCGTATCGTCATCTTCAATAATTAAGTCGCGAAGTGAAATAACGCCGACAAGCTTTTTATCATGATCAACGACATATAAATAATAAATCATTTCCGCTTTGGCAGCTTCATTCTTTAAAATAAACATGGCTGAACGAACGGTTTGACTTGCCTCGATTGCGACATACTCAGTTGTCATAATACTACCGGCAGTGTATTCTTCATAATGAAGCAAATCTTTAATTTCTTGTGCTTCCTTCTGATCCATCATCGTTAAGTAACTTGCAACTTGATCTTTTTCAAGAAGATTTAACACATCGACCGCATTATCGGTAAACATATAAGAAAGGACATCTGCCGCATATTGAGGATTCATTTCGGATAATAGTTTTTGATATTCATCATCCTCAATTTCAAGCTGTTCAAATAAAAATGCCATTTCTTCCGGAGACAAAAAATAATAAACTTGTTTTCTATGTACAGGATCAATGCCAATAAAAAACTGTGCTTGATCATAGGGATGTAAGCTTAAAAATTCATCACGGAAATTGTGAATTTCTTTATTTTCTAATGCAGAATTCAATAACGCCTGCTGATGAAGTTCGTTTTGCTCCAATGAGTTTTCACCCACTAACCATCACCTCATTTCTAAAATTACATACTACATATCCTAACAAAACTTTATCCATTTGTATTGTAATTTGAATATAGTTTTCCACATACTTTTTTAAAATATCTTTAAAATAATTAATAATCACTTTAGTAAAGAAAGGATACAAAATGAAAATTGATATTATTGGGGATATTCACGGCTGTTATGATGAATTTGTTCGTTTAGTGACTGCTTTAGGATATAAGTTTGAAAATGAAATTCCGATTCATCCAGGTAATCGAATATTAGGATTTGTCGGTGATCTCACTGATCGCGGTCCACAATCTTTAAAAGTTATTGAGACCGTATGGAAACTTCGCGAGAAAAATCTTGCCTATTATGTTCCCGGAAATCATTGCAATAAACTTTATCGTTATTTTTTAGGAAGAAATGTACAAATATCGCATGGTTTAGAAACAACTGTTGCTGAGCTAAAGGCCTGCACAAGAAAAGAGGAAAATCATTATAAAAAAATGTTTATGCAATTATATGAAGAGGCACCACTGTACCAAATAATCGATGAAAATAAATTAATCATTGCACACGCAGGAATTCGTGAAGATTATATTGGATTGTCCAATAAAAGTGTTAAAACGTTTGTACTATATGGTGATATAACTGGAGAAAAGCATGAGGATGGCTCACCAGTAAGAAGAGATTGGGCTAAAAATTACTTTGGTGATGCATGGATTGTCTATGGACATACACCTGTTAAAAAACCTAGGTTTGTTGGAAAAACTGTCAATATCGATACTGGTGCTGTATTCGGTGGAAAGTTAACAGCACTGCGCTATCCTGAAATGGAGACTGTTTCTGTTGATTCTACGATGCCTTTTGTGGAAGAGAAATTTAGGAGTTTTGAGTAACAAACAATGGACTTTAGCCTTTTACGCTAAAGTCCATTGTTTTCACACCTCAAACGGAAAATCACTATGAAAATTCATTTCCTTTTCTAGAGTCGGATGATAAAAAGTAAGGTTGCTGCAGTGCAGGGCTTGCCGCTCATATATATCCGTACTTCCTCCATAAAGATCATCACCTAACAGCGGGTGACCAATATAAGACATATGGACACGAATTTGATGCGTTCTTCCTGTATCAAGCGACAATCTGATATGACAAAACTTCGAACGACGTTTCAACACGTGATAATGTGTGCGTGCAGCTTTCCCATCTGCTCTTACTTCTCTCTCAATAATGCTTGACTCTTTACGGCCAATCGGTGCATCAATCGTTCCATCATCTTTGCTTAAAACCCCTTCTACCAATGCCTCATAAGTGCGTTTAATCATTCTTTTTTGCTGCATTTGACTTAACAAATGATGGATATATCGATGCTTCGCCACAAGAACTAGACCGGATGTATTTCTATCCAAACGAGTCACAATATGAACCGTTGCATCAATGGATTTTTTTTGATAATACCCGATTAATGCATTGGCAAGACTCCCATGGGGATGTTCTCTTGAAGGGATTGTATTCATAAATGCAGGTTTATCAATAACTAGCAGGTCTTTGTCTTCAAAAATAATTTGAATCGGAATATCCTCACCAATTAATGTTTCACTGCTTTTCTCAGGTGGAAAAGTAACCTCAAGTCGATCACCACATTTTAATTGATACAAAACATTTTCTTCACGCTCGTTGACCGTTATTTGACCACCAGCGAATTTGATATCTGTTAACGCTCGTCGTGAAATATCTTTTTCACTTAAAAATTGTCTAATAATTTTCTCTTCATCTTTTTGAACGATTGTCCATTGCAAGGAATACGAAGCCATCATGCTCCCTCTCTTTAATCTGAAATAAATGAATCATGAACTCGTTTCCAAAACGGGAAAGGGCGAAAACGAGCAAAGCGAACTTTCTCATCAGCAACACGGAATTGTATCGATTTCACATCTTTATGTAACAATGTTAGATGATCAATGGTAATCATGAAATCTTGTTCTCGAACAGGTTTAAGCGTGCATGTATGATGACCCGGGAAAATCAATGGTGACCCGATTGTTCTAAATACTTTATTATTAATAGAAGCCATCTCCGCTAATTGTATCGCCTTTATTGAAGGATGAATGATCGCACCACCCAACGCTTTATTATAAGCAGTACTTCCAGATGGAGTTGAAAGACATAGCCCATCCCCGCGAAAACGTTCAAAATGTTGACCGCGGACATCAATATCCATGACTAAAGTGCCTTCCACACATTTTACTGTCGACTCGTTTAATGCTAAATATCTTGTTTCTTTGCCGCCATGCTGATAACGAATGATTACTTCAAGAAGTGGATATTCAACAACCTGATAAGGAGTTTTGGCGATCGCTATCACAAGCTTCTCGATTTCTTCGGGAACCCAGTCTGCATAGAAGCCAAGATGGCCAGTATGCACTCCTACAAAAGCGGTTTTATCTAACCTTGAACTATAACGATGGAAGGCATAAAGCAATGTCCCATCCCCACCAACCGAAATAACGATATCAGGTTTTGCCTCATCATACTCAAGTCCAAAATCTTGTAAATATGTACGAATTTTATGCATCAACGTATTTGACTTTGCATTTCCTTTTGATGTAATCGAAAACTTCAAGTTCAATCACCATCTCCCTATAAAATGTACTAATTCTTTTTCCTCGTATTTTTATGCTGTTCTTTATTTTTTGTAAAATAAACTTGTGCTTCTTGAATTTCTTCTCGTATTTCGGACATTTCTTCATCCAATAGGAAAGCGGCTTCTGCAGCACGTTGAAGTCGCATTTTAATGTCCTCAGGAAACTGTCCACGATATTTATAATTTAGGGAATGCTCAATTGTCGCCCAAAAATTCATTGCAAGAGTACGAATTTGAATTTCACAAAGGATCTTTTTTTCACCATGAATGGTTTGAACAGGGTATTCGATTACGACATGATATGAGCGATAGCCACTCGGTTTATTATTAGAAATATAATCCCGTTCTTCAATAATGTTAAAATCATTCCGCATTCTTAATAGCTCGACAACTTTTTTTATATCATCAACAAATTGGCACATCATCCTAAGTCCAGCAATATCCTGCATCTGGGTTTCTAATTGATCGAGCGGGATTTCTTTTTGCGTTGCTTTGTCTAAAATACTAGCAATCGGTTTTACACGCCCGGTTACAAATTCAATTGGAGAGTGGATATGCTCCTGCTCGAACTGGGTCCGCATACCTTTTAATTTAATTTTCAATTCATCCACCGCTTGTTTATAAGGAGCTAAAAATTGGTCCCAATGGTTCACTAACAATCACCTCTAACTAACAAATCAGGAGTAGAAATTTACCTAATCATAAATCCATTTCCATTTTACCATATTTCTTGTTTGCTAATGCAAGACTACAATTGATAAAATGCAAACAGTGACTAAAGGAAAAAGGGAGCGATAATAAAAATGGGCAGTGTAATTGAAATCGAATTAAAAAATATCGTAACGAAAGATGAATTTATCCGGATCAAAAATGAGTTTTCTATTAAAGATAATGATTTTACTAAGCAAATCAATCATTATTTTGACTCCCCTACTTTTAAATTAAAACAAATAGGCTGTGCACTGCGGATTCGAAAGAAAAAGAATCAATTTGAACTTACGCTAAAGCAGCCTGCCGAGATCGGCTTGTTAGAAACGAATGAAATAATTAATGAACAACAAGCCAATCAAATGATTACATATGGAGAACTGCCTGAAGGAGAAGTAAAAAACAAATTACTTCAAACCAATTTCCCATTACATTCCATCCGTTATTTTGGTTCATTGACAACAAATAGAGCTGAAATAAATTATTTAGACGGCTTACTTGTTTTTGATTGTAGTTCCTATTTAAATAAGAACGATTATGAGATAGAATATGAAGTAAATGATAGAATAATAGGTGAAAAAAATTTTCAAGAGTTGATGAACCGATTAAATATTCCTATTCGTGAAACTGAAAATAAAATTGTTAGGTTTTATAAAGCAAAAGAACAATGTTTAAGTGAGGAAAAATGAATGACAACAGTTAATCAAATTAAAACATTGCTTGAAATACAAGCACTTCAAAGTTTTACAAATCCATCTAGTACCCAATCATCGGATACAAATTCCCTTTTCCAACAATTGTTAACATCAGCGCTTGAAAGTTCAATTAATGGAAAAACAGAAAGTAGTACAACTAATTTATATAGTACGTTAAATCAGACATTACCCGTGAATATTCATTTTCCAACCAATCAAAAACCAATCAATGCTCCAAAAGATCTTGATTCAATTATTCAAAAGGCAAGTGAAAAATACAATATACCTAAAGAATTAATTAAATCAGTCATTCAACATGAATCTAGCTTTAATGCAAATGCAGTTAGTAAATCCGGTGCATCTGGTCTAATGCAATTAATGCCTTCAACTGCCAAAAGTCTAGGAGTGACAAATGTTTTTGACCCGGAGCAAAATATATTTGCCGGTAGTAAATATTTAAAAAATATGCTTGATCGTTATGATGGCGATATCAATTTAGCACTTGCTGCATATAACGCCGGACCGGGCAATGTCGACCGTTTCGGAGGAATTCCACCATTTAAAGAAACCCAAAATTATGTAAAAAATATAACAAACTCTTTTTATAGTTAAACGTTATTCAAAAGAATAGCGTTTTTTTCTATTAATCCTCTGGGATATTATTCATTGCTTTGCAAAATATAATAATTGAAAAGGCTATTTGTTTGAGTTATTAGACGTTCACCTGCTAAAATGAATATACACAATAAAAATCTTTTTAAAGGAGCTTTTCATATGGTAGAGAAACGCATAGTGCCGTATGAGGTAATCGGGGAAAAAACGCTGCACCAACTAGTCGATGCATTTTATTCGAGAGTCGCGAAACATCCCGATCTAATCCCAATATTTCCGAAGGACTTATCCGAAGTCGCAAAAAAGCAAAAAATGTTTTTAACACAATACTTGGGTGGGCCTCAATTATATACAAATGCATATGGTCATCCGATGATGCGTGCACGTCATCTTCCACATGAAATAACGCCAAAACGAGCAAAAGCATGGTTATCATGTATGAGTGAAGCAATGGATGAAGTAAATTTAGAAGGAACAATACGAGAAGAGTTTTTTTCTAGATTAGTTTTGACTGCCAGGCATATGGTAAATACTCCAGATGAATTATCGGGTGAAATAAATTGAAAGACAAAGATATTCTAGTTTCAAATTACCATTGTTTTTGTAATTCTGATAAAAAGCCTCTAGAAATTTATATGTTTGTCGATCCGTTATGTTCCGAATGCTGGGCATTAGAACCTATTATAAAAAAGTTACAACTAGAATATGGACAATTTTTCTCCTTGAAACATGTTTTAAGCAGCAGTTTAACAAGATTAAATGTAAACTCTAAAAAAATGGATGCCCTTGCTCAACTTTGGGAGAAAACGGCCTCAAAAACCGGAATGCCCTGCGATGGGAGCCTCTGGTTTGAAAATTCAATTACTGCTCCATATATAACATCGATTGCGATTAAAGCTGCTGAATTGCAAGGAAGAAGAGCCGGAATTCGTTTTTTGAGAAAAATACAGGAAGTGTTATTTTTAGAAAAGCAAAATGTTACTAATATAGATGTTCTCGTTAAATGTGCAAACAGTATTAACTTGGATACTGAAGAATTTTTAAATGATATTCATTCGGAGAGTGCTGCTAAAGCATTTCAATGTGATTTGAAAATTTTATCGGAAATGGAAGTCGATGAATTCCCTTCCCTTGTTTTTTTTAATGAAAATATTGAAGATGAAGGGTTAAAAATCACTGGGTTTTATGAATATAGTGTGTATGTACAAATTCTTCAAGAAATGTTAGGTGCGAAAACAAAACCAAACCCTTTGCCGCCATTAGAAATATTTCTAAAAATTTATAAAGTAGCTCCTTCAAAAGAAATTGCCATCGTCTATGATATGACTATAGCAGATGTAGAGAAAAAGCTAAAAAAATGGGTGTTACAACAAAAGGTGAAAGCCATCCACGGAAAACACGGTACGTATTGGAAGTATATTGAAAAAGAAGAATAATATTAGATAAGGGTATAGTTAATACTATATCCTTTTTTTGTAGTTGTCGAAGTTGATGAGTTTTTCGAATCATTATAAGAAAAAGGCCTTGCATCAGCAAGACCTTTTTCAACACGAACAAAGGGGATGGGAGAAATTTTTCACGGTCAAACAAAGGGGTATATGTTTGTTTGTGATCAACTTCACGTCCTTACTATAGCATGTTATGACTTGTATGTGCAAGTATATGTTAAGACCTTCACAATATTGTCAAAAACAAGTGATAATTAATCTGCTTAGTACATAAATATATACTAGTCAGGTTTTATGGAAGGAGTATTTCTATGCAAAAGTTTGTTTTTCCAATTTTTTTCTTTGTGATCCTCCTTGCTTTTTGTATTAACATTCTGGGGCTTATGAAACTCCTTCCACTTTTCATTACCTCACCTATGCTATTTCTGACACTGTTCATTTTTGTCCTTTATTTAAACAGAAGAAATCATTTTCGAGGATTTAAATAAGAAAAGGTCAAGCAATTTTGCTTGACCTTTTCTTATTTAGATTGGATTTTACTACGATAATAAACGTTCAAGTTCATTTAATTTTTCTTCAAATACTTTAAGAGCTTCTTCGATTGGACTTGGTGATGTCATATCCACTCCTGCCTTTTTTAACACTTCAATTGGGTAGTCGGAACTTCCGGCTGACAAGAACCCGATATAACGTTCAACAGCAGGTTTTCCTTCTTCCAGAATTTGCGCACTTAACGCAGTTGCAGCGCTAAAACCGGTTGCGTATTGATAAACATAATAATTGTAATAGAAATGAGGAATTCTTGACCATTCTAATCCAATTTGTTCATCAATAACAATATCCTCTTCACCAAAGTATTTTTTATTTAGATCATAGTATTCCTTCGTTAATAATTCCGCCGTTAATGCTTCACCGTTCTGTTCTTTTTGGTGAATTAAATGCTCGAATTCAGCAAACATTGTTTGACGGAAAACAGTTCCGCGGAATCCTTCTAAATAATGATTTAATAAATATATTCTTTTCTTTTCATCATCAATCGTTTTAAGTAAATAATCATTCAATAAGGCCTCATTGCATGTAGAAGCTACTTCGGCAACGAAAATTGAGTAATCACCATAGGTAAATGGTTGATTTTTCCTTGTATAATAACTGTGAACACTATGGCCAAATTCATGTGCTAACGTAAAAAGATTGTTAACATTATCCTGCCAGTTCATCAAGATGTACGGATTTGTGCCGTATGCACCAGATGAATAGGCCCCACTTCTTTTGCCTTTATTTTCCACAACGTCTACCCAGCGATTTTCAAAGCCTTCTTTTAAAATATCTAAATATTCTTCACCAAGTGGTGCAAGACCTTTTAGAACTATCTCTTTAGCCTCATTGTAAGGAATTTTCATCTCCACATCTTTTACAAGTGGAGTATAAAGATCATACATATGCAATTCCTTAACTCCGAGAACTTTTTTCCGAAGTTTAATGTATTTGTGTAAGAGATGGAGGTTGTCATTCACCGTATTCACGAGATTATCGTAAACACTTTCAGGAATATTGTTCGCCGATAGTGCAGCATGTCGTGCAGAATCATAATTACGTACTTTTGCATTGAAATTATCCCTTTTTACTTGGCCGCTTAATGTACTGGCAAATGTATTACGGAAATTCCCGTAAGTCTCATACACTTTCTCGAAAGCTTCTTTTCTTACTCTTTGGTCGGAGCTTTCTAAAAATCGAGAGTAACGCCCATGTGTAATTTGAACCTCTTCACCATCCTCGTCTTTAATAGATGGAAATTCCAGGTCGGCATTGTTCAGCATTCCAAATGTATTGCTTGATGCATCCATAACCTCAGATGCTTGGGCAAGCAGTGCTTCTTGATCAGCAGATAGAACATGTGGGCGTTGAAGATTTAATTGTTCTAATACGTGCTCATACAATTTCAATTCACTTTTTTCATTAATAAAGCTTTTTAGTTTATTTTCTTCGATCGACAAAATCTCAGGTACTAAATAGGCAAATACACTTCCTGCCTCTGCTAATAAACTTCTCATTTGGCTTTCTTGACCTTGATAAAAGGAATTTCCGGTGTCTTGATCATTGCGCATATGTGCGTATGTATACAATTTGCCTAATCTTTCGGATACCTCATCTTGAAATTTTAATGCCTCATATAATTGATCAGCACTTTCGCCAAGCTTCCCTTTGAATTGGTCAGCTTTTGGTAATAATGTTTTAACATCCTTATATTCCTTTGCCCATAAATCATCGCTTGCAAATATATCTTCCAATCTCCAAGTTAATTCTTCAGCTACTTCATTACGATTTGGAAGTGATTTAGTAGAAGTTCCAGCAGTCATTATTTTTCCTCCATTCTTTTTAAAAAGCTAATTTTCAATACACATTTTAACGTTACATATGATCATGTAAAAAACGTTAAAAAAGGATACTAATAAACAAAATTTTTTCATTCTTCTTTATTTTAATTAAACATTTGAATTCCTGCAAATAATTAAATTACTCATTTATAAAATGTATTCATAAACTCATTTTCCATACGTGCAGCTTCCTCTATATTGTTTGGAAAGGGTATTGATTTATTCATTGCAAACCTCCCTTTTCGAGTTTCTTCTAAATATCCAAATTTAGATAAGAGTTTTAAGTAGTGATAAATCATTTGCTTTAAAAATTTCACATGTATTAAAGGAAACTTTCGTAATTGGATGTCTCCATTCAAAACCCGTTCTTCAAATTTTCCGACCACTAAAGCAAGAGACGTTTCATTCCCCTTATTTAGATGCTTGAAACTATCACACCAGATAAAATATTGCCAAATGGATACATGTGTTTTACAAATTTCCATAAACTTAACAGGAATTCCGATCAAAGGAGGGAATAAAATAGGTGAATGTCTATTGTAATACGCTGTGGCAAGAAATGAATCCTTTAAATTTGAAGCGTAGATGATTTTATTTTGGAGCATATTTTTCTTTTCATGGAACCAAAAGTTCCAATCAAATTTTTTGTTGTTTTTATTTGAAAGGTTGAGTGGAAAATCAACTGAAGCTAATGGATATGTCATCTGTTGAGCAAAAACTTTTCTAATCGAGATAGGTGCTAACTGCGAAAGTATTGTTATATTTTTGGTTTCGGGTGAGTAGCTGTAAATATGCATTCCATTTGTAGAATTATACTGTGCTAACGACCATTGAAAATCAGATACTTTAAATACGTTGTCAATTAGGGTAAACTTTTTTTGGTAAGGTTCACCACCAAGTAACCAAACTGGAACGATATCAATTGAGGAATAACCCTCCGTCCGTTTTTCAATTTCCTCTGTCGGAATAGCTGAACATTGAAACTCAATAGCATATTTTTTTCCATGCTTTTGAACATATAGATCCGAGCGTTGGTTAATTTCCGGGAAGAATTTCTCCATTTCAACGTTCAACCCTTGAGCTTTTAACCAACAAAACAAATCAATTTTCCCTTGTAAATGGCGTTCACTTTCGGGTTCTGAACTTGTGCAATTCGTGTTAGTTTTATGTGCGAAGTGAGGTATTTTAATCTTGCCAATCTTTACAATTACTTCTTCATGACATTGCGGACAATATAAAGGTGTTTTGCCTCTTATTTTCATTAGCTTTTCTTTACTTTCGGGATACAACAAGCAATACAATTCTCTATTTTTTGTAATAGCTGTAAGCATTTCTACTTCACCCTCCTCCCATAAATATTCAATTAGGCAGTTAGTTTATCCTCCTTCCAATACAAAAAAAATACCAATTTCATTATGAAATCGGCATTTATATTTATTTAAAGTACTTTTGTATCGTATCAAATACATTTCCATCGATGATCGTATTTCCATATTCTTGGAGACGATGTACGGTAAAAGATGACTCTTCTCCGTATTCAAGCAAAATACTTAAAACGTTATCAATCGACTCTTCGTCAAACACTTCTTCAGGAAACTCAACATATAAATAATATTTATTGTTGTATGACAAAAGCTTAGTGATGATGTCGTCTAAACCGGATTGCTTAGATAAAGAAATGACATCTTCAAAATCTTTGAATGCCAACATAAAGTCTAATATTTCATCTTCTTCCTGAAGACCCTTTGATTGAAAATGCTCATCAAGAAATTCTTCAAGTCGGTCGTTAATCGGTAATTCCTTAAGCTTTTCTTCTGATATCGGCAGTTCAAAACGCTGTCCATCTTTAGATAGCTGTGCTTTTGTTACCAATACTTCAAGTCCTTTATCAAGCGCCTGAACTTGAATCCACAATGGACCTTCTGGTACAAACTCTTCTTCATGATGAATTTCATCCATCATTTCCCAAAAAAGTTCCTCACTTCTCTCTCGATCATACCAAATTTCTTCGCGATTAAATCCTCTTTCTTCTATATCACCATAAGAAATATAAAACTTAACTGTATTTTCATTAATACGTTCGATTTCCATACATCAACTCTCCCTTCTATTTGAAAGTTATGAAGGGACTTGTTCCCCCATATAAGGCTAAGTGTATGCTAAACTGCTTAGGTAAAAGTGTAGAAAATTTCATAATAAATAATATTCTACTCTTGTACTTCTATTTTATGATAAAAAGATGTTAATTGGAAACAAAAACTCTTCCCAATTTTAAATTCCACTAATACCCAAAGGTTTTTTTCTAAAAAAAATTATTGTTTTGCTCATTTTAGCGGATATGCACCAAACATTCAAGACTAAATTTTCAGTAAACATATTTTTATCTTTGAAATAAAACGCCTCCATTCCAATCAATGCTGGTATGAAGGCGTTTTATATTACCTATTTCTATTTATGAAAAATATTAATTAACAAGTTTTTGAGCTTCAAGTAATTGATATGAGCGAACTTTTCGTGGTAAGAAACGACGAATTTCATCTTCGTTATACCCAACTTGCAAACGTTTTTCATCAACCATAATTGGACGTCTAAGTAGTCCCGGATTTTTTTGAATTAACTTATATAATTTTTGTAACGGATACGTATCTAAATCAACGTTTAACTTTTGGAAGGTTTTTGAGCGTGTAGATATGATTTCATCTGTACCATCCTCAGTCATTCTTAATATTTCTTTTATTTCTTCCAAACTTAAAGGTTCCGAAAAGATATTTCGCTCTTTATATTCAATATTATTTTCCTCAAGCCAAGCTCTTGCTTTCCTACATGATGTACAACTAGGTGAAGTGTATAATGTTACCATTTATCATTCACACTCCTTATCTATAAATTTAGTTTCATAATCCTTCAAGGATTAATTATTTAAATTAAAGGCGCTGTTAAATTTGACTGTTGTTTTCCGCTACAGGTGCTCACTTTCCGCTTCAATCAAATAGTGACAAATCAACATTGAACTTTAACATAGCCAAATTAAAATTACTTTAAATAAAAAATCTATATTATGTATTATACACTATTTGTACAACAATGAATATAGTTTTTCTAAAAATGAGTCCAGACATTTATAAAAATGACAACACTGTGACATTAGACTTATAGTCTATTTACCCCTGTAATCAGCCTTTAAACCATCTCTTTTATTCTTTTTTGCCCCCCTTTTCGCCTAACTTTACTTAAATGATTATCAATCTCATTTGCCTTTTTGATTCTGTCATGAGGCCGAACGATTCGACATACTCAGCATACTAGATCATCCTTAAATTATAATTAAAAAACAATTAAAATTTTCATACCTTGACTAAATCTTTTCACTTAGATATAATATGATAAATTTTAAAATATCGAAATAGCAATGATAAAGAGTAGTACATTTGTTTTTGTTTTGTAGAGAGTTTGTGGCTGGTGAAAACAAACAAACAAAACTTATGGAATGGACTTTGGAGCACTAAAAATGAACAGAGGATTCCTCTTATTAGTTTTTGGCGAGTAATCCCACGTTAATGGGATTCCATGAATTATTTCATGGAACTAAGAGGCACAATAGTTTACTTGTGCACTTAGGGTGGCACCGCGGAATCAACCATTCGTCCCTATTATTTAGGCGACGGATGGTTTTTTATTTTGCCTAAAAGGAAATCTAAACTTAATTCGAGGAGGAATTGTAAATGAAAACAATATTTTCAGGGATTCAACCAAGCGGGACAATTACACTTGGAAATTATATTGGAGCGTTAATGCAATTTGTTGAATTACAAGAGGAATATAATTGTTATTTCTGTATTGTTGATCAACATGCGATAACTGTTCCCCAAGATCGCTTACAATTGCGCAAAAACATTCGAAATTTAGCAGCTCTATATATTGCTGTTGGAATAGATCCTGAAAAAGCAACTTTGTTTATTCAATCAGAAGTGCCTGCCCATGCTCAAGCAGGATGGATGTTACAATGTGTAGCAAGTATTGGTGAGCTGGAACGTATGACACAATTTAAGGATAAATCTTCTGGTAAAGAGTCTGTATCTGCAGGCTTACTCACATATCCGCCATTAATGGCCGCCGATATATTATTATATAACACCGATTTAGTTCCTGTTGGTGAAGACCAAAAACAACATTTGGAGTTAACAAGAGATTTAGCCGAAAGATTTAATAAAAAATACAATGACATCTTTACGATCCCAGACGTTAGAATTCCTAAAGTCGGTGCAAGAATCATGTCATTGCAAGATCCAACAAAGAAAATGAGTAAATCTGATCCAAATACGAAAGGATTTATTTCGATCCTTGACGATCCAAAAACGATTGAGAAAAAAATCAAAAGTTCCGTCACAGATTCGGATGGAATTGTTAAATACGATAAAGAAAATAAGCCTGGAATTTCGAATCTGCTTTCCATTTATTCCATTATCGAAAATCGATCCATTGATGAAATCGTTCGGGAATATGAAGGAAAAGGTTACGGAGAATTTAAAAATGATCTCGCTCAAGTACTCATAAAAAAACTTTCTGCGATTCAAGAAAAATACCTTTCATTAGTTGAATCGGATGAACTTGATCGTATATTAGACATGGGCGCAGAAAAGGCCAACAAAGTGGCTAATAAGATGTTAAAGAAAATGGAAAACGCAATGGGACTTGGAAGAAAGCGAAAGTAAAAAAAGTAAAGGTGCACCAGTTAAATCGGTGTACCTTTACTTTTCCATTAATTGACCTTTGGACCATGTTCCAATTCCCAAAGCTTTTCAAAGAATGGTTGTCCTTTAATTAAATTTTCACAGAGATTTTCGTGTTTTTCACTCCAACCTCTTTTCACTTCTTCAAATAGACGATTCCAAACATCATTAAAATCCATAACCTGAATTTCTTGATACTGTTCCGGAGCCCACTCTGTATACCAATAACGAATTTCAGCTGCGTTGTTTGAAGAATGAAGTTGATCTAAAGCCATAAAAAGCAACTGCTTTAATTGCCTTTCTTTCCTTGTTAAACCATACATGCTCGCTGGGTCTGGAGATAAGATATGATGTTCTTTTTCTCCAACTCCCCCTTCAAATTGATAATTAATTGGTTCATGCTGTTCAATCATATCATATACAAGCTGTTCTTGCCGAGGGATTAATCGGCTTTTTCTAATCGGAATATTATATCCTATCGTATCTACAGCTAAAATTCCGTTTCCATCCGTTACAACAAAACAATATTCCAATTGTACCCGTTCATGATTTTTTCTTGAATAGGCCTTTTGATAGACATCATTCATTAGTTCCTGCGGTAAGTCACTCAAATCATTTTCTATGTAATGAAACAATAAAGAATCCACCAATAATAACGGAACTTGATCTAATAATTCGATCGTGTCATCCCTTCTCCATTCGTGGAAATGACAAATGTTATAGCTATTCTCTTCCCCTTCAAACCAATTCACCCATACATCATGTAGATATAGCATCAATTATTACCCCCTTGCATCAACTATTTAACAATCAGTATGGGCATACTTTAGTAAAATTATTCCTTGATTTACATATAAATCATTCACTCTAAGGAATAAAAAGAGAATGAAAAACTCCAATCAAACGATTGGAGTTTTTCATCGGATATTTTCTAATTTTTTGGATTCAGTGCATCTTTTAAGCCTTCACCAATGAAGTTAATAGAAAGAATAGTAAGTGTAATAATTATCGCCGGTGGCGCCCATATCCAAGGTTTATATTGGAGAACGTCAGGCTCCTTTGAAGAAGACAACATATTTCCCCAGCTCGGAACCTCTTGTGGAATTCCGAAACCTAAATAACTTAGACCAGCTTCCGCAACAATCATACTAGCAAAAGTTATACTAGCTTGAACAATTATGGTAGAAAGTACATTAGGTAATAAATGCTTAATAATAATTTTAGAGGATGAGCAACCAATCGATTTCGATGCCAATACATATTCGTTTTCTTTTTCAGCTAATATTTTGCTTCGAACAATACGGGCAACGCCACCCCAGCTAAGAAAACTAATGACGATAATAATTACCCAAACACCTGATAATTTACCGAATAAAATAGCACTTAGAACAATAACGAAAACAAGAAATGGGAAATTTAATATAAAATCGGTAAAACGCATTAAAACGCTATCTATTGCACCACCAAAATATCCTGCAAGAGAACCAATGATTGTTCCAAATAGTATGACAAAAAATGTACAAGTTATTCCAACTAATAAGGAAACCCTGCCACCATATAGTAGACGTGTAAATACATCTCTCCCACTTTTATCGGTTCCTAAAAAGTGCTCGGATGATGGAGATAAAGACATTTGTCCAATATTAACCTTTGTTATGTCTTGAGTTAAAACGAATGGTGCAATTATCGAAACAATTGTTACAGCCAACAAAAATATTAAACTCACCATAGCCAATTTATTTTTTACAAATTTCCGCCTTGCAACTGCCCAAGGGGAAAGACTTTTTTGAACGCCGCCTACATTCTGACTTGATTTCTTAGTTACAATTTCCATGTCTTCCCCCCCCTATTCTATTCGAATTCGCGGATCAACGACCCCATACAATATATCAGCAATTAAATTCCCGAATAATGTTAAAAACGAGAACATCATTGTCAAAGTCATTAATACTGGATAATCATTCGTTGAAACTGATTCAATGAATAGTTGTCCAATACCAGGATAAGTAAAAATTGTTTCAGTTATGATTGCACCACTAATAACGGATACAACATCAAATCCTAAAAATGTGACTAGCGGGATTATTGAATTCCTTAAAATATGAACATTATAGATTTTACTTTCTCTAGTACCCTTTGCTCTTGCTGTGCGTACAAAGTCTTTACGACTATTTTCAATAATATCATTTCGCAAAAATTGTGTATAACTGGCTGTACTTAAAAGACCGAGAACAACCGCTGGTAAGACAACATGATGAACTCTACTTAACCAATAATCCAATGTACCAGTAGAATACATAATATCAACCGAACCATTTGATGGAAAAATATTTAATTGAAATGAAAAAAAGTATATTGCAAATACAGCAGCAACAAATGATGGAATAGCTAGACCTAAATAATTCAAACCGCCAATTAAATGATCACCAATTGTATAAGGTTTTCGACCAGCATATATGCCCATAATAAAAGCTAATATGTAGGTAATTAAAAGCGACGAAAATCCTAGAAAAATAGTATTTGGAATTCTTTCACCTATTAGATCAGAAACAGGCATTTTATAACGTGAGGAATTCCCAAAATCCCCTTGAACAAAATTAGAAACCCAACGAAAATACTGAACATGGATCGGATCATAATATCCTAATTTTTCACGCATTTCTTTAATATATTCTGGATTCGTATTTGTTGGATCAATTTCTCCACTGAAGGAATCCCCTGGCATTAACTTTGCCAGGGTAAACACCACAATGGAGATAAGGAGTAACATTGGAATCATGCCCAAAATTCTTCTTATGCTATACTTCAACATGTTCATTCTCCTTATCTATTACCACTAAAAGTAAATTATTGTTCAATCCACCATTCATGTGGTCTATTCGTTCCGGATACATCTAATTTAACACCTTTTAAACGTTTACTTACTGCATATACTTCATCAGTTTCACCAATAGGTATCATTGGTAGTTCTTCGTTAACCAGTTTTTGCCATTCAACATACAATTGTTTACGTTTTTCTTGATCTGTTCCAACAATTTTAACATCTAATGCATCAGCTAATAATTTATCGTTTTGTTCATTTACCCAACGAGGATAGTTCCAAAGTGCATCAGAAGTCCAAAGTCCAGATGGATCTGGGTCCGTATCAGTACTCCAACCACCGTAGAATACTTCTAGGCTTTTATCTGCTTTATCAAGCATGTCATAGTAAAGATTTGAATCAATCATTTTTAACTTCGTTTTCAGTCCTACTGCTTCCCAATATTGAGTTAATGCTTTTGCTCGGGACTCAAATGTTGGGTTATCTGTTGCATAGTGACTGAAGTTTACGACAAATTCCTTACCGTTAGGATCTTCACGGAAACCATCTCCGTTCGTATCTTTATAACCGGCTTCATCTAACAATTTCTTTGCTTTTTCTGGATCGTATTCATACTGATTTGGTAACTCACTATTGTCAGCAGCAATCCAGTGTGCTGATGGTACAGGACGATTAACAGGTTTTCCTAATCCGAAGAAGAAAGCCTTTGTCCATTCTTCACGATTAATCGCATAAGCCATCGCCTGACGTAATTTTTTATTTTGATATTTATCAAAATTCATTACATTTTTATTTTTATCTCCATCCCATGTACCTAACCTAAATCCAACATAGAAATAAGATAAACCTGGAGCTTTTAACACTTCGACATTATTAAGCTTTTTAACTTCATCGTAAATACTCATATGAAATTTAGTTAAATCAAGTTTTTCATTTTTAAGTTCACCAACAACAAGACTAGGATCAATAACTTTTAATATAATCTTTTCAATATGTGGTTTACCTTGCCAGTAATCCTCATTTCGAACAAATTCAATTGATTCCCCAGGGACAATTTTATTTACTTTAAATGGTCCTGTCCCGATTGGTTTTTGACGAACTTGAGGAGATGACATCATATCTTTTACAGCTATACCTTCAAATTCTTTTCTAGACATTGGATGTGTCCAAAGATTTTCTAAGTTGTTTACACGTGCTTTATCAAAAGTAATTTCTATGTTATAGTCGTCAATTTTTTTCAATCCAGTAATTGTTTTTGCTTTTTTATTACGATATGCAGGTGCACCTTCAATATTTTTTACATTTTCATAACGTGGACCTTCATAATCTTTATTTGCAAGTGTTTCTATAGCAAAAATCCAATCATCAACAGTTAATTCTTCCCCATTATGCCATTTAACACCTTTTTTAAATGTAAATTTATATACTTTATTATCTTTAGTTTCCCATGAAGCAATATTTGGCTGTGCTTTTAATTGATCATCATATTTAATTAAGTCATCATCAAAAAAGTCAACAACCTCATGATCTACTGTATCTTTTTCAAAATTTATATTGAACAACCCTTTTGGAGCACTATCAAGTGCATAAACCAATGTTCCTCCATCTTTAGGAGCGCTTGCATTTTCGCCTTGTTTATCTGTGTCTTTGCCTTTTTCATTTGTATTTGCCTTATCCTTTCCACCACAGGCAGCAAGAAAGATCGACAACATAAGCATTAGCGCTGTCAATAGCAATATCGATTTTCTTCTCAATGTTATTCCCCCCAAATATTTATTTATTAATTATAAAGTACACAAGCAACTTGGTGACCAGGCTTCACCTCCTTTAAAGTCGGTTTCACCCTGGAACATTCCTCTTTCGCAACTGGACATCTCGTATGGAACGGGCAACCTGAAGGAGGATTTACCGGGCTCGGTACATCGCCTTGCAAAATGATACGTTCTTTCCGTTTACGAGGATCAGGTTCCGGTATTGCTGAAATTAATGCCTGTGTATATGGATGTAGCGGTTCTGCATATAAACTATTTTTATCTGCTATTTCAACTAAGTTACCAAGATACATAACCCCTATGCGATCACTCATATGCTTAACTACACTCAAATCATGAGCAATAAATAAATAGGTTAAATCAAATTCATCTTGAAGTTCTTTTAATAGATTCAGTACTTGCGATTGAACGGATACATCAAGAGCGGAGACTGGTTCATCTGCGACAATTAATTTTGGTTTTAAAGCTAACGCTCTTGCAATCCCAATTCTTTGCCGCTGTCCACCAGAGAACTCATGTGGATATTTATAATATGCATCCCCCGGTAATCCCACCTTTGTTAATAGTTCCATTACTTCATCTTTTAATTCTTTCATGCTTTTATTAGAGAAATTTCTTATTGGCTCAGATACAATGTCTCCAACCATTTGCTTTGGATTTAAAGATGCGTATGGATCTTGAAAAACCATTTGAAAATCTTTTCTAGCTAATCTTAATTCTTTTCCTCGTAACTTTGTAATGTCTTTTCCATCAAAAAATATTTTACCTGAGGTTGGGTCTAACAGCTTTAATATCGTTCTTCCGGCAGTAGACTTTCCACAGCCTGATTCACCAACTAACCCTAGTGTTTCGCCTTTATTTATTTCAAAACTAACATCATCTACAGCTTTTACTTCTGCTATCGTCCTTCTAAAAAAACCACCCTTAACCGGATAATAGGTTTTGAGATTTTGAATGGCTAATAATGATTCCGGATTTAATTCTTCCTTTACCTGATTTTTTGTAGCAGTATTGCTCATTGTAATTTCGCCCCTTCTTTCGGCATGCTAGTCTCATATAGTAAGCATGAAACCTCATGACCTGCATCTGTTTCGGCAAGCTGTGGAGTAATGCTTTTGCATTCCGGCATTGCTTTCGGACATCTATTAGCAAATCGACAGCCTACTTTAGGCATATTTTTCAATGAAGGTACAATTCCCTCAATTGAACTAAGTACTTCCACATCTTCATCCATTTTCGGGATAGCGCCCATTAAAAGCTCTGTGTATGGGTGCTTTGGATTATGAAATAATGTATCTACATCCGTTCTTTCCACGATCTTCCCAGCATACATTACGATAACTTCATCACACATTTCCGCAACTACACCCAAATCATGGGTAATTAAAATGATTGCCATATTATTTATTTCTTGAATTTCCTTTAATAAATCAAGAATTTGAGCTTGTACAGTAACGTCCAAAGCAGTTGTTGGTTCATCTGCAATTAGTAGTTTTGGTTGGCATGCTATAGCAATGGCTATCATGACACGTTGCCTCATCCCGCCTGATAATTGGTGAGGATATTCATCAACGATTTTTTCCGGTCGAGAGATTCCGACACTTTTCAAAAGAGCAATACTTTTTAATCTAGCTTCTTTTTTAGTAATTTCCATGTGATTGAAAAGAGTTTCCTGAAGTTGATAACCAATTGTAAAGACTGGATTTAATGATGTCATAGGTTCTTGGAATATCATAGAAACATCTTTTCCACGAAATTTATTCATTTCTTTGTCAGATAGCTTTTCTATGTTTCTCCCATCAAATATAACTTCACCTGCACGAATCTGTCCGATTCCCTTTGGTAAAAGTTTCATAACGGATAAAGACATAACACTCTTACCACAACCTGATTCCCCAACAACACCGACAATTTGCTTTGGCTTAACACTAAAGGAAACATCATCAACTGCATTATGTAGTTCACCATCTATTTCAAATGCTGTTTGTAAGTTCTTCACTTCTAAAATTGGTAATTGATTATTGAAGTTTGTTTTTGTACTCATCGATACACCTCAAACTCTTTTATTATTCTGAATGTTATTATATTAAACAAAATTTTATTACAATAAGATTACAATTGCAAGAACTTTTTAAAATTTCAAATGTGGGTGAATGTTTTAATTGATTAATAACTAGATAAAAATATTTCCATCAACTGGAAAGGACTGCTAAATGGTATTAGTTAATTAAAAAAACCCATTACACATGGGTTTAGTCATCAAAAATATTACGTGTGATAAAATTTTCAGAAGTACTTGAAAACATTTCACCTATTGAATATATATTATTTTTGCTATATTCCGAAATTATTTTATAACCAATCGCATATCCCATCATCGTTGGAACAAATTTTCTTCCAAAAAGGAGGTTATCATGTGTAGGATCTTTCTTTTTGATCGTTAATCTGTCTTTAAAATCACTATTCCAAAATCGTTTAAGTAATTTGTCTGAATAGACTCTTGTCCATGGTGCTAAGTAATTTGCTCCGCAATAATGTTCTACTGCATATTCAGCTAATCCCTCTAATATCAATGAATCGAGTAATGTATAATTTAAAGGATCCCCAGACATATAAGACATCCTTGTTGCATGATTGTATTCATGGACAAAAAGTGATTCCCATTCCTTTAAATCCTCTGTAGGTCCAAGAAATAAGATCATTTTATCTTTAAACGTTACACCCGATTTTCCATTTGTTTGACGGATAAGCGATCGATTCAATCCGTTTATCGGCAAAATATAAATTTTGATTTCCGGTCCATTCCATAACTTTTTATACTTTTTATAAAACTCGTTTATTTTCTCCCATGCGTTTACAGCTTTTAATTGTTTGAAAATGTTTTTTGACATTTTAGATGGTCTGTACATACCAAAAAACAACAAGTAGTCATAGTACGCTCTGGCATTTTTTACGGCTGGATCGATTTTTTTACATATTTCCTCCGGTTGATCAATTATATCCTCTAACCATGCATCTGTTCGAACTACCCCATTTTTCGTCACCTCGCAATATCTCCTTTTATCATATGTGGATATTACTTAAAGTTTTATTGCAATTTTCGCAAAATTACTTGTACAGATTTGATATATCATTTAAAATGATGGGAAATAACAAGAAGGGAGTGCAATATTATAAAAGCTCGCAAGGAATCCAAAGAATTACTTTCATTTCGGTATCTAAACAAGAGGATGAAATTATTAGAGGCTGACTTATCTTACTTTATCTATCTTGAAAAAGGCTTTGCTGGTGAGAAAAAGTTTGACAATATGATTAAAGAGCATATTTCTATTGAGCATATTGTATTAAATGACTTATTACTTGAACACAATAACACCAAATTCCAAATCGATTCTCTTCTATTTCTTTCAAATACCATACACTTTTTCGAAATTAAAAATAATGAAGGTGATTATTATATTGATAATGATCTATGGTATAAAAGTCCAAAGAAGGAAATAAAAAATCCACTTCATCAACTAAAGAGAAGTACAACCTTACTAAGAGGACTCCTTCAAGAACTCCGTATAAATACCCAAATAGTTGAACACCTTGTATTTGTAAATCCTGAATTTCATCTTTACAATGCTCCCATGTATTTACCTATTACTTACCCCACACAACTTAACCGTATGATGGATAAACTTAATAGTTTAAACAATTCTAAAATAAATGAAAATCATATCAAATTAGCAAATCAGTTATTAAACCTTCATATAAATGAGCCTTCATACTTCAGACTACCAGATTATACATTTGATCAGCTTACAAAAGGGATTACTTGTGCTAACTGTGATGCATTTATAGATAGATACCAAAAAACAACGATTAGATGCAATCATTGTGGATTTAAAGAAAATATTACAAATGCAGTTATGCGTAGTATCGATGAATATTCTCTGCTCTTTCCTGATAGGAAAATAACTAAAAACACGATCCAAGAATGGTGTAAAATTGCATCCCATAAAACAATCAAACGCATTCTTACAAGTAATTACAAACAATTAGGTAAGAGTGTATCAACACACTATGTAAAACAAGGTAATTAACATGTTTTTTTGAGAAGGTGTGGTAGTAATTTGACAATTCATCCAATTAGGCGTTCCCATTACTACCCATTCTTCCTGCCCATTGGACCGCTACTCCTCTTACCGGACCCATAGTCATACATGTTCCTTTTCCATCGGACCGCTTCTCTTCTTTCCGGACCCATAGCCTCACGTGTTCCTTCTCCATCGGACTACTTCTCTTCTTTCCAGCCTCATAGCCCCACGCTTTCCTTCTCCATCGGACCGCTTCTCTTCTTTCCAGCCTCATAGCCCCACGCTTCCCTTTTCCATCGGACCGCTTCTCTTCTTTCCGGTACCATAGCCTCACGCTTTCCTTCTCCATCGGACCGCTCTCTTATTCTTATTCCACCTTATACTGATTTTTCAGCCTAAAAGTGCACCCTGCTCATTCTTTGTACAGTCCTAAATTACTAAAAAATAAAGAAAGGACAGAGAATTATCCCTGTCCTTTATCAAACATTATTCATATTTTCTAAAGACGATTGTTGCGTTATGACCGCCAAAACCTAAAGAGTTACTTAGAGCAACGTTAACATCTTGTTTGCGAGCTCCGTCGGAAACGTAATCAAGATCGCATTCCGGGTCTGGTGTAACTAAATTAATTGTCGGCGGAATAATTCCTTCTTTAATTGCAAGAACCGTCAGGATAGCCTCTACTCCACCGGCAGCACCGAGTAAATGGCCTGTCATTGATTTCGTTGAGCTTACAGCTAGTTTGTAGGCATGTTCACCAAATACTTCTTTAATTGCCATCGTTTCATATTTATCATTGTATTCCGTGCTTGTACCGTGAGCATTAATATAATCAAGTTCCTCAGGTTTAATATTGCCATCATTAAGTGCCGCCTGCATCGCACGGACACCGCCTTCGCCACCCGGTGCGGGTGCTGTAATATGATGGGCATCACCTGTTGCACCATACCCTACGATTTCTGCATAAATCGTTGCTCCTCTAGAAAGAGCATGGTCTAATTCTTCTAAAATAACGATACCTGCACCTTCGCCAATGACAAATCCATCACGATTTAAATCAAATGGGCGACTAGCTGTTTGAGCATCAGGATTTGTAGATAAAGCTGTATTTGCACAGAATCCTGCAACAGACATACGAGTGATTGGAGCCTCGGCACCACCTGTAATCATGACGTCCGCATCACCGCGTTGAATAACTTTAAACGCATCACCTATAGAGTTTGTTCCAGTGGCACAAGCCGTTACCGTACATGAATTTATTCCTTTTGCTCCAAGAAAAATTGATACTTGGCCCGCAGCCATATCAGGGATCATCATCGGGACAAAAAATGGACTTACACGACGATAACCACGTTTTTGGAATGTTTCAAATTGGTTTTCAAATGTTTCCATTCCACCAATACCAGAGCCAATCCAAACACCCACTCGATTTGCGTTTTCTTCATTTATAGTTAAATGAGCATCTTTTACAGCCATCATCGATGCAGCAATTGCATAATGCGTAAATCGATCCATCTTTCTTGCTTCTTTTCTCTCAATAAACTGCTCAATATCAAAATCTTTAACTTCCGCTGCTACTTTTGCTGGATAGTCATCCGCATTCACTCTTGTTAATGGGCCAATACCAGATTTACCTGCAATGATATTTTCCCAAGTAGTTTTTGCATCATTTCCAACAGGAGATACTGCTCCAATACCAGTAACAACTACACGTTTGTTTTCCATTTTCGGATCTCCTTCCAAATCAAGAAGATTTTCTATTTATTATATCCTTTTTACATAATACCCTTTACTTATCGAAATTTCCAGTAACACCTACCGGCCCCATTTTAATGCGATGGCACCCCATGTAAGCCCGCCGCCAAAACCGACTAGAACGATGACATCATCATCTTTGATTTTACCTGCTTCATATTCTTCAACAAGTGCCATTGGAATGGAGGCTGATGATGTATTCCCGTATTTATGGACCGTCTTAGACATTTTTTCAATTGGTAAGTCTAAACGTTGTCTAGATGCTTCCATAATTCTAATATTTGCTTGATGAGGAATAAGGAAGTTTACGTCCTCCTTCGTTAAGCCTGCCTTTTCAATTACATTGACACATGATTCGCCCATTTGCCTAACAGCAAATTTAAAGACTTCTCGCCCATTCATAATGATATGTTTGTTTTCGTCTTCGTACAAATATTTTCCACCAGAACCATCAGCACCTAGTTCGAAAGCTAGAACTCCTCTTCCTTCAGAAACCGGCCCCATAATAGCTGCGCCTGCTCCGTCACCAAAAAGAACAGCCGTATTACGATCTTCCCAATTCGTAATTTTTGATAATTTTTCAACACCTATAATGAGAACATATTTATATGCATTCGTTTCAATAAATTGTTTTGCAGTAATTACTCCATACATGAATCCGGCGCAGGCTGCACTGACATCCATTGCAGCTGCTTTTTTCGCTCCTAAACGATCTTGAAGCATGCAAGCAACAGATGGAAATGGCTGGTCAGGTGTAACTGTCGCAACAAGGATTAAATCAATCTCTTCCGGCTTTATGTCTGCATCTTCTATTGCTTTTAATGCCGCTTCATACGCCATGTCAGATGTATCCATGTCTTTATCTGCTATTCGACGTTCCTCAATACCAGTACGTGTACGAATCCATTCATCCGATGTATCCATCATTTTTTCTAAATCAAAATTTGTTAAAACCTTTTCAGGACTGAACTTCCCAACTCCAATTATTCCTGCGTTCATCACGTGCATCTCCTTTTTAAAGGCAAAAATATTATTTATAGTTAATCTTATGACCTGCTCCTAATTATAGCAGTTAATTTTATTTTTGTCACTTATCTGTTTTGGAGAAAGCATGATATTCATCTATCCCCAAAATAATTATTTGCATATTTTATATCGATGAGAATTTTAAAAGAGACTTTAAAAAGGAGGTGTATGTGAAAATGAGTGAAGAAATTACCCCTGAAGTGGAAGATAATATTGAAAAGATTGAAGAAGAGAAAAAAGAAGAAGAAAGTCTTCATCCATTTGATCGAATGTTTTTTGGTGGTGGTGGACCCGGGAACAGACGCCCTTTATTTGATCGACCAGTTCAACAAACAGAACGTTCCAATGAAACAGCGAACGAAAATGATATGTTAAGCAGTATATTAAATCATCCAAATCTTAAAAACATCAATTTAGATGAAATGATGACGCATGTTGATAATTTAATGACATCCCTCGGTGAATTAAAACCGATGTTTCAAAAAGTTTCCCCCTTAATTAGCAAGTTTATTCAGAATTCAAAAGAATAGGAATGGATGAGAAAGAGGCCTTCGCAAATGAAAGCCTCTTTTTACGTACTCTATTTACTTAATGCGTCCTTTTTCCCTAATTCATAGGCTTCATTCATTACTTTAGTAAAGAGCTCCATGAATGGTTGTAGTAATTCAAAAGAAATTTCAACACCAGCTTGATCCAATTTCTCTTTTGCCTCTGGTAAGTATTTCATTGCAATTTGCATAAATTCCATTGATTTGTCTTGATCCATTATTACATCCTCCACTTTTTCTAACTAGGTAATTTTCCTGTTTTTTTGTATTTTTGAACATTGTCACGAATTTTGTTTTGAAATTTTTTATCAACTAGTGGACTAAATTTCCCCATAACAATTACACCATCTTGAAAGTCAAATGAAAGATTTCCGGATGGAAGTTCACCTTCGGCATATTTTCTTGCAACAATATCGTACAGTTTACTTACTTGTTGCACAGTACTCGTTAAGACGGTATTTTTCCCTAATTCAGCTTGGTCTGAAACATAGCCTATTGCATAAAGCCCTTTTTCCTTTAACCTTTCAATAACGGGTATATTAAATCCATCTCCCGCAGGATAAACAACATCTACACCTTCAGCGATTAATTGATCGAGTAGAGCTAATGCTTTTTGACCATCATCCCAATTGTCTGTGTAAATAATTTTCATCTTTGTTTGAGGATCTTCAAATTTCGCACCGTTAACAAACCCTTTTATTTCCGGTTGCCAACTATGTGTTCCAATAATTCCAATCTTTTTTTTGGAACTCATATGTGCTGCGGTCATCCCGCCGAAAAAGCCCATCGCATGTCCTTCAAATTTAATGCTTGTTGTATTCTTTTTTTGGCTTCCCCGTTAAAACTAACAAAATGAATGTTCGGATACTTATTTGCAATTTCATTAAAGGTATTTGCATATTCAGCACCATGACCAAAAATTAAGTTCACTCCCTTTTGACTTAATTCCTGGACAGCTTGTTTAATCGCGTAATCACTTTCAATGCCTTCCCGATAATATACATCTACATTGAAATTATTTTGAATATTTAATATCCCTTTATACCCTTTTGTACCCCAAACTTGATCATTTATCGTTTCGGGAACGAGCAGTCCAACCTTTTTTATTTTACCCTTTTCAATAGGATTCGAGCAACTGGCCAGAAGCATAACGAGAACGAATAATACTACTTTTTTCTTCAAATAGTAAGCAACTCCTTTTTCAAGCAGCACAAAAACATACAAATAAATTCTTTCTTATTTTACTTGTATGCTAAAAATATGAAAAGATTTATTGTTTTTTTCGAGAATAGCAAGCGATTTGTTTATCAATACCTTCCTTAAATGATATTGATTCTTTTACTTTAAGAATTTCCACATTGTTACGGTTCATTGATTCACTTTGCTCTGGTAATGGATAAGAGGGGTTGAGATAAAGAACACATTTCCTCCAGTTATCCCCTGTCTCACTTTGCAAATAAACGGTTTTACCACAAAACTTATCATCCATATTTTCAAGAATTGAATGGACAGCATCCTCAACATAAATCGCATCCATTAGATCATCAAAATAGCTATTCAATTCAGATTCTGAAATGATTTGCTGAAATAAAAAACAATTGGGCTGCCATGGACCAAAAATAGTTGGCAATTGAAATTCAATGACTGGAGTTTCTTCACTATTAATTACTTCATTTTTCAATTTCTTATAAAAATGTTCATTAGCTTTACGTTCATTTGAGGACCATTTCACTGGAGTTATGAAAATAATCCTCTCAATAGATGATTTTGATTCTTCATAAAGCCTTTGCAAGTTAATGGTCCAATCCATTATTAGTTTCTCATTTTTTACGGTAAATAAATCGTATAAAGGTATAAACCAAATATAGGATTGATCGTTTAAGTCAATGTTAGTATTGAGAGGTTGATAAGTAACGTTTGCATTTCTTCCAATTTCAAGCCATTTTTCATTGCTGTAATCATTTACCATTTGTTCATGCTCAATTGCCATCACTTCATAACCTTGATTCAATAATTCTTTACAAATCTCAAAACCAAGAAATTGCTGGGCAGCAAAAACAATTGCTTGATCCATATCAATACCTCCTCATAGTACTATAAAACTTTTTCATTTTCTTTTAAAAACCGTATGATTTTTTCTGTAATGTATTGACGATTTTCAAGCAGAATATAATGAATTTCGACGGGCAGCTTTTTTTCCTTCCGTTTAAGCAACAGTTGATGAATCAATTCAAGTTGATCTTTATAACGATTTTGGTCAATTACTTGAATAATGAATAAAGATTCCTTCATTTCCTCGATTGGCTTTTCTGTGTTTATATGAACACTTTCTTCATTAAAGGCGGCCTTTATTTCTTTCATTAATTTTTTGTAGTAAAACTTTCTTGTTTGTTCTTGTTCAATATGTTTTTCTAATGAAATGCATGGGGCAAATAAAACAATTGAACGGATGTTATCCTCCATGAGTGGAATTAACTGTGCCGCCGTAAGTGTTCCCATTCCCTCTGCCAATATATGAATTTTTTGATTTAATATTTCTTTTCTCATAATTAGTTGATATAGATTATATGAATGTTCAACAGATTGTTGATTTCCCCAGTTTTTTTCAAATAAATTAGAGTAATAGACAAAATATCCCGCTTGTGTTAATCTTTCTATCATTTGTTTGCGTCCAATATTATCGATCCAAAAACTGGATTCTTCATTAACATAATGCTGCTGATCTCCGATGATAAAGATGGCAAACCATTTGGTTGTTCGGGATAATGAAGCATACACCATTGTTGATCGAACAGAAGTGTTCTCAACATTTTAGAAAACTCCTTGTATAATTATTTCTACTGTTTTTTCCGTTTTGGACATGTATTCAGAAATACGGATTTGGTCATTATAATGTATGCATGCCAAGTATCTTTAGACAGGGAAAATGCCTAGATTATTGATAAATTAATCTTTGTAGAATTTTTGTGAAATCCATTTATAATTTAATCAAGCTATGTTAATATAAATTGGGATATTTATTAGTATATACTGTTAAAATACATAGTTTATTTAAATGAGGTGAATTGAATGAAATTAATAGCAACTTTATTTTGGACATTTATCCTTGTACAAGTTTTAGGATATGTTGCAAGCTCAATGACGAATACAGAATATAGTATACAAACCATTTCAATCATTGGTGTAATTGCTACTGTACTTATTGCTGTTCTTGCTGCAATAATTCCGAAACCATCTGTTGAAACTCATTAAAAATAAGAAAATAAAAANNTTTTTATTTTCTTATTTTTAACATATTATTTTCAACATCAATCATAATTTTGGTTTGTGGATGTATATTCCCACGAATGATTTCTCGGGCCAATTCCGTTTCAATATGATGTTGAATATACCGTTTTAACGGACGGGCACCATAAATAGGGTCATATGCTGATTTCGCGATCCATTCTTTAGCTTCTTCCGTTATATCCAATTGAATATGTTGTCCACTTAGCCGCGATTGTAATTCATGAATTAGTTTTGAGACGATCCCTTTTATATTGCCAATTGTTAATGGTTTAAAAATAACAATGTCATCGACACGGTTTAAAAATTCCGGTCTAAATGATGCCCGTAAATGACTTAATACTTTCTCTTTCGTTTCTTCCGTAATTTCCTCTCCCAAGTTATCCCTTTCCAATAAAAAGGAAGAACCGAGATTTGATGTCATTATGATGACGGTATTTTTAAAATCAACCATTCGACCTTGAGAATCTGTCACACGCCCATCATCGAGTATTTGAAGAAGGACATTAAAAACTTCCGGATGTGCTTTTTCAATTTCATCTAATAAAATTACGGAATACGGTTTACGTCTAACAGCTTCAGTTAATTGACCGCCTTCTTCATATCCAACATACCCCGGAGGTGCTCCAATGAGCCTTGATACTGTATGTTTCTCCATATATTCGGACATATCCAGTCGAATCATTTGTTCTTCACTATCGAATAAACTTTTCGCTAACGCTTTGGCAAGTTCCGTTTTGCCGACACCTGTAGGACCTAAGAAGATAAAAGAGCCAATGGGACGATTTGGATCTTTAATACCTGCCCTTGCTCTTATGACAGCATCACTGACAAGACTAACCGCTTCATCCTGCCCAATTACCCGTTCATGTAAAATTTGTTCCAATCGTAATAATTTTTCCCGTTCGCCCTCAACTAGCCTTGTTACAGGGATTCCAGTCCAACGTCCAACAATTTCTGCGATTTCTTCTTCCGTAACTTCTTCCCGGAGCAATTTATTATCATCTTCGTTTGACATGGATGCTTCTAAACTTGTTAATTCTTTTTCTAAAGCAGGGATTTTTCCATGCCTTAATTCTGCTGCTTTATTTAAATCGTAATTATTTTCGGCATCCTCAAGTTGCCTTCTTAGTTTTTCTAACTGCTCTCTCTTTTCTTGAATACTTTGAAGCTCTTTTTTCTCTAATTGCCATTTTGCTTTCATTTCATTCGCTTTTTCCTTTAAATCAGCTAAATCCTTTTGCAAAATGGCTAAACGCTCTTTGCTCGCTTCATCAGATTCCTTAGTTAAAGCCGCTTCCTCAATTTCAAGCTGCATGACGCGTCTAGTGACTTCATCTAATTCACTTGGCATCGAATCAATTTCGATTCTGATTGTGGCACATGCTTCATCCACTAAATCAATCGCCTTATCTGGTAAAAACCGATCAGTAATATAACGATTCGATAAAGTTGCAGCTGCAACAAGTGCACGGTCATGAATTTTAACACCATGATGCACTTCAAATCGTTCTTTTAATCCACGTAAAATGGAAACGGTATCTTCAACATTTGGTTCTTCCACTAATACTTGTTGAAATCTTCGTTCCAATGCGGGGTCTTTTTCAATATATTTACGATATTCATCAAGTGTTGTTGCACCGATACAATGGAGCTCACCCCTTGCTAACATCGGCTTTAACATATTGCCGGCATCCATTGCCCCTTCCGTTTTTCCAGCACCTACGATCGTATGAAGTTCATCGATAAACAAAAGAATTTGACCATTACTTTTCTTAATTTCTTGCAATACTGCTTTCAATCTTTCTTCAAACTCACCGCGAAATTTAGCTCCTGCGATAAGTGACCCCATATCTAAAGCAAAGATCGTTTTATCTTTTAGTCCTTCGGGGACATCTTTTCTAACGATCCTCTGAGCCAATCCTTCAGCAATCGCTGTTTTACCAACTCCGGGTTCCCCTATTAAAACAGGATTGTTTTTTGTTTTTCTCGATAATATTCGAATTACATTACGGATTTCACTATCTCGTCCAATAACAGGGTCAATTTTTCCTTCTTTAACCGCTAAAACGAGATCACGGCCATATTTTTTTAACGTTTCATATGTTGCTTCAGGGTTTTGTGATGTCACTCGTTGATTCCCCCTTATATTCATTATTTCCTTTTTTAAAGCGTCTTTTGTTATCTTTCGTTTGCTTAAATATTGTACGATTTCATTGGAAGGTTGTTTCATTAATGCAAGAATGAGATGTTCTATTGAAACATACTCATCCTCAAATTGTTTCGATTCCTTTTCTGCATCATTAAATAATGTAGTTAGCTGTGCAGATATGTAAAAATTTTGAGTACTTCCAGTAACTTGAGGTTTTTTTGATAAAAGTTGTTTAAACAGCTGTCTTAATTCTTCTGTTGAAATTCCTAAACGATTATAAACACTCGTTAATAAGCTGTCCGGCTTATCTAATAATGCCGACCATACATGGATAATATCTATTTCAGGGTGTTCGTATTCCACACATAATTGTTGGGCTGCAGCAAGTGCTTCCTGAACAGTATAGGTAAACTTTTGAATATCCAATAATCTCACCTCTTTAAAATGAGTATAACAGCTATATTATACAGATCCACAATTATGAAGGAAAAAACCATCCAAATGGATGGTTTATGGTTTTCTTTTATACGTCCATTGACGATCATCATTCGATGATTCAGGGAAAGGATCGCCGGCTTTTAATTTTATTTGTTTCGGGTTTTTGACGTTGCTCCCCGTTTCACCAACTTCAATATATATCCCATTATTTGGTGCTTTATCTCCAGATCGAAAACGATGACTTTGTCCCATTTGTTATCCCCCTTATTTATCAATCACAATATTATTTTGTGTAATTAATATTGTTTATAACGAGGAAAATAATAGAAAAAGGATTAGTCAGTTATTCCTAATGCAATTTTCGCATAGCGTGACATCCGGTCTTTAGACCATGGCGGATTCCAAACAATATTTACTTCCGTTTCTTTTACTTCCGGCAAGTCTTTAAGGGCTAATTGAACTTGATCAACAATGATGCCTGCTAACGGACAACCCATTGCAGTTAAAGTCATCGTAACTGTTACTTTGCCTTCTTCATCCATTTCTATATCGTAAACAAGCCCTAAATTAACGATATCAATCCCTAATTCCGGATCAATAACTTGTTCTAGTGCTCCAAGAATACTTTCTTTTAATTCCTCATCCATTTGATTCACTCCTTTTTTTAATGTCTAGCTCCAGCGCTGATCAAGGCGCTTGCGCTTTTCCTAATATCATAACAAAAAAATCTAAATAGTTAAAACAACAGACCTAAGACAACCAAGTATCAAACCATTCAACGGTTTTGAGCAAGCCCTCACGGGAAACTTTATGTCCTGATTTTTCATCCGTTAGAAATAGCAGTTTTTCCGGGTGCTTGTTGTATCTTTCTTTAATTTTATTATAAAAATGAAAAGTTGGATCATATGGAACTGTTTGATCTTTTTTACCATGCCAAAACATTAAGGGACGATTTTGAAGCTTTTCTATATGTTTACTTAAATCGTAGGGAATTAATGCTTCATATTGTTCATTAAGCTCATCTTCTGTAAATGGAATATGTACACCTAATTCCTGAAAATGCTGAACTTGTCCTTTTGCAAATTCTACATAATAAGGACTTCCCATTAAGCTTACTGCAGCTTTTATCCAGTCGTACTGTGTTAATGCACCTAATGTGACAATTCCGCCCATTGAGGTACCGACTACACCGATTTTATCTTCGTCTGCAAGTCCAATATGTACATAATGATTTTTCAGTATATTTAGTTCATGAATTGTCTGAATGATCACTTCCCAGAAACGAAACATTAAGTCATGCTGATTAAGTTCTGCAGACCTTTCACCATGATATAAACTTTCAGGTAAAACCACTCGAAATCCTTTTTCCGCTAATAGATAGGCATAATGTAAATTATGTTCTTTAGCTGATTCAAATCCATGTACAAAAATGATAAACGGAAGTTTTCTTTCTTTTAACTCCTCTTTCACTACGTGTAAGACGGGAACTGAATCAATTACCGGATGATCTACTATTATCACTTTTCTCTCTCCTTCTAGGATGTTATCCTTCTAATTGATTGGATAATTTAGTATATTGTAGTAAACAGTTAATTTTTCAATATTACATAATAAAGGAGACAATTATGACCAATCAATATTTAATCGCATTAGATTTGGATGGAACTCTTTTAACTGATGATAAAATAATTTCTGAAAGAACGTTAAAAACAATAAAAAAACTTCAACAGGAAGGGCATATCGTGATGATATCAACAGGAAGACCTTTCCGTTCTAGTGTTAAATATTATCATGAATTAGGATTAAATACACCTATTGTAAACTTTAATGGTGCTTTCGTTCATCATCCAAAGGATGCAAACTGGGGTTTGTATCATAGCCCAATGTCATTAAATACAGCAAAGGAAATAGTTGAATCATGTAATCAATATCGTATACATAATATTGTCGCTGAAGTTTTGGATAATGTTTATCTCCATTATCATGATGAAAAACTTCTCGATGTATTTAATATGGGGAATCCGAAAATTACTACTGGTAATCTTGGCGAGTTTTTGACCGATAACCCAACATCAATGTTAATTCATGCAGAAGAAAAAGACGTCCCTTATATTCGTGAACATTTAAGTGAGGTTCATGCCGAGGTTATTGATCACCGTCGTTGGGGAGCGCCATGGCATATTATTGAAATTGTCAAATCAGGATTGAATAAAGCGGTCGGTATTCAACGTGTGGCTAAGCATTATAATATTGAACAGAAGAATATCATTGCTTTCGGTGATGAGGATAATGATTTAGAAATGATTGAATACGCCGGCATTGGAGTAGCAATGGGAAATGGCATTAAACAGTTAAAAGACATTGCAAATGAAATTACTTTTTCTAATATGGATGACGGGGTATCTGTCTTTTTGGAGGACTTTTTTAGGCTAAAATAAGAAAAGCGAAAGCGCCTTGATCAACTCCGACAAGCAAATAACCTTCGAGGGGCTAGGCGCCGTAGCTGGAGAACGTTAGAAATATTTGAAATCCCATTTTTTTCTCGTTGTAATTCATTTAAAGTGTTCCATACTAATTAACGAACGGGGTCACTTTCCGTTCATTAAAGAAAATTTAAAAGGCGGTGTTTCGTTTGGGTAAAAGAAACAAGTCTAAACGCTTTGTTCAACAAGGAAAAGACGCGGTATCTAAACACGCTGAGCGCTTTCCATATCGCTCCACGTTAGCTGAAGCCGAAGAACGCCAGGTTGAATATATGAAAGAATCCTCATTAGGAGGAATAGAATAATGGCGAATAGATTGTTTCAACAAGCGAGACAAATGGTAGAACTAGCGAAGGATGCTACCGGCAGCGGTCAGCATGAGATGATTGCGAAAGCTAAAAACGCTTTATCATCCGCTCGTGCAAATTCTACTTTTGCTGAACAACGACAATTACAAGAGCTTCAAAATGAATTAAATCAATTGAAATAGCTGCCTTTATGGCAGCTATTTTTACTTAAAAACTTCCAACATAAACCGGTTTTCCCTCTTCATTATAAATGGTAAGAATATACGAATTAGTTTGAAGAGGAAGCTCCAAAGAAAATTCCTCGCTCTTTGTATTTAAAGATGTTTTCTTTATTAATTCATTATGGCCATCATCAACAGAGTATGAATATCCTGTCAATGAATGAAATGTCTTTCCTGTTACGAGCACACCATTTTCCAATTTTTCAATAGTAAAATCTTTAAATAATGGGATTGAAAATTTCGAAGTTGCCACAAATTTTTTCGTCGGACGTTCACCATTAATTTTGGTTGGAAGTAAAGTCGCTTTTAACATAAACAGTCCATCTTCTAGCTTTTTACCTTGTACTGTATAATCCCAGCTGCTTTTCCAGACTTTTTTCGTTCCTTTTGGGATGTTGACATATTGAAACGCTTGCAAAAAATACCGTCCTTTACTAAATCGAAAAACCTCTTTATTACTAGCATCATAAATAGAATAATCATAATACTGACTAGTTGGAAACTCCAATGTGACATCACTATCCCCATTGTTGCTTACTATAAATTCAATGTCTAGTTGATTCGGCTTAGGTGTTAGATGGACATTCCACGATATCATTGATAAACCATCCCTTTCAGCCTTTGCTTGTAAAGGTATCAAGCAGGTAATAAGTATTGAGAAAAACACAATTAACTTTTTCAATTGTAACTTTCCTTCCTCCATAGTTTACTTCTTAATCCTTTCGAAAGAAACCAAAAATTGCAGTTGTTTGAACAATATTTGTAAAGGCTTGTGGGTCAACGTCTTTGATAATGTGTTCTAAATCATACAGCTCATATCTCGTAATAACAATCATCAGCATTTGCCGTTCTTCATTTGAGAATGCCCCTTTTACTGGAATCATCGTAATTCCTCGAACCAATTTCCCATGTATGGCTTTTTTCAGTTCGTCCGGTTTTTTTGTAACAATCATAGCAGTAAGCTTCTGAAACCGTGTGTGAATGGCATCAATTACCCTCGTTGATGCATATAATGATAAAAGCGTGTACAATGCTTTATCCCATCCATATACAGCACCTGCTGTTATGATAATTCCTGCATTGAGGATAAAAAAGTAATTTCCGACCGGTTTATCCTTCATTCGTGATAAAACCATTGCAATAATATCTAGGCCTCCAGTAGATGCACCGAACTTTAAAGTAATTCCGACCCCGGCAGCGGAAATAACCCCTCCAAAAATGGAATAAAGCAAAATATCGTTAGATGATTTCTGAATTGGGATGATTTCTAGTAAGAGAGACATAAATATAACTGATATAAAACTGTATAATGTAAACATTTTACCGATCTTTCTCCACCCTAAAATAGCGACCGGAATATTTAAAAGGAACAATAATAATCCAGTTGATACGTTTAATGGAGTAAATTGAGTAATAATTTTCGATAATAATTGAGCAATTCCTGTAAATCCACTTGCATAAACATTCGCTGGTTTTAAAAAATAATTCATGGCAAAAGCATTTAAAATAGCTCCAATAAACACGATAACAAGTTTTTTTATATGCTCCGTAAGCGAATCGATTTTCATAAGCGGCCTCCTTCTCATTATTGATTTACCCAATTCTTTAAAGTTCATACTGAAATGATTGTGATTTTCCCCGAAAATGGTAAACTGAATGTGAAATTATCTTTTCATTAAGGGGTGAAACAAATGACTGTAAAACTATTTGCTGATAGTGCAAGCGATATGCCACTATCCTTTTTTGAAGAAAACCAAGTTGCTTTAATTCCTCTACGCGTATACATAGATAGCACAGAATATGAAGATTTGAAAACAATTAAGCCTACACAAGTATTTAAAGAAATTAGAGCAGGTAAAATGCCAAAAACATCTCAGCCAACTCCGGAGGATTTTCATAAATTATTTACTGAACTGGCAAAATCAAATGAATCAGGAATTTATATAGCTTTTTCATCCGCATTATCAGGAACATACCAAACAGCCGTAATGGTTCAGGAACAGGTAAAAGAAGAATATCCCGAATTAGATTTAACAATCATCGATACGAAATGCGCTTCCGTCGGATTTGGTCTTGTTGTGAAAGCTGCTGCTGATTTAGTAAAGTCCGGAGCATCTAAAGAAGAAATTATCGAGGATATCCAGTTCCGATCTCAGCATATGGAGCATTTATTTACTGTTGATGATCTTGACTTCCTAGCTAAAGGCGGTCGTCTTTCGAAAGCATCTGCCTTCTTAGGCGGGCTATTGAATATTAAACCCCTTCTTCATGTGGAAGACGGGAAACTTATACCAATTGAAAAACATCGCGGAAAGAAAAAACTTCTTAAAAGAATGCTTGATGTGATGGAAGAAAGAGGCGTTGATTTAGAAAATCAACTAATTGGAATTAGCCATGGTGACGATGAGCAATCGGCACTTGAATTAAAATCATTGATTCAAGAACGCTTTGGTACAAAAGATTTTTATATTAATATTATCGGTGCTGCGGTCGGTTCCCACGCGGGACCAGGGACACTTGCTCTCTTCTTCTTAAACGCAAAAAAATAGCGTTCATATTCTTCTTTCAAAAGGAAAAGCTATACTTTGAAAGGAGAATGACACTAATGCCACATACATCTGATAATGATAAAAAAGCAAAAGACAATAATGCACTAAGGCATGAAAAAAACATGCAAAGAGAAAAAAATCGCCAAGCAGGGAAAAATCAGTACTCGAAGAAAACGGATCATTTATAGAAAAAACAAGGCATATCTCGCCTTGTTTTTTCTTTTTCCAATGCCTACCAATCGTAATATAATTATACATATAAATATTTAACTATTAATCATTTGTTTATGCTTGTTAGCGAGCTGCTCAAATCAAGTGGAAACCGCAAAGAAAAACACAATAAAACCTGCAAAATTAACAAAATCAGAATCAAGCTTGCTAAAGGCGGTTGGGATAGAAAAACAATTTATTTTTGATGTTCAATTAGCCCAAAGATCGTCATATTTGGAATATTGGGTGGATCATTATGAAAAAGGAAAAAAAATTGAGTCCTTATCAAAAGGTACAACTGATACCGAATGGAGAAAAAAAGATAAAAACAAAAAATATAAAATCATCTTTCATAAAGCAACAAATCCTGATGAAGGAAAAAAGTCAGAGGACTTTTTTATCTCTGTAATTGATGATAGTGGATATACAAAAATGGACTTTGAAGTACCTGTTTCTAAACAAAATAGGGGAGCGTTATCGGTCGCTATACAGGAAAGCAAACAATTACAAGTAGGGAAACCAATAACAGTCGGAATGATCATCGAATCGAAGGATGGAAGAATAGAAGCACAAGATATTTCTCACTATAACTCAAACGCTGAAATAGAGAAAAAAGTAAAAAAATATGACCAAGCGTATTTCTTTAGAGTGAAATTACTGGCGAACAAATGAATGGTTGGACTTTCCACTTATAATTTGATATTTTCTAATTAAACTTTACGTAATTGGGAGGATATTCATGGCAAAAGATAGTTCGTTTGATATTGTATCAAATGTTGATTTCTCTGAAGTGACCAATGCAATTAATTTGGCAACGAAGGAAATTCAAACTCGTTATGATTTTAAAGGCAGCAAAAGTGAAATCAGTCTGGATAAAGAGGAATTGGTGCTCGTTTCAGATGATGAATTTAAAATGAATCAATTAAAGGATGTTCTCTTTAGTAAATTAATTAAGCGAGGCGTACCCGTTAAAAATCTTGACTATAGCAAAATAGAAAAGGCTTCAGGAGGTACTGTACGCCAACGTGCGAAACTTATTCAAGGCATTGATAAGGATAACGCAAAAAAGATTAACGCCATCATTAAAGATAGCGGCGTAAAAGTAAAAAGCCAAATTCAAGATGATCAAATTCGTGTAACCGGAAAAAGCCGAGACGATCTACAAAAAATAATTGCAGCTATCCGTGAAGCAGACTTTCCGATTGATGTTCAATTTGTAAATTATAGATGAGATAAAAGAATGGGTAATTCAACTAACGGGTTCGGAACGTGGGAAGATAACATTAAAAAACATACCAAATGTGGACACAATTCCTGATGGTTTAAGACTCCGTTCCGGATATAAGTGAAAAATTACATTTTAGGAACAAATATAATAATAGTAAACACCACTAGATCAATTTAGATGTCTGGTGGTGTTTTATTGAAATAATTAGCCGCTTTGACTATTTCCCAAGATCCGATGACCAAAGGGAACTAGTTGTCATAGCGAGAGAATGCCTCCCAAGATCGGAATTCAAATGGGACTTGGTCGTCATAACGGGAGAATGCAGCCCAAGATTAGTATTCAAAAAGGGACTTGGTCGTCATAACGGGAGAATGCCTCCCAAGATTAGAATTCAAAAGGGAACTTGGTCGTCATAACGGGAGAATGCAGCCCAAGATTAGTATTCAAATGGGAACTTGGTCGTCATAGCGAGAGAATGCAGCCCAAGATTAGAATTCATAAAGGGACTTGGTCGTCATAACGGGAGAATGCAGCCCAAGATTAGTATTCAAAAAGGGACTTGGTCGTCATAACGGGAGAATGCCTCCCAAGATTAGAATTCAAAAGGGAACTTGGTCGTCATAACGGGAGAATGCAGCCCAAGATTAGTATTCAAATGGGAACTTGGTTGTCATAGCGAGAGAATGCAGCCCAAGATTAGAATTCATAAAGGGACTTGGTCGTTATAACGGGAGAATGCAGCCCAAGATTAGTATTCAAATGGGAATTTGGTCGTCATAGCGAGAGAATGCAGCCCAAGATCGGAATTCAAATGGGAACTTGGTCGTCATAGCTCTCAAGTGTAGGTACAAATTATCATACCCGTAATTGGGAAGTACTGATCCTAACTACTCGTTCAACAGCCCTAAAATCGCGACTTACTTATTTAGGTTATAAAATTTTGTACTAAAATAGATTATAAGTAAATGGCTTATTCAGCAAACAAGCCATCAAAATAGGATAACTGACCTTTTAAAATATATTTTTAGAAAAATGTTCATCTTAAATAAAAATATAATGGGGGAAATAATTTTGTGGTTAATATTAGGACTTATTGCCATAGTAGCAACTTTTATAAATCTTTATATGTATAAAACAGGAAAAGATTATAAACTTGCGATGGCAATGGGATTATCATTTACAGTATTGACACTCTGTGCAGAACATAGCCTTGTATCTAATTGGGTAAAAGGTGAAGATTGGTCAGCTTTATTGGATGTTGTACCTACTATGGAAAAGGCATTATGGTTTTTGACAATTGTTTCTATCTTACTAAATATAGTACCTATACTTTTAGAATTAAAAAATAAAAAATAATTACTTATTGTCGCATCATTTACTCCTGTAGCGTAAATAACGGTCTAAGTTTCCAAAGACAACAAGGAGGAAATATACTTTTTTCCTCCCAATCTTTAAGCTAGGTGGCCTATTTTACAAACCTAGACATTAGTATTTCATCAACATACGTGCCATCCTCAAATTTGATATGTCTTTTCTTTCTCCCCTCCTCAGAAAAGCCTAATGATTTATATAAATAAATCGCTCTTTCGTTATGGGAAAATACTTCTAAAGATACTTTTTCGATCATTGGATGATTTTCAGCCCATTCAATCATATATTCCAGCATTTTTCTTCCAATTCCCATATTCCAATACTCTTTTTGAATGCTAATACCAAACATACAATTATGACTTACTCGCTTCCGCTTTGAACGCGTAGCATTTAAAAAACCAACGATTTTACCATTTACTTCACAACCTAATAATAAATTTCCTAAGGATAATTGTTGGATGATCCATTCTCGTTGCTGCTCGATGTTTAATTCAAATTCCTCAGGAGTTGTTAATAAGAACGAAGATTGGGTAAACACTAATTGAGTGTGATGAAGAAGAGCTTCAGCGTCTTCTCTATTTATTTCATGGATAGAAATATCCATTTGCACTTCCCCCTTTCAATCATATTTTAGCAAATGAAGGAGTGATTTGATGAATAATCAACCAAAAAAAACGATGCCAAAACAACATCAAAATCAGCAGCCTGGAGTCGAATCAGAAATGAATCCACTTCCTAAATCAATTGATCCCTCATATAAAGGAAGCGGAAAACTTCAAGATAAAGTTGCCATTATTACCGGTGGTGATAGCGGCATCGGAAAAGCAACCGCCATTTATTTTGCTAAAGAAGGCGCAGATGTCGCCATTTGTTATTTAAACGAAAATGAGGATGCATCAGCAACAAAAGAATTAATTGAAAAAGAAAATAGAAAATGCTTACTTATTCCCGGTGATGTGGGTGAAGAAAAACATTGTCAATCCACAGTGAAGCAAGTGATTGATCATTTTGGTCACATCGATATTTTAGTTAATAATGCCGGGGAGCAGCATCCGCAGCAGACCATTTTAAATATAACGTCCAGTCAGCTATTGAAAACATTTCAGACTAATATTTTTTCATACTTTTATATGGTACAAGCATCTCTTCCTTATTTAAAAAAAGGGAGCTCCATTATTAATACAGCTTCCGTAACAGCATATAAAGGTCATAAAACATTGATCGATTATTCTGCAACAAAAGGGGCCATTGTTTCTTTTACAAGATCATTAGCTCTCTCATTAGCGAGTAAAGGAATTCGGGTAAATGGAGTGGCGCCAGGTCCTATTTGGACACCGCTCATTCCTTCCACATTCACAGAAGATGAAGTAGAAACATTCGGTTCCAACGTTCCGTTATCACGGCCAGGTCAACCTTATGAACTTGCGCCTACCTATGTTTATTTAGCGTCCGAGGATTCAAGCTATGTATCCGGTCAAATTTTACATGTTAACGGCGGAACGATTGTCAATGGGTAAACATCAAAAAACCTGCCACAAGGCAGGTTTTATTGTATTTTTTTCTGTTTTCCACGCTTCCAAGCGATAAATAAAAAGGCAAAAAATACGATCCAAATAAGAACTAAAATTGCGATAAACATAAAGTTTATGCCTGTTTTCTCAACAACATTATAGATTTCGGAAGTTTCTCTTTCGAAGGCTAGCTTAAACGTTCCATTTTCTGCTCGGACGACACCGCCGCTAATTAATCCTCGTAATTCCTCTTTATCATTCTGCAATTGATCTTTAGATAACTTAATCACTTGCGTTTTGTCTGTATTATTTATACCGATAAGATTGATTTGATCCTTATATTGTCGTTTGAAAACGACCATCCCATTTTTTTCATAGAGAATTTCCATTGATCCCTTTGTCAATGCCGGTTGTTGTTGACGAATTTCACCAATCATCGTAATATAATCAATCAATTCTTTTTCTGTCCTGAAATTCATCATTTTACGATTTTCGGGTACTCCGCCACTATCCTCAGCTATTTCAGTTCCGTAATAAACAATCGGAATTTCAGGCTGAGTATATAAATATGTTAATGCTAATTTCCATCTAGTACCCGGAAATTGTTTGTTTATCACCATATCTCTCGTATATCTTTTCATATTATGGTTATCGAAAAAAGCGCCCATTAAGGAAGGTTGATCAAATTCTTTTCTATTATCGGCTTCAATCGAAAGTACTTTTTTTAAAGATTGATTAATCGTTGCAAAAGAATCACGTAAAGGCTGATTTAACCGAAAATCCAACGTCCCATCAATCCCAGCCTCTTGGTATTGCTTCACTAATTTACTGTCTTTAGAATTGACTTCACCTAATAAATAGAAATCTTTTTTAACTGATTTCACACTACTAGAAAATTGCTTCCAAAATTGTGTCGGCGATTGATTTGCATTGCTTAGTAAATACCCATCAATATCCGTTTTGGTAACCCACCATTTCGCCGCATCAATGAGATATTGATTTACTTCCGAATTTGTATGATCAAATGAAACTAATTGATCATTTGTTTTCCCGGAGAACCAATTCTTCTTCTTTGGATCCTTAACTATAGAACTACTTGCACTTACTTGATTCGTTGGAAAATCAATGATAATCTTCATCTTTTTCTTATGTACTTCACTAACTAATTTTTTAAACTCATTGATGGTGCCAAAGTGGTCATCCGTTTTATAAAAGTCAGTAATCCGATACCCATCATATCCCCTGTCATCATTTTTAAAGATAGGTGTAAGCATTACTGTTGTAAAACCTTGATCTTTAATAAAATCTAATTTATCAATAATACCTTTAAAATCTCCACCTTGAAAGCCTACTGGATCAAGAACTTTTACGTTACGATCATTTGTCGAGTCGCCATTATTATATCGATCAACCATTAAAAAATAGATTGTCTCATCTTGCCAGTTTCGTTTTACTTTTTCAGCAGCATTCGCCGGAACAGTTTGAAAAAGTAAAATGAAAATGAAACAAAATGCCAAAACTTTTTTCAACATTTTTCGTCCTCCTAATTATTCCTCACGAAATAAGATTATCCTTTCTCGTTTATCACGTCAAACTGATTCAAATGAATCTAAGAAAATATCTAAAAAAGTTTGAAATTTATATGACATATATTATGTATGAAATTCCTTCTGTTTGTCTAAAACGATGTTAGATGATGATGAATGGAGGTAATTTGTTGGATCAATTGCAGAGATTACAATTAATAGAGCACCAATCCCGTGCCTTTTTAGAGGGAGACATTGAAAATATCAATGATCAATGGGTATTTTTTGATAACGAAACAGATGAAGCAACCATGTTGGAACACTACGTTAATCAAGAAATAGAGGTTTATTATCATCATAAATGGATGAAAGGTAAATTACATCCGGATGGTCGGATTCTACATAGAAATGAAACAATCTTTCTTTTAGATAAAATGAAACTGAGGATTAGAAAGCAAATTTTGTTCTCATTTGAAATGCTCCTTGATGAATTAAGTGATGATATATTTTTCCACTTCATAAATACATTAAATTCACTTGAGTTTTCTGTCTATGATTGTATATTTAGTCATAATCATCTTTCTTTTTTAGATTCAAATGATAAGAAAAAAGGTGTTAATATCCTTATTTTTGATAATGGAGAGGTTGTTCTTGCTGTACATCATCATTTTCATCATGAAGATAAAAAAGAAGATCGTTTTGAATTTACTTTAAGTACCGGAAAAAGAGTAATTATAGATAAAATGCAAAAATAAAAACGAGGGATTCCTCGTTTTATTTTTATCATATTAAGATGATTTACTATTTTCCAAACGGGTGTAATCCCATTGGAAGTTTGACAAATCCTAAATAAAGAACAATAGCGAAAAAGATAATAAACAATAACCAGAAAATACCGGAACTCTTTCCTTTTTTCATACGTGATAAGACCATTTCCATCATACCAATAACTAATAGCCCGCCTAACAATTTCATTCCATATAATGCTGGACCATAAGCAGATTGGAATTTAAAGAACAATATTCCACCTGTAATAATGATTAGTATGTAGAATAACCGTAAAATCATATTTACAATTTTGGCGCCCTTTGTTTTACCACTTTTATATAGGGCAGCAGCAATGATAAATAATATAATGCCAATCACCCATGTTGTTACATGTGCATGTGTAGTGTACACGTTTATGTCCTCCTCAAATAATCATATTTTTCTTATCGTATCACATATAAACCAGTTAAGAAATAAATACTGGTTTATTGTACCTTATTTGTCAAAGTTCCAATCCCTTCAATACTTATTTCAATCACATCGTCTTTTTTCAAGAAAATAGGCGGCTTGAAACCTTTACCGACACCAGCTGGAGTTCCTGTTGCAATAATATCCCCCGGCTCAAGTGTCATTCCTTTGGAAAGTGTTGATATAATCTCCTCTATTGGAAAGATAAAATGTTTCGTATTCGAATTTTGGCGGATTTCATTATTCACCTTCGTTGTGATATTTAATTGATTGGCATTATTAATTTGCGAATGGTGAACAATCCATGGTCCGATAGGGCAAGACGTATCTAAGCTTTTTCCAATAAAAAATTGTTTATGGCGATCTTGAAGGTCTCTTGCCGTGATATCGTTTAAGATGGTATAGCCAAATACATGTTGGAGTGCGTTTTCCCTTTTAATATTTTTTCCTCCAACACCAATAACAACAGCTAGCTCCCCTTCATAGTCAAGTTCATTTGTAATTTCTGAATGTGCGTCAATCGGTGATAGATGACCAGTCACAGCTGTTGGAGCTTTCGTAAAGACCATCACATGTTCCGGAATATCTGCTTCACTTCCCATTTCAATCGCATGATCTCGATAATTCTTTCCAACACACATAATGTTTTTCGTAGGATGTGGAATCGGTGAAAGCCAAGTAATAGAATCACTTTTTACTAAAAAAGTTTCCTTTTCTTTCTCTAATTTTCTTAATGCCCTATCTACTTCAGCAACAAAAGAATCTCCTTGTTTAATCCCCTCTATAAGGGTAAGCGGTAAACTAAAATTTTCTTTATTTTCAACAACTGATGAAAGATTTAATATATCATTTGTTTGTTCATCAATCACACCATATTGTTCAATGCCATTCCATTCAAAACTAACAAATTTCATTTTCCAATCACCTCATCATAATTATTAACTTAGACACTTTTTCCGTATGTGAAATACCGCCAAATTTTTTCCAATGGTCCATATTTAAACTTCATAAACCAAATTTCCGCAAGTACAACTTGAATGATAAATATTCCTATTGCTAATAACATACTTGTTCCCAGTGTAAGTTTACTATATAATCCTAAACCATATCCGTAAAAAATGAACGTTCCAACAATAGATTGGGTAATATAAATTGTTAATGACATTCTCCCAGCTGCCGCGAATGGTTTCAGTAATCTTCCAGTCCATTTATACGACATGAACAGAGCAATTATCGCTACATATGCAAAACTAAGAATGGTGCCCCCTAATGATTGTTCAATATACTTAAACGCAAGATTGGAATCAACAAACATAGGCAGTGATTTCAGGAATAGACCTAAAGGGAGAGATATAATCAAAATGAATAACCATTTCTTTCTTTCGCTTTGCGCACTTTGTAACCATTTTAGTTTAGCGGCACCAGCTCCAATCATCATTAACGGAATGACAGAAAAAAGGATAAAGATTATATTTGAAGATCCGTTAACCAGCATCCAATCCTTAAATCTTTGGACGGTAATATTCCAATAATTACTCGATGAATATATATCCATAGATTTTGTGAGATTCATAATATCAGTATACATGCTCATATCCTGAGAAGACACTAAAGTTATGATCATAAGATACAAACTAAAAAACAGATTAGGAATGACAAACAGAGACAAACCAATAATCATAAGAGATTTCCCGGATAATTTCAGCAAAAAAATTAATATGAAACCAAATATAGCATAATTGATTAGGACGTCGCCTGACCAAATCAAAAAAGCATGGATAATTCCGATAATTAATAAAATAAAAAGTCGTTTTACGGCAATTTTCTTAAATTCACCCCCCTTTTCAATTGTCCGATTTCTAATTAAAACTAACCCATAACCAAACAGCATAGCAAAGATTGGATAGAAGCTAGCTTGTACAAATAATTCAATCCAATTGTATAATGATTGATCTGTTCCTTGCCACCATTCTTTTGGATTATAATATAATATTGGAGATTCATAGGACATCATATTAATGAGAAATATCCCCAATAAACTAAATCCACGTAATCCATCTAACGAAGAGATCCTTTCGAAGAATTGGGTTGGGTATAACTTATTTTCCATCATGTCACCATCTTAATAAAATTTTGTTCTTCTTTTTATTTTACAATGACTTCATAATTTAGGCGAATGAATCACATTTCAATCGATTACTCATATGATATTTTATAAATTATTTTAAGGATGTGAACGGTCATGCCTGCAATCGTCGGCGCCGTTCAAGTTATGAACATTGGTTCGAGCGGTGTTTTTCATATCGGTGATGTTTTTCAACTTACTCCCATTTCAACTGCAAAAACATTTGCAGGAGCTGGTTCATTTAATACAGGAGAAACTTTAGCCATTCAGAATTATCAATCCGCAACAAATACGTTTGATAATGATGGCATCGATCAAGGAATTAATTTTAATGTGTGATAGCCATTTTAAACAGGTGATTATATGAAAATTAGTGTGCAACAAACGATACAAATACGCATGATTAAAATTGGTGGAATATCCAATGCATCTGTTTTCCAAATTGGTACAGCAGGAATCATTAAACCCGCTGCCTACCTATATAATACCGGATGCTTTACAGAACCCGCACCTGTGATTAGTCATGCACAAGGTACAGAAGGCATCCCTCCATTAGTCGTTCCATTTAGGAATTGATGGCTCAAGTTCCGTCGGATTGTAGAACACCAAAAAGGGAGGTTTTCAAATGATCGATTACAATAGACAAATCCAACAATTGTATCAATATATCCAATACCAGCAAAAAAAAATTTCCCAATTTGAAAAAACATTAGAAAACTTAACTAAAGATATACAATCTCTAAAAGAAAAGCCACCTATAAATGTTGAACGTCTAGAATATAAATTTGACCAATTAAAAATTGAAAAACTTGATGGCACTTTAAATATTGGGGTTAATCCCGCCGACTTAAATAGTATTGAGGATATGGACGTTCCATCCTCACCAATGCCGCAAGCCTTTTTAATGAACCCGGCCTTTAAACAAAACCTATTAGAAAGGGTAAATCAATATATTAGTAAAGACCTAAATTCAGTCATCCATGAAACAGAAGATCAATTAGGCTATAGGCTTGATACGCAATATCGCGATTTCATCATTGCTGATTTGCAAAAGCAAATTCCACAGCGAATCGATTATTTTATTAATATACTAGCTGGGGAAAATCACAAAAATGAATCCCAGGAAGAAGTATTGAATCAACTTTTTGCAAGAATGAAAGCAGATATTGATCAAGCGGTTTATATGTTTATATCAAAGTTACCTCAAAATATGAATGGAGATGATCCGAATGGAGCTTAATGTGGTAAATCGAGATATTAATGTTGAAAATGTACGGATTATTGGGATAGCAAGCTCATCATTATTCTTAATTGGTGATGCTGAAACGATTCAACAGGCAGCCACCTTTGACACGCCTGCTGAATCACTAATAATTGGCCCTTTAACCCCATTTGTTCCGAAATAATGTTTAAATCGAATCGAAGCTCGATTGTCAACCAAGTAAAAATTAATGATATATTTTATGCATCAAGTTTCAATATTGGAGATTCATCGTATATTAATGCCTTTGCAAAGGTTTTTGCCGTTCAAAGGGAGCAAGAGCTATTTTATGGATTTGAAGCAGATTACGAAGACTTCGCCAATTTCAAGGAACTAATTCCACTCCCACCAATTACAGAAAAATTACAATTTAACCGCTTTAATGCGAATCCTACTATTCACGTGTCAAAAGTGAGAATTATCGGGATCTCCACAAGTTCTATTTTTCAAATTGGAAACACGAAAAGAGCATATCTAGAAGCAAGAGTTCACCATACTCGACAGCTGGAACATAGGTAGGAAAACAGACACAAAACATCATCTCTATCATAAACTATAATAGTAAATTATTTTCTTTATAAAAAGGATGTTGTCTCATGCCTGCTATCGTCGGAGCTACACAAATTGTAAATGTTGGTGGCAACGGTGTTGTACATTTTGGTGATACCGCGGTTATTTCTCCTAAAACCAGTACAAAAGCATCTAGTGGATCGGGATCTACAAATACTGGTGCCCTCTTCTATGTTGCTAATGGATTTAGTATCAATCCTACCATTGACACCAATTTAGTTGATCAACCGATTGCGGGAAATAACTAAGTAAATGTGGAGGACAATAAAAAATCGGCGCAATGCCGATTTTTTTACGTTTTTATTGAAGTGAATAGTAGCTAAAGCCTACATTTTTATTAAGTGTCCACCATCAAAGAAGTATAGGTACTTCCCCGCAACTTCTTTTTTCAATATTTGCTTTAATGCTTTTTCGTATATATCAATTTGGACTCTGTATCGATTTTCGAGGATCGGCTTTGCTTCCTCAAATCCACCTTTATATCGATCATGAATCCCATCTGTTTTATAATCAAGGAGATAAATCCCTTCATCGTTTTCAATGATACAATCAATTACCCCTTGAACGAGAATCGTATCATCATTCAATTGATAATCTGAATAGATGTCCTTATCCTGAATGGCCATACTAAAAGGAACTTCCCTTTGGATATTGTTCGCCGCTAACATCATTTTTCCGATTTCTTGAGAAAAAAGGGACAGAATTTGCTCTATATTTATCACTTCAATTTGTTCTGCTGTTAATAACTCTTTTCTTTTCATTTCCTCTAACAATTCTCTGATGCTATCGGCTGTAGGTGTTGCATTTAACGGTAAATGTTGCATTACCATATGCATGGCCGTTCCTCGTTCAGCAGGAGATAATGATTTTTCTCTCATAAAGCGAGGACGGTTAAAAATTGGTTTATTTACTTGTCTTAATAACTCAGTACTCGCTGATGCATCCCGAATTTCATACAAACGTTTAATTTCTGAAACGGATTGTTTTGAACGTTTACTTGTTGACTCTTCATACGGATATTTATATGCTAGTCGATCAAATATCTCGTTCTTTTGTGAAGAGCTAAAATTAACCGTTTTGCCTTCCTTTACATTTTCAAGCCATGTATCATCGTTTTCTAGGTCTTCCACAGGGCTTTCAACAAGACTTGATTTGTTAATTATTTCGATATGCCAACGAGACATATGATTAGTAATGTCTTCAGGAATAAGTGGATTTCTTTCTACATTCGTAAGTCCAAATGTTTCACTTTGTTCGTGTCGAATGATCGCAGGGCCAATCCAATCTAAATAATTGGAAGCTCTTGCTCGAAGGCTATCCTTTAAAAGCCAATCCGTATGTCTTAACGTTTTTCCCCAGCGATTCAATGATTTCTCCGCATTTTTCAGGGAGCCTACGAGATATAGCTTTTCCTTCGCCCGCGTTAATGCAACATAAAGCACGCGCATTTCTTCTGAGATAGTTTCTAATTTCTTCTTTCTCTTTAATGCTAGTTGTGGCAAAGAAGGATAGGTAATTCGTTTCGCTATATTCACATATTTTGTTGCAAATCCTAATTCTTTATCAAATAAATAAGAATGATTGATGTCCATCATATTAAACTTTCGTGATAGTCCAGCAACAAATACCACCGGAAATTCTAATCCTTTACTGGAGTGAATGGTCATTAATTTTACAACATCTTCTTGCTCACTTAGTGCCCTTGCTGTCCCTAAATCATCCCCTCGCTCTTGCATTTTCTCAATAAAACGAAGAAAACGGAATAAGCCACGAAATGATGTTGCTTCATATTGTCTTGCCCGATCATAAAAGGCACGCAAATTCGCTTGTCTTTGCTTTCCTCCAGGCAGTCCACCAACAAAATCATAGAAATGGGTGTCGCGATATAATTGCCAAATAAGTTCAGATAGGGCTCCTTGGCGTGCCAAACTTCTCCAATCATTTAGTTGATTAATAAACATGCTAAGCTTTTCATGAAGTTCCCCATTTTCAGGGGTTGGCTTTATTATCGTGAAATTTTTTACCGCCTCATAAAATGTTCCGTGCTTGGAATGAATACGAATCGTAGATAATTCTTCTTCGTCTAACCCACAGACAGGCGAACGCAAAACGGACGCAATCGGAATGTCTTGATATGGATTGTCAATCACCTTTAATAAGGAAAGCATGATTGATATTTCAGTTGCATCGAAATAACCTGTCCGGAGATCCGCATAAATCGGAATTCCTTCAAGTTTAAACTGCTCCATAATTTCCGGTGCCCATGGCATGGATCGTAAAAGAATAACAATATCACGATATTGAATAGGACGGTAACTTTTAGTTTTCGGATTATAGACGGGCACTTTTTCCGCTATTAAGTGTTTAATTTTTCTCGCCATATAACGAGCTTCCAGTTGCGATTGTTCTAACTCTGTACGATCAAATTCATCTGTATTATTTTCAGTGTCCTCTTCACTTTCCGATTGTACACTTTCATCTGCCTGATCAATTAGGACAAGCTCAACAGGATAGTCTTCATCTTCCGGATATGCTGCACCTTTCACAAGCTCCGCTTGTGAATCATACTCAATTTCTCCTACCTTCGTACCCATTATTTGTTTAAATAAATAATTCGTCCCTGCTAACACTTCTAATCTACTTCGAAAATTTTGCGAAAGATCAATTTTTAAACCAGTATTTTCTCCTTCAGAGGAGAAACGATTATATTTACTTAAAAAGAGATTTGGTTCCGCCAATCGGAAGCGGTAGATGGATTGTTTGACATCACCGACCATAAAAAGATTCCCATCATAATCACCGTCCGTTGTAACAAGCTTTAATATCGTTTCTTGGACCATATTCGTATCTTGATATTCGTCAACAAGTACCTCCTTAAATTGCTTGCGATAGGCAAGTGCTGCAACAGAAGGTTTAGGGCTTTCCATATTTGATTCGGAATCCATTAATATTTGAAGGCAATAATGCTCTAAATCCGAAAAGTCGACTAATCCTTTTTCTTTTTTTATATTTGTAAAACGAATTGCGTATTTTTTGGTAAGCTCGATAAGTGAAGCGATAACATCCTTCATCTCATACATATCTTTTAGAAAACTTTCCGGCTTCCGTGAAAAAAACTCTTCTTTTAACTTTTCTAACCCCTTTTTTGCAGCTTTTCTTAAATCATCCGCCTCTTTGACAAGTTGTTTATCAAAGTCGTCCCCCCTGCAGCTTTTTGCACGGGTGAAACTCCAGGCATTCATTTCATCGTAAAGATCTTGCCAAGACAATTCACTTGCCTGTAATAAACGATCCACAATAGCGATATCATTCAAATAATTTTCTGCACGCGGTGCAGGTCCGGCAGGAAGCTTAGTCATCTCATAGGCTTCCTCAAGTGATTCTTTCGCGCCTTGTAATTGGAGTTTGATATCAAAAAGCAATATGTTTATAAACGGGAGGTTTTCAATTTTTGTTGCTTCATCGACATGATACATCGTTAGTACATCATCTAACCACTTATCGGGAAAAGGATGAGAGCGTGAGAATTCATACAATTTTTGGATTAACTCTTGTAATGCAGAATCGCTACGGTCATTCGTAAATGTATCAACAACTTTAAAAAATGACTCATTATCTTCTTTTCCATACTCATCCTCAAACAATTCGTCAAGTACTTCATCCCTTAATAGAACAGCTTCAGTAGAATCAGCTATTCTAAAGCTTGGATCAATATCTATTAAATAATAATATTTTCGTATCACTTCCAAACAGAAGGAATGAAGGGTTGATATCGATGCTTTGTTTAAGAGACTGAGTTGACGTCGCAAGCGGCTAGAACTTGGGTTTTTAACAATTTCCTTTTCAATTGCTTCCCCTATTCGATGTCTCATTTCAGCTGCAGATGCATTCGTGAATGTAACAACCAATAATTCATCAACGTCTATCGAGTCTTCATCGTCAATAATTTTTTTTATCATTCTTTCTACTAATACTGCCGTTTTCCCCGATCCCGCTGCTGCAGCGACTAATATATTTTGGTCCTTTGCATAAATGGCTTTCCACTGGTCATCTGTCCATGTTACATCCTGTGGCTTAGATGGTATGAATGTTTTCATTGATTTACCTCCTCTCTCATGCGCGCTAGAATTTCCTCCGGTTTACTTGGGGTTAGTACTCTGTAATCATTATCTTCTAATGACTGGTCAAATTGACAAACCGATTTGAATGAACAATATTCACACGGTGTTTTCTTTTTAAGCTTGTACGGAGCAATATCGACATTTCCAGATGTAATTTCATTTCCCGATTTCTTATATCGATTTCTAACATAATGACTCATCAGCGAGAAATCCTTTGCTGAAGCGACCTGTGAACGCGCTGATAAGGAACCATCTTTTTTGATTTCGGCGGCAACGATTTTTGAACTTCCCGTCTCTAATGTTTGATCCATTAACTTTATAACATCCGGATCCTCTACTAACAAACCTTTCATTTTAAATCTTTTAAAAATCTCCTCATCGATCTCATCCATTGTTAAAATTCGATTACTGTTAATAATCGGATTGTGCATATGAAAATATAACACACCAGCCGGTAAGCCTTCTGTACCGATTAAATTTTTTGAATGGGTTACGACAATATCCAAATAAGTCAGCATTTGCAATGCCAAACCATAATATACTTCAGTTAAATCCAACTCCCGTGGGCTTGATTTATAATCAATAATTCTTAAATAAACGCCATTTTGATCTTGGGCTTTGTCCACCCGGTCAATTCTTCCTTGCAGTTCCATTTTTGTTCCATTTTTTAAAGTAAACGATAATGGCGGCAAGGCGGCTCTCGGTCCAAATCCAAGCTCCATCCCAATAGGAGCAAATCCACTAATTTTAGCATGCTCACTTAATATGAGCGAAGCCCTTCCGATGACTTGTTCAAGCTTACGTTTAATATAATGATGACGATTCGAGCTTAACAATATTTGATGCTGAAGTCTTGGTGACAAATATGCTACTGCTTCTTTTGCTAGATGTAGACATTGTTTTTCCGTAAGATTCGACCAGGTAAATCCATTTTTTTGAAGATTATCTGAAATCCATTTTAATGCACCATGGAATAGATCACCGATACCTGGTGCCTCAAGCTTAAATATTTCTCGTTCACGAAGTCTTAATCCGTGGGTTGTAAAATGTGCAAATGGACAGGAATGAAAAAGCTCCATCCTCGAAACACTGGCTAATATCGTTTCACCATATAGCTCCTTACTCGTTTCTTCCGAAAGTTTCTTTGCATGATTTTGATAAAAGAGGCTCGATAATACATGTTTAGCACGCTGTTTCTGGAATAAATCTTCAAAATAAAAATTGTAAACATCCCACCACATATCGGCAACAGGGTACTTTCGTATTTTTAATTGCAACTGTGATGTTAAAAAGGCAATCGCCGAATTTGGATGTGAGATGTAATCAATTTGCTCCTCATCCATTAATTCGGAAGGATCATTTACGATTACTTTCTCGTTCAATTTTGGAAACATTTCTTTCATTCTATTTATATATGGGGATGGTAGAAGTGCTTTTCCCTCCTCATTTGCAATTGGGTATGATAGATATAATTTCTGGGAAGGTGTTGTGAATGCTTTATAGGCAATAAATTCCTCATCAAGTAATCTCGTTTTGCTGCTCGATGCGATTTGCATTCCATTATTTATTAACTCTTCGCGATCAGAATCAGCTAATACACCTTCCTCATTGATTTTGGCAGGCATCACACCATCATTTAGGCCGATGATGAACGCAACTTTTATATCTGATAACCGCGATTGCTCAAGATTTGCAACTATTACCTGATCAATAGCCGGCGGAACAATGGAAAACTCCATCGCTTCAATTCCCGCATCCAAAATAGTTGCAAACTTCTTTATCGTTATATTTTCATCCTCAAAAATTTCTACAAACTGATCTAATAATTCCATCACCGCATTCCATGCTTGATCATGTTCCCCGGCAGACAATAAATTACCTTTTTCCTCCGCTTGATTTCTCAACATTTCAAGCTTAGCAGGAATTTGCAACTCTTCTAAAAATAAATACAGTGCCTCACATAATTCCCTTCCATTTACTCCTTTGTTCATTCTTTTTGATAGTTTAACAATCGGATTTGTAATTAATAAGCGTAGTTCATTAATTTCTTGCTCCATTTCCTTTTCTTTGTCCGTTTGTATCGTATGTTCCATCTCTAGCCCGCGGAATCTACGATAACTCCAGCGATCTTTACTTGTCCATTTCGATCCTTGAATTCCGTATGCAAGTACATAATTTTCGAGCACGTCCATCTTTTCTCTAAGTCTTCCTGAATGCTGATTTAAAGGAAATAACAAATCCGTTTTCACCGCACGAAACACAGCTTCATACCGCCAAGACCCGGTAATAATTTCTAAAACAGAACGAATAAGTTCAATCAAAGGATGATTTAACATTGATCGCTTTTGATCAATGAAATAAGGAATATGATGATCAAAAAAACAAGTTTCAAGTAATTCTTGATATTCATGGCCATTCCGAACTAAAACAGCTATATCTTGATAACGATACTTGTTTTTTCTTACGAGCTCACGAATTTCTCGGGCTATTGCCTCAATTTCAGCCCTTCGATTAACTGCCTGAAATAGCCCAGCTTGAGGTTCATACTCGTAAGGTTGTACAGGAAGTGTTTCAAAATTTGCTTCCAAATAGGCTAAACTCTCATCTTTATAACGAACTAATTGTTTTAAAACAATATTTTCTTCTACTTCCACCCCATTCACAGTAGACATCTCTACTAATGTTGAATAGGTTTCACCCGTCATTCTAAATAAATGCAAATCGTTTGGTAATTCGTTACGGAACGGTCGATCTAATGTCAATGCGATTGTTACACGTTTACAAGCTTTCATTAGTTGTCCAATAACCATATATTCTTGTGGTGTAAAACTATGAAAACCGTCGATATAAATCTCCGCATCTTGTAAATAATGAGAGGATTGGATTGATTCTGCAAGTAAATTTAAATAATCATCCGAATCAATGTATTTATTTACTAGTCTCTTTTCAAAATCATGATAAATTAATTGTAAATCATGCAATTTATCCGCAAGCACCTTGGATCCATTCGTCTCCATTTCTTCTCGCTTAACGACGATGTCTTCCGGATGTATACAATATCGTTTGAATTCTGTTAACATCATTTCTACATGATGAATGAACCCTGTTTTATCGGCAGCTCTTCCAAAAAGTTTTAATTCATCTTTTTTATCCTCAATGATTTTTCGAATTAACATATTTAATCCTTCATTTGTAATATGCATTCGATTGAATCCACCTGTTTCTTGTAAAATTCTCCAGGCGAGTCGAGAAAAGCTAAACACTTGTGCACGGATCATTCCCCCTAATCCTGGGGTTTTGATTAAGCTATATTCAGATAAAAAAGTCATTTGATCAGGGACTAAATATATTATGGGTGTGCCATTAGGATTATCATATAGATTGGTTCGAATTTCCTCATTAATAAACCTTGTTTTGCCCGTTCCAGAACGACCAATGACAAAGCGAACAGACATAATTTCATCTCCTACTTAAACTCGTATTCTTCTATTATAATATATCTTCTCCCATTTTTTCATGGATGAAATAACTGGCAGCACAAAGACCGTTCCTTTCCGCTACAGGAACCTGCTTTCTGCGGGGAGGAAGTCGAGCCTCCTCGGCGCACGCGCCTGTGGGGTCTCGACTTTTCCTCTATGTCCCGCAGGAGTCAGGTTCCTTCCGCTCCAATCCACTCTGCGTGTTCATATTTGTTAAATACAATGACCTAATCACCTTCATACTGATCAATAGCAACAAAGTTTGCGAAAACAGCCTATAGATAAAAAAAGGAGTTAGTCCGGCAATTGTTGGACTACTCCTTAAGTATGATTATTTAATATTATATTGTTTACATTTATCATATAAACTAGTTTTCCCTATTCCTAATAACTTTGAAGCTTCAAGTTTATTTCCGTTACTCAATTGTAAAGCGTTTATAATTGCCTGCTTTTCTACTAAAGATAAAGTTTCCTTCAACGTTGGGAAACTATCCGAATGATTATTGTAATCGACATACACTTTTTGTTTTTCGGATAGAAAATGACCATTTTCGCGTAAATATAACGGTAAATGAACAATATCAATTGTGTTTCCCTCTAATACATTAACAGCTCTTTCCAATACATTTTCTAATTCACGGATATTTCCTGGCCAATTATGTTGTTGAAGCTTTGAAATAACACGATTGGTCAGGTTTATTCCGTGTTGATGAAACTTTTTTTCAAGCTTTTTCAATAAGTACGTCGCTATATACGGAATATCTTCTTTTCTTTCGCGGAGAGGTGGAATTTCCAATTTAATCACATTTAACCGATAATACAAATCTTGCCGAAAAGTGCCTTCTTCAATCATCTTCTCTAGGTTTCGATGTGTCGCTGCAATAATTCGTACATCAATTGTCTTCGGCTTCTGACCTCCTACCCGCTCAACTTCTCCTTCTTGTAAAACCCGCAAAAGTTTACTTTGCATCGATAAAGGCATATCTCCAATTTCATCTAAAAATATAGTACCGAAATTAGCAAGCTCAAACTTTCCTCTTTTTCCACCTTTTTTAGCTCCGGTAAAAGCACCCTCATCATAGCCAAAAAGTTCGGATTCCAATAAATGCTCTGGTATCGATGCACAATTAATTCGAACAAAGGGGAATTGCTCTCGAGAACTATTTTGATGGATAGCATGAGCAAATAATTCTTTACCTGTACCGGATTCACCTGTTAATAAAACCGCTGAGTTGCTGACCGATATTTTTTCAGCCATTTTTTTTGCTAGCATAAATTTCGAACTTGTACCGATAATATCAGAGAATTTATATTTACTTTTTAGTCCATTTTCATAATTAAGTTTGTAATAATTCAACTCTTCTAAAAGGGGTTGGATTTTTTTAGAGTAATCCCACCATTCTTGTTGATTACGAAATAATACCGTTCCTACTGCACCTACCAATTCTCCTTCAACAAAAAGAGGATAGCGGTTTGCTATCATTTCCCCACCTTTTATCGGCTGTATCGCGGACAATTCTGCTTGTCCTGATTTTGCAACAATATGCATTCGGGAATTTTCGATAATATTTTGTACTGGCTGATTGATAGCATCTTCAGCTTTGATTCCCAGGAAGTCACAATAACCTGAATTTATATAGCGTATCAAGCCGTTCGAATCAACTACTACAATTCTCTCAGCTGCTAGATTAATAATTTCTTCTAACCATTTATATGGGAGATAATCAAATCCAAATTGCATTATAAACTACTCCTCAAAATTTTCTTATTATAAATTATTATAACAAAAGGAGAGGAATAACTTACGGTATTTTCTAACAATTAAGACAGGAATATTACTGTACGGTATATCCGCCATCCAAGACGATTGCTTGCCCTGTAACTCCTTTCGCTTTATCACTGCTAAGAAAGACAGCATAATCAGCTATTTCAGACACATCTAGAAGTCTCTTTTGGGGGACAAGCGGATAAATAACGTCTTCAATGACACGTTCGAAAGGAACATTTCTAGTTTTGGCGAGGTCTTTTAATTGATTTTGAACTAAAGGAGTGTCAACATATCCAGGACATAGTGCATTAACTGTAATCCCGTGTTCTGCACCCTCTAAAGCCGCTACTTTTGTTAACCCAATCACTCCGTGCTTTGCACTATTATAAGCAGCCTTTCCAGCAAATCCGATTAATCCATTAATTGAGGACATATTTATGATTCTTCCAAATCCTTGTTCTTTCATTATCGGAAATACATGCTTAATTCCAATAAACGGAGCAGTTAACATAATTTTCATAAGCAGCTCAAATTTTTCAGTCGGAAATTCTTCAATTGGTGATACATGCTGTAAGCCTGCATTATTGACTAAAATATCAACCTTTCCAAATGATTGTACCGTTTTCTGAATAGCTTCTTTAAATTCCTGTTCATTTGTTACATCACATGAAAGAGCTATAGCTTCATAGCCTTTTTGTTGAAAAACTTTAATCTCACCTTCACTCTTCTCTTCATTAATGTCAGAAATAACGACTTTTGCTCCTTCTTCCGCAAAGACTTTAGCAATTTCCAATCCGATTCCACTTGCTGCTCCTGTAATAAAGGCAACTTTTCCATCCAATGTTTTATTCATTTTACTGTTCCTCCTCATGTTGTATTTTCTTATTGTAATAATAATGACCAATGAATCTTTTTTTAAAAGATTCCAATGAATCTCTCTAATAAAGATTCATTGGTTAGCTTTCTAGACAAGTCCTGTTAACGTGTAAAGAGCGATAACGAAGAATACAGCTAGGGTTTTAATAATCGTAATTGCAAAAATATCCCGATAGGATTGTTTATGTGTTAATCCAGTAACAGCAAGTAAAGTAATGACTGCTCCATTATGCGGAAGTGTGTCCATTCCTCCAGATGCCATTGAAATAACACGGTGCATAACTTCAGGAGGAATATTAAATTGTGCTATAGCCGCATTGTATTTATCAGCCATCGCACTCAAAGCAATCCCCATACCACCTGATGCTGATCCTGTAATCCCGGCTAGAGACGTTGTCGTAACAGCACCGTTGACTAACGGATTAGTAAACGTATGTGAGATTCCATTACTAATTGCTGTAAAACCTGGCAATGCAGCAATAATCCCGCCAAAACCATACTCTGCTCCTGTATTCATTGTCGCTAACAGAGCACCGCCAATACTCGTATTAAGACCCGATTTAAAATTAACCTTCACACGGTTCCAGTCATAAAGTATCGTTGCTACTATCCCTACGACTAATGCCATTTCAACAGCCCAAATCGCTACGACTGCTGAAACATCTACTTTTCCGAAGGCATCTAAACCAATAGCTGAAAAATCAAATCCGTTAGGGTACCATTTGGGAATAAAGATAGTAAAAACTTTATTCATGACACCAACTAATACTAATGGAACAAATGCAAGTATTTGACGGCTCAGCGAAGTTTGCGAACTGAGGTCAGGACCTGCTTCTGCTTTCATATTTGCAGCGGCATCATTTGCAGCCGCTAATTCCTCATTATTTACCCCAAAATACCCTTCACCAGCTCTTGCAGCCTTTTTTCTTCTAGATTCTAAATACCAAAGACCTAAAACTAACACAAAAATCGTTCCGATAATCCCTAGAATTGGGGCTGCGTAAATATCTGTTTTAAAAAATGTTGTCGGTATAACGTTTTGAATTTGCGGTGTCCCAGGTAGGGCGTCCATCGTAAATGCGAATGAACCTAATGCGATTGTTCCAGGAATTAAACGCTTCGGTATATTTGCTTCACGGAATAAATGGGCAGCGAATGGATAAATCGCGAATACAGCTACAAATAAACTTACCCCGCTATATGTTAAAATAGCCCCTAATAAAACAATTGCAAAAATGGCCCTTTTTGCGCCAACAATTTTTACAATTGTCTTTGCAATGGATTCAGCTAAGCCGGACATTTCTACCACTTTTCCAAAAATAGCTCCGAGTAAAAAGACAGGAAAATAGGATTTAATAAAACCAACCATTTTCTCCATAAATACATTTGAAAAGAATGGCAATACGTGACTAGGATCGGTTAGTAAAACTGCAAACAACGCACAAATTGGTGCAAATAAAATAACTGAAAAACCACGGTAAGCCACAAACATTAACATCCCAAGCGCTAAAAGAATAATAATAATTTCCATACCTATCCCCTTTATTTTTTATTATTGGTAAACGCTTACAAAAACCTTTATAATCTAATCCCTCCCTAAAAAATAGTATTCTCTTTTTTAAAGATGCAATATTTGTGCCAAAAGAAAAAATTTTAAAATAGTTCACTAAATATCTATATTTTAAAGCTTTGTTATGCCATCTTGTTTACGTCTATTAAACTATGTTTTCCGCAATACCGGAAAATGAAAAAAATATATTTCCCGAAAGGCGGAATTTTCCGTAAATGTGGAATAAAAGAGATTCTGCTATATTATTTACGAAAATTCCAGTTATAAGCTTTAAACTGTTACATAATGGCGATACGCTATTCCCTCATTCTGCGGAAAAGTATGATATCATATACACTTAGGTTATACCTATCAATTTTCTTAGCATTTTAATTATTTAAAAGCACTGAAAGGAGAGTATAATACGTGAAACTGTATCAAGTAAGAAAAGGGCAATTTGTATATTTTAACAACGAATTGCACAGGGTGTATTCTGTGAAGCCTATGTACAAACAGTCCGTCCATCTTGTCAAGCTAAAAGATTTGACACAGCATTTAACGAATGCCTCGAAAGTTGAAAGATATAAACCGATGCATCTTGACAGCTTTATTTTCAATAATAAGCCTTTTACACTACATAAGGAAAAAAAAGCTGAAGAAGGGGACTATATCTTAATTACAAACCCAAATCCCGATTACCTTGACCACTACTCATTAAACGAAATTGAGATTGTGTCATCTGTTGAAACCAAAGGGGTTATTACCACTAAATCTAACGGGATCAAACATAATGAATATTTATTAATGGTTCCGGGCCGCGATAAGAATTCTCACCCGATTGATTATTTAGATAAAAATAAGGAAGATAGTGATGTAAATATCTCCGATCAATCTCAACCTGCAAATAGTTTCAAAGGTGAGATGCCAAATATCGGTGATGTATATAGAAAACGCAGCGGCAATCATTTCATTGATGCGATGGTCGTTGCGATCAACGGTGGAACGATCTTTTTAGGGAACAATTTAGAAGTCTCATTAGAAGAGTTAACCGATAGTGAAAGATGGGAGTTCCAATATAGTCTCTTAGAAGATTGACGATGGTATGAGACATGTTGTGAACTGCAAAAGTTTGAAAGGTGGATTTGATGAAGAAAGTAACAATTGTTTTTACGATTTCAGTTATTATTACCATTTTATTTGTTCTTTGGGGAGCCTTTGCTGCCGATAATCTGGCAAGTGTAACAGGCGATATCCAAAAATTTCTGCAAACGCAATTTGGGTGGTTCTATCTTATAGTAGCAAGTGTCATTTTGCTTTTTGCGATTTACTTAATCTTCTCTAAATACGGGAAAATTAAACTTGGAAAAGATGATGAAAAACCCGAATATGGCCTTATCAGTTGGTTTGCCATGTTATTTAGTGCCGGAATGGGCATTGGTATTGTTTTCTATGGCGTAGCCGAACCATTGCAGGATTATTTGGCTCCGCCGTATGGGGATCCCGGTACTAAGGAGGCCGCTGCCGATGCCATGAGGTATTCCTTCTTCCACTGGGGACTTCATCCGTGGGGAATATACGCAGTGATCGCTCTCGCCCTTGCCTATTTTAAATTTAGAAAAGGGGCACCCGGATTAATTAGTGCCACGTTTTATCCATTATTAGGAGATAAGGTAAAAGGATGGATCGGTAAACTCATTGACATTATTGCCGTTTTGGCAACGGTATTTGGTGTCGCTACATCATTAGGACTAGGTGCAGCCCAAATCAACGGCGGTTTGCATTTTATATCTCCTAACATCCCAAACAGCATTTCCGTTCAATTTATTATTGTTATAATCGTTACGGTTTTATTTATATTATCAGCTGTATCCGGGTTAGGGCGTGGAATAAAGTGGCTGAGTAACGCGAATGTAGCCTTTGCAATTATTTTGATGCTATTTTTATTATTTGCGGGAAATACAGGTTTTTTGCTTGATTACTTTACATCAACCCTTGGAAATTATATTCAAAAACTTCCGAGCATGAGTTTGAATATTTCTCCATTTGATGAGCAACATAGCGAATGGATGCAGAATTGGACACTCTTTTATTGGGCATGGTGGATTGCTTGGGCTCCATTTGTAGGGACGTTTATTGCCCGCGTTTCAAAGGGACGTACAGTACGGGAGTTTATTATCGGTGTTTTAGTTGTTCCAACTATTTTCTGTACATTATGGTTCTCCATTTTTGGCGGTTCCGGAATGTACTTAGAAAGGATCATGCATGTAAATCTTGGTGACGTGATCAAAAGTCAAGGTACTGAAGTTGCATTATTTTCCGTATTGGCGCATTTCCCATTGAGCACGATCACATCTATATTAGCGATTTTACTTATTAGTATATTTTTCATTACATCAGCTGACTCAGCAACCTTTGTTCTCGGTATGCAAACGACAAATGGAAGCTTAAATCCTCCAAATCTTACTAAAATTATATGGGGAATTCTTGTATCTGCTACGGCATTGGTTCTGCTTTGGTCCGGTGGATTGACAGCTTTGCAAACAGCGTCAATTATCGCGGCTTTCCCTTTCGCCTTCATCCTAATTTTTATGATGTTCTCGCTGATTAAATCCTTTAAAAATGAGGTAAAACGAAGAAAATGAACAGAAGGCAAAATTGAGCAAAGGCAGTAAATACTATTAGATCATCGACATGATTAATATAATCAGTTAGTTTCATATCGAAGCTAAGTATAGTGTAATAGTTCAAGCTGCATATCCATAAAAATGCACCTCGCAAAATGGTATTTGAGGTGCATTTTTATTTTTTTATGCTTTTATGCGAAATTAGGGCCATTTAAACTGGCTCAATTTTCCCTATTGGCTTTTTCCTAGTTTCTTCTCCTTTTCCAATCTTTTTGCTAATCTTACTTCAATTCTTTTGCCAATGAACCATAGAATGACGATGATAAGAAGAACAGATGCCGTTTTTAATGGTTTATATATTAATGACACAACATCATGCCCAACAAAACTGATAATAAAAATCATAACCATTTTTCCAGTTACAACAGCTAAAATATATTGAAAAGTATTGATTTTTGATAAACCTGCAACAATATTGACGACTGCTGAAGGGGTGAAAGGAAAGCAAAGAAGCAGAAAAATAGGGCCAAATCCGTGTTGTTCCACCCAGCGTGTGATTTTTTCGACTTGTCGATTTCTATGTAAAAAAGATAATATTCTACTCTTTCCAAATCTACGAATAACTAAGAAAACGAGAATTGCTCCTGCGCTGGCACCTGCCCAAGATATTAAAAAGCCTAGCCATAGGCCAAATGCATTTGCATTTGCCAATACAATTAAAAACAGTGGCAAGAAAGGCAAAAACGCTTCAATTATTATTAATAAGATCCCTGGTAAAGGTCCGAATGAACGATATTGCTCAATTAAATTCATCATATTTTCAATGGTGAACCATTCTTTAAGTGAGTGAAAATCCATCTTGTTTCCCCTATTCTATCAGGCACTTTTCTTAAAATATTACCGCAATTTACTTTCTAATAGAAATTTTTTTCTTAAGTATAGCATACAATGGGAAAGGATTATAATTCCAAAATAAGATTTTTCCGAAAAAAAAAAAACCACAAAAGGGCTGTTGCAAAACATTTGTTAATTGTCCCTTTGTAGGTTTTTTTAATGAGTATTATTAAACATATTGCAAGAACCAATCTTTAATATAATTTAACCGTTTTATTCTTAAGTCAGGTTTCCCGCTTCTTGATAGTTCGTGATTGGATTCGGGAAATCGGATAAATTTTGTTTGTTTTTGTTGACGTTTAAGAGCAATAAATAATTGTTCCGCTTGTTCAATTGGACAGCGATAATCTTTCTCACTATGGATAATTAGCAATGGTGTTTCAATATCTTTCGCATAGGCAAGCGGGGAATGCTTCCAAAGTTTTTCAATATCATTTAAATCTGCGAGAATTTGCCACTCGGAAAAGTAGTAACCGATATCACTTACACCGTAAAAACTAATCCAATTGGAGATCGACCGTTGAGTGACGGCAGCTTTAAATCGATTCGTATGCCCGACGGTCCAATTGGTCATAAATCCGCCATAACTGCCCCCTGTTACACCGAGACGATCTTTATCAATAAATTCATATTTATCTAAAACATAGTCCACAGCATTCATTAAATCCTTATAGTCATTTCCGCCATAGTCGCCGCGAACTGCATCGACAAACTTTTGTCCGTAGCCGTGACTGCCCCGTGGATTTACATATAGGACGGCAAATCCTTGTGCAGCCAAAACTTGGAACTCATTAAAATAGGTGTTCGCATACATCGCATGTGGTCCGCCGTGGATTTCTAAAATTAATGGATATTGTTTCCCTTCTTCAAATCCAACTGGTTTCATAAGCCAACCATGTACGTTCCATCCATCTTCACTTTCGAATTCAATTGGTTCGACATCAGAAAGCACTCTTGTTTGCAAAAATTCCTGATTTACAAACGTTAGTTGTTGTTTTTCCCCATTTTGTAAATTAACAAAATATAACTCACCAGGCTCTGTTGCTGTACTAATCGCAACCACTGCCGTATGGTCTTTTGGATGTAATGAGAATCCATAGACGTGTTGCTCGTCATGTAATGCCGGATAAATTTCTCCCGAGATATTTCCATAATAAACAATCGTGTTTCCGTGGTCAGAAATGACGAAATAAAAACTTTCATTATCTTCTGCCCACTGTACACCTGGCAAAGCCGCTCCCTGTTGGAAATCGCCAACAGCATAATCCCCTACCGGTGCGTCAATTTCACTTGTAAAACAATTAAGTTCCTTCGTCTGTAAATCATATATCCAAACCTTACTATGAGTAGCATTTTTAAACTCTTGCTCATTTCCTTGGAATGATAAATAACGACTATTAGGCGACCAAGAGGTTTGCCAAAAACTACCTGTCCCTTTCGTCACCGGAATCGACTCTTTTGTTTCTAGATTAAATAAATAGACATCGGAAATAAACGACGCATCACTATCCTCGGAAAAATCGGCAAGAAATGTTACATATTTTCCATCTGGCGACCACGAGCCAAGTGAGTAATGATTCTCACCGTTTGTTAACTGTTCAATTTCTCCTGTTTCAAGATTCACCATTCCAATATGTGAAAATTGTGTAAGATCCAAGAAACCACTTGAATCGGACTTATATTTCATCTTTTCAACTTCTAATGGTTTTAATTCTTTATCTTCCTCCGTTTCCTTTTTCACTTGATCATGGATCGATTCCTCTTTTCCAATTACAACTGAAAAGGCAATTTTCTTTCCACACGGAGACCATACCGGGTTTTTGGCTCCATTTTTGCAAAATGTAATTTGTTTCGCTTCTCCTCCAAATTTTGATAGAACAAAAATTTGGGATTTCCCTTCCCTTGTTGATACAAATGCAAGCTCATTTCCGTTTGGAGACCAGCGTGGGGAATGTGTGCGATCGTTACCAAATGTCCACTGTTTTGTCCGCTTATCACGTAAATTCATATAATATAAATTTGATACGTAATCCTTTTTCTCTTTTTCAATATGTGTTTGTACAAAAACCACTTCATTCCCATTTGGAGAAAGTTGTGGATCAACTATTGATTTCAAATCATATAAATCTTCGGCTTGTATACCTTTTTTTGTCATTTGATCACCTTTCCTCATATTCAGTCGAATTTGATATATTCTTACTTATCTACTTATTTATTTCGCCACCCAAAACATTATCCCTGCAATTATTTTTTAATTTTGGCACTTTTTTAAGGAACCGTTCCTTTCCGCTACAGGCACTTGCTTTCCGCGGGGCTGGCGATGAGCCTCCTCATCGCTTCGCTCTTGCGGGGTCTCATCTGTCCAGCTGATCCCGCAGGAGTCAATTGCCTTCCGCTCCAATCCACTCTGTGCGTTTGATATTGTTGAAAGTAACAATCTTTAAGTAATCGTGTCGATAATCTGTATTTTTATGGAGAAACTACAGTCATAATTAACTTGAAATTTTTGCTCGACACGAGTAAAATATATACGAACACATGTTCCTTTAAAGGAGGACTCTTCAATGACTAAAATACCTGAAAATGATCGAAATATTATTGAGAAAGCAATTTATCTGCCAATGATATTGATTATATTAAATCGCGATTTGGAAATTATTAATAACAGCCCATTCAAACTTAAAAAGCCTTATCTCGAATGGATTGAAGAAACGATGATATGTATCCAAAAAGAATTAGCTGGTGTGAAGCGTTATATGAAACAGCAACAAATTAAAGTGGAAAAAATAAAATCGGATGATGCCTTTACAATGTATATGTTTCTTTATAAAGGTTATGAGGAAGCACACAATTATTTTAATCCAAGACTGCGGAATCGATCGGAGGAATTAATGAAATACTACCTGTTTCAAAGATTCCAAAACGATTCAGTTATAAAAAGAGCGTAGTAAGAAAAGCGGAAACGCCTTGCTCAGGCGCTGAACATTGCAGGATACTCTGTAAGACTGCTTTTTAAAGAAGAAGCAATCATTAGTAGTAAGATTGCTTCTTCTTTATCTGTCAGACTATTTTATTCCTCAAAAAATCTTTTGTAATCATATTCCCTTTTCCGTTCTGAGGCCTCCATGTTTAAATAAAAGCCTGTACGTTTATATTTGTTATCCATGTTTTCTATATGTTGATAATATTTTATTTGTAGTTGAGAAGCCCTTCGTAATTGGTTGGTGAATGAACTTAAGGAGATTGGAATTTCTAGCGTCTGTTTATTACGAAGAGTGACTAAGGTGTTATTAGAAGATGATCGTTCGTGGTGAAGAACATGATTAAGTGAAAGCCATATACAATCTGGATTCATTGGTGATGTAGTTGGAAAAAAATAAATAGATGAATAAGGATCAACCATAATAGGTGCTTTATGAGTAATCCCTATAAGGCGCCTTGTCCCATTTTTCCTCCCTTCATAGGAAGCTCCATAATACTCACAACTATTCTTCATAATTTCTAACGGCTTAAACGGAGATATACATCGGTTGTCAACCTCTATAATTTCTGAATAAATTTTAGACCCATACGTAATCGGCAAAATAGCCATTGTAAATGGTGAAATTTCAAATTCCTCGATTATTTTTTCAGACATTTTCTTCTCCCCTTTTCAACAAAAATAGTTAAATATATACATATTATAATGTATTTTTACAACTTTAGCACTATTTTTTGATAAAAAATTTAAAATATTTTCAAAACTATATATCTGAATATTTAAAGTATTAAATTGACTTTTTGTGTAAAAACCTTTACACTAAAAAAAAGGTTAGAGGTGATCATCGATGGAGAAAAAAAAGTCCTACACAGAGATGGTTAAGGAATATGCGATGACACAAATAAAAAACGAAAAATTTATGGCGGAAATTTATGCGGAAATGATTTTAAATGAATTGCTATTAACTCGAAGAAAAGAGCAGATAATGAAAAGAATTGATCTTGCTCTAGATTACAAAGACAAGCAAACATTTTTATTATTAACAGATGAATTAAAGGAATTGGAAAAACAATTTGGTTCATGAATGAAAGGGATATCTTAAAGCGGGAAAATATCCTAAGATTAGCTACTATCTAAATCGATAGTAGCTTTTTAATTGAATATAGACGAAACGTCTCATTATAATCCTAATTCCTCTGAATCATCGACAAAAACTTTTACTTTAATTTCAACCCACTGTCCTTCATCATCACCTCTTAAAATATGAAAAATCGGCGAGTTTATTTTATAGCCATGATTAACCGCAAATTGAAATAGTTCATCATATGCATGCTCTGTTTCAGTCTCAAAGTTACTTCTCACTCTTGTCATTAGCATTTGATCCATATAAAAATAACTTTGGAAGAATAAATCTGATTCTTTAGGTACATATGATTGCTCGACGGGAATAAAAATATCAATTAACATTCTTTCGTCAAAAGGGATATTGTACAATGCATAAAAAAGAGGACCCGCAATCGTTAAATTAGCTTTTACAAGTTTTTCGTTAAAATCTTCTAATGCCATTTCAAACTGGCTATAGTGAATTTCATAAGTGTGCCAAACGACATTTTTATGCATAATTGTTTCGTATTCAATAACCATATCTCACCCTTCCTTCACTTGAGCGTAAATGTCCATGATGACATTATCAAACGCATCAAAACATACGTGATAAAAGGATTCATCGATTTCTAGACCGTTCTCTTTCGCATAATGTCTTAAAAGTTCATATGCTTCTTCCAATTCATCGACTTCCGGACAGCGAACATAAATAGCAGGGGTGATTTCCAAATACTCTAGTTGTTTAAAGTTCGCATCTTCACCTACTTCTACTTCCGTATTCAACCCAATATAATATGTATATTTACCGAAAGAAGGTTCATTCTTCATTTCCTCCACCTTAAATACAACCGGGCTCGTATAATAAATGTCTTCATTCACCAAATTCCTTCGCAAACCTAAAGCGGGTAAAAACCATTCATCATGCGGAATAACCTCTTCCACAGTCACAACATTCCTTATCACTAACGACTCTTCTCGTACAATCATCAAAGATCCCCCTCATGAACAATTATAAATCTATAAATTTATTAAATGTGCAAACTATCTTCTTTTCTTCTTCCTTCTCTTTTTCTTTTTAACATATTGTTGCTTCGGTGGTGGATTGACGGCGAAGGATGGGAAGCGTAAGATACAATAGGCATCCATTATATAGTCACATACTGCATTACCCGTATAAAAAAACAATGCGATAGCGGCTATTAGAAAGAAAATTATATCAAAATCAGCATATCTTGTTAAAAGTAATATGGAACAGACCACCATTGCTAAAAAGATAGGTATGATTAAGACTAGGCTTCCCTTTTCTTTTTTTATTTCTTTGTCGCTTAAGGAATACATACCTTTCTTAATATAAAATATCAAACGGTATAATAGAACAAAGTGGAGGAGTATTCCCAATAAAAATAACGTCAATAAAAACGCTTCTATATTTTCAAAAACGCCACGATCCATTGCACTAATCGAAATGAACACAAAAGGATCAATTATAATTTTATAACCATAGATGACCTTGGAAAAACTTAATATTTTTTGATTAATATTGTTCTTTTTGTGGCAAAAAAGCAAGAGAAGTATTTGGCATACAAATAGTCCCCCTTCAGAAAAGGCCACTCCTTTCCAAAAGGAACTAAAATTGCTCCAGCCTACGGCGTTCCAATTAAACACCGCATAGTAGGGGAGTCCAAGAACAAATATGGTATAAATCAATGTTCCTAAATGAAACATATACATATCATCAAAATCATTTGAACGCCCGCCTATGATTCTTTTTAATCCTGCGAAGTTTTTTTCACTGAAAAAATTCATTATCTCAATACTTCAAGTTTCATAAAAAAAGATATATTAGTTATAGCTATCTCACTTTTTTGGGTTTTCCTTTTTTCTTTTATTTACATATTGTTGCTTTGGTGGTAGATTGACTGAGAAGGATGGAAATCGAAATATACAATAGGTCGCTATAATGAATTCACATACACCGACGAGCGTACCTAAATAAATCAATGTTACAATGAGCACACCAAATAAAAGCTCGAAATTCCCTAATATCCCTTTATTTATTAAAAGGCCAGATAGCAATACAAGGAAAAATAAAACCGGTAACGAGAGTTTAAATTTTGAAATATTTGTCTCTTTAAGGATATTTGAATTCTTTTTCTTTAATCTATTTATTAATATTAATAGAACTAAAATATGAAATAGAAATCCAAAAATTAATATCATATAAAACACAAATGCATATGATTCATAAACTCCACTATCTTTAAAAAACATAATCATCATTAAAAATGGATCCAAAGCCATTTTATATAAAAATACAACTGTACCAACAATTAAAACCTTCTGGTTAAACGGATTATTTGCCCTACAAAATAGAATGATTAGAATTTGAATTGCAAATAAAATTGCCTCAATATAATAAAGGATATGCCATCCTAAGGATAATTGATCCCACCCTATTGTATTGGCATTGGCTACAATAAATGATAATCCCACAAAAAAACCAGAAACTACAAGTAAAATAAGGAGGTGATTCCTCATACGAGGCATACTCATTCTTCCCTCTTTGATTTCGTCCTTAAATCTAGTGAAATCTTTTTCCAATAATTGAACTATACCAACACCCCCATTGTCATCATATCCTTTTCAATTACTATATCAATTTAAATTAATTATATTAATTTTTACTTTTTTGTCTTCTTTTTTTTCTTAACATACTGTTGTTTCTTTGGTTGATTGACGGAAAAAGACGGAAATCGTAAGACACAATAGGCTACTATAATAAATTCACAGATTGCATAAGCAACGCACAAAAGTAATACGGTCGCTATAATTATTGCAATAGTAATATCAGAGCCTGGGATTTTTCGAATTAGTACAAACGAAAAGATGACCATTACAAAAATAATGGGAATTACAACATACTTCATACTACGAGACTTTTTAGTTTCGTTATTGCGATGCAATGAATATTCACCTTTTTTTATATTTCGAATCCACCTATAAAGAAAAATACAATGAAGTAGTAAACCTAAGAGAAGAATTGCAAACAAATAAATTTTAATATTCTCATATACTCCTCTATCCATTGTAAAAAAGGCAATTAACACGAAAGGATCTATTACCATTTTATATCCGTAAATAACCATTGAAAGACTTAATATCTTTTGATTAAGGTTCGTTTCCCGGTGACAAACGAGCAAAATTAATAATTGAAGTACCATTAATACGCCTTCACAGTAAAAAATGCTTTGCCAAAAGGGAGATAACTGATCCCATCCAACTGAACTCCAATTAAATATAAAGATAATTGGAACTCCAATCATCACACATGAAAATAAGAATGTACCGATATTAAATACAAACATCCCACTATTATCAAGTCGTCCTTCGGTAATATCTTTAAAATCTGCAAAGTATTTTTCATCTAGTCTGTTCATAGTTTCATCCTTCTTCATTATTTAAACCAACTGGAAATTTTTGAGCCAATTTTTTTACACGTTTTGGAAACTGAATCTACCTTTTCATTAACAAAGTCTTTTGTTCTTTCAGTTAAACTTTTTGGTGGATTACCACCCTTCATATTTAATCCCGAACTAACAAGCATTCCAACCCCTGCCCCAACAACAGTCCCAATTGGAGGGAAAAACGCAGATCCAACAGCGGCTCCTATGGCTGTTGCTCCAGCACTATATACGCCATCCACCGCCGTACCTACCACAACTTTTTGGGTATCTCCTTTATAGGTATTATAATTATCTGCCGCAATGATCCCCATGCCGAGTGGTCCTAGTCCTTTTCCTACCACCTTCATACTTTTTCCTAATGAATTCATTCCCTTTGTACTTTCTTTAAAGTTTTCTACAGCATTTTTGTAGGCAACCTTTGGATCCTTCCAATTTGGCAATGAGTTTATCGCCTTTTTTGTTGCGGTGTATTTCTTTCCTACTAATTCATCACTGAATGTGGTAGCCATTTTCAAGGCTTTTTTGGAATGTGATAGCTTTTTAAATTCTCTATATTTATCTAATCCATATAATTCTTCAAACTCGCGCATCATGGCAAGTTTTCCGCGTTCTTTGCCGTATACTTCCAGGTTTTCTAGCAATTTTGGCAAGTTGTCTTTCGTAAATGCCTTTGATTTATACTGATCTAGATGGCGATAGAATTCTTTCGTTTTAATTTTATATAGTGTAGAAGATAAATAGTTATTAAATGTTCGATACTGTTCCTTTGTAAATGCATGTATTCCTTTTTTTCTAAAATTTATACGTGCTTCTTTATCCTTAAGCTTGTAATAAACATAAGCCTGTGCCATTACAGTGGAAAGAGTATTCGCTTTATTAATATTCTTTAAAACTTTAACAAAGGATTTACTACCGATTGCCATCGTAACTAACACGGCTGCTAAATGGGATGAATCGTTTTGCTCCTTATTCCCTAAATCATCTGGATTAAATTTAGCGACATCACTAGACCCCACTACACTATTCGCGGCATGTTCGCCAATTTTCTTCATTACCTTTTCCACTTCATGTTTCGTCTCTTGGACAATTTGTAATGCCCTTTGGTCGAAAGCGTGTAATTTTTTATTAACCTCTGTAACATGCTTCTGAGAATCGTGGACACTGTTCGTAAATGGTGAAATAGTTGGAACATTAAGTGATACGATGTCCGAAACGTTCCTAATAATTTGTTCTCCCTCATGGTGTGTGTCTAAAACACCATTCTTTATGGTTTGTACCTCTTTATTCAAATCATGTAAATAATCTTCCGTAATGATCGCACTATTCGATTGATCTACCGTATGTTGAAACTCTGAAATGATTTTGGAAAAATTCTTCTGTAGTTGTTGGGCCACTGCTTTTAAATCCTCCACAGATTGACCATGAACCGTTTGGAAATATTGTTTTGCCGTACTAGCGGCTTTTCCTTGAAAAGATGCTAATTTGCTAATATTATCCGTCTTTTGTTTGATCGTATCGAGCTTAGCTGTGATATTTTTCATACTATCATTTAACTCTGACTCAAGACCCAACAATTCCTCCATCGCTACCTTCATATTTATCAACTCCTTTCCACACTTAATTTTTTAATGGACCCCCAAGAAGTTCATCTTGTTGTACCATGGAATTACCCATATTTTGCAACTTGTTTAAATCTAGATCAAGCAATTCGTTGTACAAGGTTAATACATTTTGAAAATCCTTTATGACGTCAATTTGCTGTTGTATGCTCTTTAAATTGGTTTCTTTTAATGAGAGATCTATTGCTTTAATTCCTTCTAAAGCTGATTTTGCTGTTTTGGCATGATTAACCACTGAGTCAAAAACTGTTTTATTAATTGAAATTTGGCCCATGGTTCCATCACCCTTCCTTCGCTATTTGTATTGAGTAAGTTAGGTTTGAGATATTTGAATTTAAAAAGGAAATGTCACTATGACACCGATCCAGTTGATTAGATAATCTTTGAATTTCCTCATTCATTCTGTCTTCCACTCGCCCTAAATGATGAACATACTCATTCAAGGACTGTTCCATATGATGAGTCAATGTTTCATATTTATTTTGAGTTGTTCCTCTCCAAAGTGAGGAATCCGTATCAAAAGACTTAATTTTTCTTTGATACTGTTTAGAGTCATGAATGACACTAATTAATCTTACCTTTGCCGATTTAAGACGTTCCAGCTTTCCCGATAAAATAGTAATCTGCTGACGCTTCTGGGCAAGCTGTCCTTGCATATTTGACCTTCTGCGAATAAGTTCAGCTTTATCCACCAATACACACCCACCTTCACACTCACACTATATATAATATTTTCCAATATTGACACATAATCTATCAAGCATTTTCCAAATAACAGAACTAAATACCTACTATTATTAGCGTCTAATTACCTAACGCAACTGACAAATTCATGAATATTTTCCTATTCCCGATCTCATAATGTAAGTTTTCTAGCATAAAAAAGGAAATCATTTTTGAATAAAGTTCAAAAAATGATTTCCCTTCGATGTTTTGGATTCATTATTTTTTCTTAAAATCCTCAACCATCCTAATCCTTTCTAGCATTGTTGGATGACCATAACGGAAAATTTTCACTAAAAACGGTGGATTTACTTGACTCAGGCCGGATTTCGTTAAGTCTTGGAATGTTTGAACAGCCGCTTTTTTGTCATTTGTCATTTCCATTCCGTAGCGGTCTGCCCTCATTTCTTCATAACGAGATACCCAATTCGTAATCGGACTCGCAGCAAAAAGTAAAACGGAAGTAATTAATAAAAATAATGGGAGTGAACTCAAACTGGAAACCGCTGTAACTTTCAACTCTGTTCCTTTTTTCCTAACTAGTCTATTCATTACCCCTGCGGTAATCCATAAGCCAATCCCGGTAAGGATAATATATCCAGCGATTCCAAAGTAAATATGTTTTTCTACATAGTGTCCCATTTCATGTGCCATGATAAAAAGGATTTCCTTCTCATTTAATTGCTCCAATGTCGTATCCCATAAGACAATTCTCGCATTTGATCCAATTCCTGTAACATAAGCATTTAGTGCATTCGTTTTTTCCGACATATTCACTTCATATACATGTTCAGCTGGAATATTGGCTTTCTCCGCTAACGCTAAAATTTTTGTTTCTAAGTCCTTATTTTTTAAAGGATAGAAATCATTATATAAAGGATCAATAACGACAGGCTGAATAAACATCATGAAGATCATAAATGGAATCGATAGGAGCCAAGCTGGAACCCACCATCTTCTTTTAAAGCGTTTCATCAGCCAGTATAGCACCGTTACGATAATAAACATTTCGATAAAATTCACCCAAAAATCAATTACTTCATCTTTCATCCATAGTGAAAAGGTTTGTGTTGAAATATTGTAGGCTTTTGAAAACCGATACGAAATATAACTTAACGGAAACGTGACAACGAATGAAATGACTGATAACAAAAATAAATAGATGGCGGATTGTATGATATGTAACCTTGATGTACTTTCCGCCCAGCGTTCAAATCCTTTTGATATTCCAAAGATAAGGATTAAAAAGTAGAACAGCCACTCATATGGAGTAGAAATGAAATATAATAAGTTCCTGATTTTAGAGTATTCTTCACTTAGCATAATTTCCCTACTATTTAAGAACGTTGCAGGATCGACACTTGTCCCTTTAAGATGATCTGGAACAGTAGATCCCGCTAAATAAAATAGGTAAACATAAACTGCGATTCCAATTAGCAAATAGGCGATGACTGCGCGAAATGTCCATTTTCTTAACAAATTATCTCTCCCTCCTTGTCCTCTTTATAAATGTAGTAACATAAGAAAATTTTAGAACGGAAACTTTTATCATAGTAAAAATATGCCCATTTTTACCGGGGTTTATTTTTTACCCCTTAAAACAATGATCGGTTATCCCTTTTCAGAGATAACCGAATCAATGTTTTTTTATAATGGGTCATAGCCTAGTTTTGCGAGGGCATTAGCAATCAGACAATACCCACGGTGGTTCGGATGAATATGATCTGAGGATAGTACTTCCTTCTCTCTACCAATAAAAAGCTGATGAATATCCGCAACTTTGATAAGTGATGATTTTGTAAGACTTTCTATATTATGATTAAATGCTTCAACCCACTTATCAACACCATTTATTTCGGGAAAAGGATTATAAAGATTCATCATACGAATAATATATCGTTGATCATTTTGTTTAAATTCAGTTATTTGCTTGATGATATTGTCTAGGTTTCGCTTCCCTTTTTCTAATGCAATGAAAAAATCTGCTTCCTTTTTATCCTGTAAAAACTTTTTCGCGGCATCTATCAAATCATTTCCGCCAGCCGTAATAGTGATAATATCTGCTTCTTTAATACCTTTATATAGAAATGGATGATTCAAACTCTTTAAAATGTCGCCAGTCGTTGCCCCTGTTTTTCCAAAAACAGCCGGATGTACCCGTGTGTTTAAAGCTTGGCGTGTTAAATATACATATCTCGTAATAAAGCCTTTTGAAAATATGTCCGAACCAATTCCAACAGTTAGAGAATCCCCAATTGCACAATAACGAATAATCCTGCGTTCCATCCCTTCACCCCGACAAATAAGTATTACTACCATGTTTATTCAATTACAAGGGATTTGGAGATAGCGTTATTGCTGAGGGTTTCTAACTATTTTATTTTCCTTTAAAATTTGGCTTTCTTTTTTCGGAAAAAGCTTGAAGCGCCTCAACACGGTCCTCAGTAGGAATCGTTATTTCATAGGCTTTTCGCTCGATTTCTAAACCGGTATGTAAATCGACATTCATTCCATTTTTGATAGCAAATTTCGCTTGTTGTATGGCAATTGGTCCATTCGCTTGAATTTCACCCACGAATTCGTTTACTTCTTCAAGAAAACGAGCCCGCTCGACTACCTTTGTCACAACACCGTATTGATACGCTTCATCAGCTGTCATTCTTTTCGCTGTTAAAATTAATTCCATCGCCTTTGCTTCACCAATCAACCGAGGCAATCTCTGTGTTCCGCCTGCTCCAGGAATTATTGCTAAACTAGTTTCTGTAAGGCCCATGACTGCATCAGAAACAGCAATCCGAAAATCACAGGATAAAGCAAGTTCCATCCCGCCACCAAATGCATAACCGTTCATTGCGGCAATTGTTGGTTGCGGCAGATTTGCAATCGATTCAAAAACTTCACCGATTTTATAAACATTTCTTCGCACTTCCTGTTCAGATAATGTTTTTCTCTCCTTTAAATCAGCTCCAACACTAAACGCCTTTTCACCAGCACCTAAAAAAACCAACGCGCGAACTTCCGAATTCGTTCTGATTGATTCTACAACACTTGCAAGCTCACAAAGTGTTTCGTAATTAAACGCATTCATTGCCTTTTCACGGTTCAGTGTAACAAAACCAACATAGTTTTTAACCTCAAATAAAATATTCTTCATGATTCCCCTCCTCGTACTGATTACATTATTATTTCAACAAAGCTTATGAAAACCCTTTCCAATTTATTATTTTCCGATATAAGAATGTGAAAAAATACAGACTGACATCTGTATTTTTCGTAATCTCCATTTTTAATTTTGCAATAATTGATCCTTTAATGCCCGTCTTAAAATTTTCCCAGTTGTATTTTTCGGAAGTTCTTCGATAAATTCAATCGAATGTGGCAGTTTATATTTGGCTAGATGCTGTTTACAGTATTCCATTAAATCGGCTTCTGTTAGTGTTGTATCTTTACGCACGACAAAGCATTTAACGACTTCGCCTTGTTCAGGATCGGGTACGCCGATGACAGCAGCTTCGACTACGTCCGGATGTTCATAGAGAACTTCCTCTACTTCCCTTGGATATACATTAAAGCCGCCGACAATCACCATATCCTTTTTTCGATCGACAATATAAAAATATCCTTCTTCATCCATTTTCGCTAAATCTCCCGTGTAAAGCCATCCATCACGAATCGCAACAGCTGTCTCTTCCGGCATTTTGTAATAGCCTTTCATGACATTTGGACCACGGACAATCAACTCACCAACTTGTCCAGGAGGCAGCTCCTCCCCTAGTTCATTCACAACTTTATTCTCGACATGAATAATGTTTGTCCCAATTGACCCGGGTTTCCGTGGTCGATCTAACGGATTAAAGCATGTAACCGGGGATGCTTCTGACAATCCATAACCTTCGGAAACAAACACATTAAATTTCTTTTCAAAGTTTTTCAATAACGCAACAGGCAGCGAAGATCCTCCGGAAATACAAAGGCGTAACGAGGAGAAATCACTAGGGTTCCCTTCCGGATATTGATATAAATAATTGTACATTGTCGGTACACCGGCAAAAACGGTTGCTTCATATTTTTTAACTAACCTAAAAATTTCTTTTGGACTAAACTTAGGAACGATGATGATGGTCGAACCACTAATTAGTGGGGCGTTCACGACAACACTTAAGCTAAACACGTGAAACATCGGTAACGTAGTAATTACCGTGTCATCGCTATTCATTTTTAAATAATCACCAATATCTTTCGCATTTGAATAAAGATTTTTATGTGTTAACATTGCCCCTTTTGGCCTGCCCGTTGTTCCCGAAGTATACAAGATGACTGCAACATCATCCTCTAAAAGCTCAGGTCCTTCAAATGCGATACTTCCCGAGGAAACAATACTTGAAAACGATTTCATTTTTGAGTTCGCTGGAATCTCCATTTTCTTCGTAGGATCTGACTCACAAATAATATAATGTTCCACCTGCGGAAGCAAGGAACCCATTTTCTCAGCCAATGGAACGAGTAAATCTAAGGCAACAACAACTTTCACATCACCATTAGTTAATATGTAACCAATTTCATCCGGTGTGTAAATCGGATTAATTGGGATGACAGTCGCCCCTAAACGCATCGCACCATATAACGCAATAACAAAATGTGGAGAGTTACCTAATAATAATGCAATATGATCACCTTTTTGTACCCCTAATTGTTCCAACCCACTTGCAAATTTTGTTACAGCTCCATCAAATTCAGCATATGACACAGGCTGATCCATAAAAAAATAAGCCGTTTTTTCTGCATTTTCCTTCGCTGTAAATTTCAAATGTGAAGATAAATTCATATTCCCTCCCCCTTCTGAATGAATAGTCATTCATAAAAATATTCTAAATTTATTATATAAAAAGAATATTAGTCATTCAAGTATTATGAAAAAATTAAAACATAATTAATTATAAAACTTAGAAATTATCAAACGTTTTTGAAAAGAGGATCATGATCCACAAATGACTTTGTATGACGTACTAAATATTTCAATAACGAAATAGAGCATAAAAAACGAGTATGGAACCTTAGCGATTTCATACTCGTTTTCGAATGCTATTTCTATTTTCTGAACTACTCCGAAGAACTTTATTTTTTAATGCAACATTAATAAATCAAATCAATTAATTCCTCTTTTGTAATATTACCAAAATAATGTTTTACATCAATATCAGTAAGTGCTTTTTCAATTTCAGAACGTTCATAGCGTATTCCGGTCAGCTTTTCCTCAATATCACTTACGTTTCCAACACCGAAGAAATCACCGTAGATTTTACAATTTTCGATTATTCCTTTGTTCACTTCTAGCCGCACGTCTATCCCGCCAACTGGAAAACGATGTGTATGCTGCAAATTGAATTTTGGTGATTTCCCATAATTCCATTCCCAGTTTTGATAACGTTCTTCAGAAATTTTATGAATTTTTGCCCAGTCATCGTCTGTTAGTTTGTACTCTTGAATATTCTCACTGCCGCCAAAAATATGTTTTAAGATTAATTGACGAAATTCCTCCATCGTTAACTTTTCTTCGAGAAACTCGGAGATATTCGCTACACGGCTACGAATAGATTTAATGCCTTTTGATTCAATTTTGTCTTTTTTCACTTTTAATGCTGAAACAACATTTTCAATTTCAGAATCTAACATTAGTGTACCGTGGCTGAACATTCTACCTTTTGTGGAAAATTGAGCATTCCCGGATATTTTTCGTCCACCTACTTGGATGTCATTTCTGCCGCTTAATTCAGCATTTACCCCAAGTTTTTGCAATGCTTCAATAACAGGCTCCGTAAACTTCAAAAAGTTGTGGAAGCTTTCCCCATCATCTTTCGTAATAAAGCTGAAATTAAGATTTCCTAAGTCATGATAAACCGCTCCGCCACCAGATAAGCGACGTACGACAATAATATTATTTTTATCTACGTATTCTGTATTGATTTCTTCAATTGTATTTTGGTTTCTTCCAATAATAATTGAAGGCTGATTAATATAAAATAATAAATACGTTTCATTAATATCTAAATGATTCAATGCATACTCTTCGATCGCTAAATTAATTTGTGGATCGGTAATCCCGTTATTATCAATAAACAACATCTTAATTTCCCTCCTGAATCAAAACTAATAAAATTCTACGACAAATCGACAACTAGACCTTCCTCTGCAATGAAAATAGTACCTGAAAACTTTTCGGCTGCTTCACTCTTCAATTGATTCAAGTCTCCATATTGTGGTAAATGGGTAAGGATTAAATTTTTTACTTGGGCTGCTCTTGCGATTTCTCCTGCTTCATAACTTGTCATATGTCCAGCCGCCGAACCATCCATATCTCCATAAAAATTACTTTCACATAAAAAGATGTCTGCATTAGCAGCGAATGAAGCAAAGGAATCTAAATAGGATGAATCTGCTGTGAAAACGAAAATAGCGTCTCCTGCTTCAATCCTCATAGCAAAACAAGGTACGGGGTGCTTCGTTCTTAAAAACGTGACTTTGAAAGGGCCAATAGATACTTCTTCATTTTCCTCATAAGGCACACCTTTTGTAACATCATCAAAAAATAATGACTGGAACCCATGCTCGTCTTCGTTATGTCCGTATATTGGCAGCGTTTTTATGTTCTTGTCCATATATTTCCCGATAATTAATGCATGCTGAAGTACACCAATATCAGCAATATGGTCTGGATGATAATGTGAAACAATCACTGCATCTAACTGTTCCGGATTTATGTATTGTTGAAGTTTAGATAGTACAGCACTGCCGCAATCGACTAAAAGATGAAATCCTTCATGCTCAAGCAAATAGCCTGCGCTCGCACCATTTACTTTTGGGTAACCTCCCCAAGGACCGATGACCGTTAGCTTCATATATATCACTCCTAAATTATAATCTATCTAATCTATGTTATCAATTTCACTATACTCCTTTTTACCCATATATCGCAAAAAAGTTGTCCATATAAATGAACAACTTTTAGTGTAACTATTTATTTTACTTCATAATCAAATACTTGATGTTCATGTAAACCTTCATTATTTTCTACATGAACTTTAAATTGATAGTTTCCCGCTTCTTTAAATGTATGTGTACCGGAGTATTCACCCTTAGCTGTTTCTTTCATTGGAATCCACTCATGTTTCTTTTCATTTGCTTTGTTCCATACTTCAATTTGCACTTGGGCATTTGTTAATGTTTCATTGTGCTTAGTCATATGGATGTTGAAATCAGCCTTTTCACCTACTTTGGCTGTTTTAGGACTCATGACATGCATCACAACTGAACTTTCTTCATGATGCTCCCCTTCCTCAGCCGATTTCATTTTGGATGGATCTGGATTCCCAACTATTACTGATTTTTTTGGCATCATATGCATGTCTCTTGCCGTTACATGAACTTGGATCGTATAAACACCATCATGGTCAAAAGCCACTTTTCCTGTATACTTCCCATTTTTTTCATTCGTTGCTTTGATAATCTTACTCGAATCTTTAGCGCCTTCTTCCCAAACTTCATATTCAACTTTCGCTGCATCAGCTACTTTTTCTTTTCCTTGTGTTACTGTCGCACTTAAAGGAATATTTTCATTCACTTTCGCTTTTTCTTGTAAATCTAATACTACATTTATTGGTTCAACACTTTTTTCATTTGAACCGTTCCCGTTATCTTTTGTCCCGCAACCGGCAATAATAAGTGTTGAAATAAACAATATAGATAATAGTATTTTCTTCATCTATGATTCCTCCTAAACTAACATGTCTCCATCATAACACTTGAATCCAAAAATAAATTTTACTATTTGTTAATAAGTATTGACGATTATGTGAAAATAATATGTTAGGAAGATAAAATAATTATGTCTTTTTATTGAAAAAAAACTAATTGTCCAATACTCCGTGTCAATATCATTTATAATTAAAAGAAAAAGAAAGTGGGTGGGTACATAATGAAACATTTCCGCCTTTCATTATTATTGATAGCCGCTATTATTTTAACAAGTCTTAGTGCATGTTCAAATGTTAATAAAAATGGACATAAAATAGAAAATTTCACATTTACTGACCAAAACGGAGAGAAATTAGGTCTGAAGGATTTGAAAGGAAATGTATGGGTCGCTGATTTTATGTTTACGAGCTGTGCCGATATTTGTCCCCAATTAACAAAATATATGAGGGATCTCCAAAAGGAAATTAAGAAAAAAGGCTATGATGACGTTCATTTTGTTTCATTTAGTGTAGACCCAGAGGTAGATAAACCAAAAGCTTTAAAAAACTATGCTTCGAAATTTGAAGCGGACTTTTCAACATGGCATCTATTAACCGGATATTCACAAGATAAAATTAAAGACTTTGCAATGGATAATTTTAAAAATATAATCGTTAAACCGGAAAATGATACACAAGTTGTCCATGGAACAAGTTTTTATCTAGTCAATAAAGATGGAGAAGTTGTCAAAGATTATTCAACGCAAAATGGTTTTCCTTTAAGTGAAATTGTAAAAGATATTAAAGCATTACGATAAAAAAATGGGAGCTATGATACAATCATAGCTCCCATTTTTTATGCGATAACTTCTTCATTTGTTTTTGTTTTATCCATTTTTTTTGACTTAAAGATAAAATATCCTAATGTTAAAATCAAGAAGCTTACTAGATAGATAGCAAGTATTCCTAAGTTATGCCACATTAATGAATAATCTCCATTTGAGATAACTGCCCTGAAAGCTTGAAGAGAATAAGTCATTGGCAATGCTTCATGAATCGGTTTTAATGCATTAGGTAATAACTCTAGTGGGAAAGTTCCCGCACTAGATGTTAATTGCAAGATTAAAACGATAATCGCAATATAGCGACCCGGATTATCCAGTGCTGCAACGAAAAAGTGAATAATTGCCATAAATGTTAGACTTGTAACGATCGCTGCCACGATAAATAATGGCACGCTTTTCACATCTACTCCAATCATACCGACGATAATCCAAACAGCAATTAGCGCTTGAAAAATACCGACGATAGCCATGATACCGTATTTCCCCAAGAACCAAGAAAAAGCATTTTTCGGCTCTGTAGCAGGTTCACGAACATTGAAAATGATTGTTAACAATAGTCCTCCGACAAATAATCCGAGTGATAAGAAATAAGGAGTCAATCCTGTTCCATAGTTAGGGACATGATTAACGACATCTTTTTTAAGATGGATCGGATCACTCATCATATCATACTGTTTATCATTCCCTTTAACGGAGTTTGCATCCTTTGATGCATCAGATAATTTTCCTTTCATTTCTTTCGTTCCGTCTTTTAAATCATTTGTACCGTCATCCAATTTTTTTGAACCGTCAGCAAGTTTATGACTGCCGTCTTTTATTTGTGTTGACCCATCAGCAAGCTGATTCAATCCATTATTGAGCGTTTTTGCTCCTTCGGATAATTTGTTGGCACCAGTTGCGGCATCATTCATTTTGCTAGTAAATAAGCCTAAACTCTCAATATATTGATTTTGACCGTTTTGTAATTTAGCAGCACCATTACTTAGTAATGTCGAACCGTTTGCAAGCTGTTCAATACCCTTTTGAACTTTTACTTGGTTTTTATTAATAGTAGTGACACCAGCTATTAATTTATCAAATTGCGGATCGGTTTGCTCTTTTATTTGTTTTGTAATTTGATCTTTATTGCCTGTCATTTGTTGATTTACTTGTTTTTTGAATTCAGTGAATCCTTGATCCATTCCTTGATGGATCCCTTGTGCTAACTGTTGCTCCATTTCCTTGGCTTGGTCTTGAGCATTTGCTGTCAATTGTTGCTGGAGTTGTTGAAGCGTTTGATCATCAACTTTTCCTTTAAGTGCAGCAAATAGTTGTTCCATTTGTTTAGTTTGCTTATCTTTAATTTGTTTTGCAATCCCAGCTGTTAGCTGTTTCTCCATTCCACTTTGCAATTGATCAACACCTTGATTTATCCCTTTAACACCTTCAGTTAACTGGGATGAAAAGGCATTAGCTATTGCAGGAGGGAGTTCATTTTTGAATTGCTCAAGCCCACCTTGAACTTTCTTGGTACCATCGACAAGTGCAGGCATTCCTTTATTTAATGCTCCAAGCCCTTCACTCGCCTGGTTAATCCCTTTTGTTAATTCCTTTGTGCCGTTTTGCATATCTTTTGAGGCATTATATAATTGATTGCTTCCATCATTCAGCTGATTTAAACCATTTGCTAAATCATTCGATCCTTTTGATAGATCTCCGGCACCTGATTTAGCTTTCACTACTCCGTCATTAAATGTAATCGAATTTTTTGCGAGTAGTTCAAGATTTTCCTTTAGCGATTTCGTTCCATCACCTAATTTTTTTGCACCATCGTATAATTTAGATGCGCCGTCACTTGCTGTATTAAACCCGTCCCCCATTTTTTTAATCGCATCAAACATTTCTTCTGCATACGTAGTGGACACTTCTTTTGATACAGCATCTTTAATTTTGGTCATGGCTGATTCGCCAATTTTTGAGGATGTATAGTTTGCACTTTGATTTTGTACATATTTTAATTGTAGTCGTTTTGGATCTTTATCGAGTAAAGTTGTTGCATTTTCAGAGAAATTTTCCGGAATCTCGATGACCATATAGTATTTTTGATTTTCCAATCCTTTATAGGCCGCGTCTTTTGAGACGAAATGGAAATTCATGCTTTTCTTCTCTTTTAGGTTATCAATTAGTTTATCACCAATCTCGATTTTTTCATCCTGCATTACCGATCCTTTATCCTCATTTATTACGGCAACCGGCAATTTCTCTAATCGTCCATATGGATCCCAAAACGCCCATATAAACATCCCTGCATAAAGAATCGGGACTAATATAATTGCCAGAACTTGTATTAAGGACATCGGATGGCGGACAATTCCTTTTAATTCGGCTAAAAATAATGAACCTTTCATATAATTAATTCGCTCCTTTCTAATTGACTGAATTGTTCAACTGGTCAGTTTTGTTTAAAAATATGAGGATCATCATGTTGACAATCCCTTAAATAAGTATGATTCAAACAGATCTGCAATTTCCTCTTTTTCAAGGGGACGATGATGCTTTTCCCAGTCAAATATTAATGAAATATAAAGCTTTAAAATAATAAATGCTGTGATTTCAGGATCACATTTTTTTATTTCTCCCTTATCCATTGCACCTTGAATGATTCCCATAATATAATTTAAGACTGCATTTTCCACTTTTTGAATGACTTCAGACACAGCAGGTGTTCCCATATCTTTTTCTTCTTGAAAAAGTTTAATCGTTAGTTGATGCTTTTTACGAAACTCTAATATCCGAAATAGTACGTTGTGCACATTTTCAAAGAAAGAAAGATTAGGATCCATTGCTTCTTCTGCAGATTCTTTCATATCCTTAATAAGGGTTGTCACTATTTCATCAAACAATTCGTCTTTGTTCTTGAAAAAAGTATAGATCGTGCCCTTTCCGACATTGGCAAGTTTCGCAACTTGATCCATTGTCGTAGCTTTGTAGCCAAATAATGAAAAGGATTTTGTAGCTGCATCTATAATTAGTTGTTTACGATCAATCGCCAAAGTACTTCACCCCAATCCGCAAAATGACCAAATGAGGAAAATGGTCAATAAGTTCACAAAAAGTAATTTAACATACTCTCTAAAAAAAAACAAGTGAATAATTCTACAATAGAATTATTCACTAATAACTTCCTGCTTAGACGTATTTAATTTTCTTAAATACTGCAAAACATCTTTCACTATAGATTCACCTTGACTAATACAATCCGGTACACTAATTCCTTCAAATGAACTTCCACCAATAATAACTCCCGGCAGATTTTTCACGATATTGTCCTTTAATGCTTTTACTCTTTCTTCATGCCCAATTGTGTATTGTGGCATCGCATTTTTCCATCTTGATACGATTGTAAAGTCGGGTTCATCAGAGAGTTCGACTAATTTATTTAAATCATCGAAAACAATTTGCTCAATTTCTGCGTCTGATAAATCGACGACTGTTTCATCCCCAGCTCTGCCAATATAATTGCGAAGCAGTACTTTGCCATCAGGAGTTGAATGTGGCCATTTTTTATGTGACCATGTGCAAGCATTAATTGTATAGTCGCTATTCCTCGCAACGACAAAACCGGTTCCATCAAAGTTTTTTCTAATCGCTTCTTCAGAAAATGCCATCGCTACTGTAGCAACTGATGTAGCCGGAACCTTGGAAAGTGGTTCAAAAAAATCATACCTCGGAAGTATATTTGGAAGTAAATAATGTGGGAGCGCAATAATCACACTATCTGCTTCGAGATGCTCACCATTATTTAGGGAAATTTCATAATCTTGGTCCCTTGATGACTTTTCAACCTTAACAACCCGAATACCCTTCATTATTGAACTTTCCTCAAGCTTTTCTTCCATGGATTCCACGATTGATTCCAGCCCATTCCTTAAGGTTAGGAATCTATTTGAATAGGTCTTGTCCCTTTTTGTTCCTATTATTAAACTACGATATCTTTTTTCCACCTCATAGAATTGCGGAAAAATTGCCTTTAAGCTTAATTGATCAATATCACCTGCATATATCCCTGAAAGTAACGGTTCAATGAGATTTTCTACTACTTCATCACCAAATCGTCTGCGAAAAAATTGCCCAATTGAAACATCTTTTTTTTCTTTTAATCGTGGAATAATTAAATCAGCTGCAGCCCTTACTTTGCCAGAAAACGAAAATAAACTAGAAAGAATAAACGGACTTATTTGAGTGGGGATTCCTACCACTGCTCCTTCAGGAATTAAATAAAGCTTATCATTCGATATTACATATGTTTTATCAGTTTCACTTTCAATTAACTCTTGTTGGATACCTAATTTTTCTACTAGTTTAGTAAAGCTTTCGTTTTTTGTTAAAAGAGAGTCAGGGCCTGTTTCTATAACAAAGCCGTCTTTTCGGACAGTTTTGATTTTCCCGCCTAATCTTCTACTGGCTTCTACTAGTTTAAATTCAATAGGTAAATTATTTTGTTTTATTTCATTCTGTAAATAAAATGCTGAAGTTAAACCGGTAATCCCGCCACCGATAATAACTACTTTATGTTTTTTACCCGACACTGGGAATCACCTTCTTCGGCAATGATCATTATTTTATATTTTTTGAAAAGTCTATAGTGCAATAAAGTAACACCAGGGATAATCCCTGATGTCGTTAATTATTTACATTTAGTTTTTTTAAAACTACCGTTGCTAGTGCATCAATAAATTGAGGTTGTGAATTTGGCATTGGAGGTCGATAGTAGCTTGCACCCACTTCCTCAGTGACCACTTTACATTCGTAATCATTATCATAGAGAACTTCTAAATGTTCGGCAACAAATCCAACAGGTACGTAAACAAATGCTTTATATCCTTTTTCATTGTACAAATCACGCGTTAAATCTTGAACATCGGGTCCAAGCCATGGATCTGGAGTATTTCCAGCACTTTGCCAACCGATTGCATATTCCTTTATCCCTGCTTTACTAGCAATTAAATCAGCTGTTTCCTTAAGCTGTTCAGGATATGGGTCGCCATATTGAAGGATTTTTTCTGGTAAGCTGTGAGCAGAAACGATTAAACATGCAGCATTACGTTCATCCTCTTTCATGCTTGCATATGTTTCAGACAATCGCTCCACCCAATAGTCAATAAATTTCGGTTCCTTATACCAGCTCTCAATCGATGTAATTGTAAGCCCGCCTAACTTTTCAGCTGTTTCTTTCGCACGTTCATTATAAGACTTAACACTAAATGTTGAGAAATGTGGTGCTAATACAAGTGACACCGCTTCTTTGATTCCATCATTATGCATTTGCTCAACCGCATCTTCAATAAATGGTTCAATATGTTTCAAGCCAATATATGCTTGAAATTCTACATCATCTTGGATTTCATTTAAACGGTTCTGAAGACCATATGCTTGTTCTTCAGTAATTTTCGCTAACGGAGAGATTCCTCCGATTGCTTTGTAACGGCTACGTAAGTCCTCTAACATCTCTTCAGAAGGTTTACGTCCATGTCTTATATGTGTGTAGTATCTTTCAATGTCTGCTTCTTCATATGGCGTTCCGTAGGCCATGACGAGAAGCCCTACTTTTTTCTTCGTCATTTGTTAAACCTCTTTCTAATTCTCGTATATCTAGCTCCAGCGTTTTTTATTTTGCACTATATTCGTGAATGAATGATGTTAATCTTTTTAGTGTTTCGGGATTGACTTGAGGGAATACACCATGTCCTAAATTAAAGATATAGCCTGGTGTTTTCATTCCTTGGTCCAAAATAGACTTCGTTTTTTCTTCAAGTACTTCCCATGGTGCTAATAATAGAGCTGGATCCAAGTTCCCTTGAACAGCTTTCGTAATACCTTTTTGTCTTGCCTCTTGAATTGGTAATCTCCAATCAAGACCTACAACATCTAATGGAAGATCATGCCACTCTAGTGCAAGATGGCTCGCACCAACTCCGAACATAATAAGTGGAACATTTTCTTTTCTTAACTCACTAAAGATTCTTTCCATAACAGGCTTAATATATATCCGATAATCCTCCACATTTAATGCGCCGACCCAAGAATCAAAAATTTGGATCGCACTTGCTCCAGCTTTTATTTGTGCACGTACATATGCAATGGTCATGTCAGCAAGCTTATCCATCAAGGCAAACCATGCTTTCGGCTCCGAATACATAAATGCTTTCGTTTTTTTATAATCTTTTGAAGGTCTCCCTTCAATCATATAGCTCGAAACGGTGAATGGAGCTCCTGCAAAACCAATCAGCGGTACTGTCAATTGTTCATTAGTTAACAATTTAATCGTATCTAACACATAAGGAACATCTTCTTCAGGTGTTATTTTCCCCAACTTTTCCACATCTGCAAGTGATTGGATTGGATTATTGATAACCGGACCAATTCCAGATTGGATTTCAACATCAACACCAATCGCAGGAAGAGGCGACATAATATCTTTATATAAAATAGCTGCATCTACATCATATTGCTCTACAGGCAATCGAGTGACATATGCACATAATTCAGGCTGATGGGTAATCTCAAATAAGGAATACTTTTCCTTCAAGGCACGATATTCTGGTTGTGAGCGTCCCGCTTGACGCATAAACCAAACTGGAACATGGCTTGTTTGTTCACCTTTTGCCGCTCTCAAAAGGGTATCATTCGTAATTCTAGTCATATGTAATATGTCCACCTTTCAAAACTATCTTTTCATATTATATAATAATAATTATAAAAAGAGAAAAGTTCTAGTTCGTTCTTCCTTCTTAATATGTAATCAATATAGACTTTTTCATTCCAAATGTATAGTTCGCCTAACGAAATGTCATAAATTCTCCCTTTTTCTCGCCTTAAAATCGTCAAAAGTTAAAATTTCTCCATTCATTTATGAATATACTATCAATTAATTTTCAGAAAATTGCTTTTTAATGCTCTTTTGAAGGGTATAATAATAATGAGGTGATAAAAATGAATCTTTATATTACGACCGGTACTTATGAGTTTCTTATAAAAATATTGAATAAATATAAGGATGAACAAATGCTGTTAATGCAAAATGCACAAAACTCCTTAATCATTCATGAAACGATGAAAAAATCTGTATTTGGTTCGCCGAGAACATATGAAGTAATTAATGGAAAAGGAAATTTTCCGGAAGAAGGATATAGTGTTTTCTATAATATTCCCATTTCCGATGAAGGCAAGCCGGTTTTTGAGTATCATTTGCAAAATAATAGTCAGTTGATTCAAACGGCTTCGGGTATTCGCGCTTTTCGTTTTTTGAAACCGAAAAAAGGTGATACGTATATTATTTTAACGATATGGGAAGACGAAAAAGATTTCTCCAGATGGAAATTAACAGATTCTTACAAAACGATTATAAACACGCCTACAGTCAGTGCTCCATTATCCAGCAATACAATTTTTAATGGCTCACCATATGAATCGTACTATACAATCCCGAATGAAGAAAAAAAATAAAGCGCAGTATTTGCGCTTATTTTTACACAATTTCAACAACCAGCATAAAAGGTATAAACTTGACAAAAATCTCTCTTATTTCCAAGGAAATGACACGTACATCAATAGATTTCTATATTAAACATTTTTGACGGGAGCATTACAGTAAAAACATAGCAACTATTGTAGTTACTACCATCCCGATTATTACCGGTTTAAGATTTCTTCTTGCTAGTTCAAATGGATCAACACCGCAAATTGCTGCAGCTGGTATAAGCGCCCAAGGGACAAGCGTACCTCCACCAACCCAAATTGCCATAATTTGACCGAGAGATGTCAGTGTTGCAATACTTGATTCGATTCCATGTGAAAATAACTTAGCGACAGATCCAACAAGCGATAATCCTGAAAATCCCGATCCATCTAACCCCGTTATAATACCAACTCCAGTCGCAGTGATTGCACCAACTTCCTTCGTTACCGGCACAAGATTTGCTAATGCTGCACCTAAATCATTTACAATTCCGTGAGATGTTTTTGGCAAATAATCACCAATCATCGATTGGAAGCCCGCATCCCCTAAATAGAAAAATGCGGCGATTGGAATCACAGGACCAAACACTTTAAAGCCAAATTGCAGCCCTTCTATTAAATATTTTGTTGTTTGCTCAAGCGCTTTATTTTTATATCCAGCAAACGTAATTAATAATAAAATCAAAATGGAAGTACCTCCGACAAGGGCAGTAGCATCTCCCCCTTGAAGATGAAAAGCAACCATTGCAACAATATCGAGAATAAAAAAGATTGGAATTAACAATGCAAAGAGACGTTTAAAAAAAGGAGTCAGCTGGGTAACCTCTTTCTTTTCAGTTTCAAGCGGCACATCGAAATGATTATTCACCTTTAATTTTCCATTTTTCATATCGCGTTTTAAAAAGTAAAACGCGGTTATTGTGGTAACAAGCCCCATTATAATGACAAGCGGGATACTTGCATGTAATACATCATTTACTGGAATACCTGCACCATCGGCGGCAATCTTTGGTGCCCCTTGGATAATGTAATCCCCTGATAAAGCAATTCCATGACCAAATAAATTCATAGCGATCGCCGCCCCAATAGCAGGTAAGCCTACTCTTATCGCTACTGGAAGTAATACCGCCCCCATTAAAGCAACAGCTGGTGAAGGCCAGAAAAATAAGGAAATGAGCATCATAACAATACCAATCGTCCAATAAGCTAAGGAAGGGGTTTTAATTAGTTTAGCAAAAGGTGAAATCATCACATCATTGATCCCTGTAGCCATCAAACTTTTACTCATTGATACAATTAGTGAAATAACTAAAATTATCGCTAACAACTTGGTAATTGCATAAATGAAGCTTGTAAAAACCCCACTAATGGATGCCGTAATAGAACCGGTTGCTGTCAAGGCAATAAGAAAAATTCCGACTATACAGATGATTGTTGTATCTCTCCTTAAAATCATGAATCCGATAATTAGCACTATAAACACAATATAAATCCAATGAATTGCTGTAAGATCAACTGACACATAAATTCCTCCTTACAGTTTAAAAGAATGCACTTCTTGTTGGAAAAAGAGGTTAATAATCGAGGGAGAAAATAGGCTAATAACCACTTAAAATAAAATATGTAAAAGCAAAAAATGAGTGAGGACTTCAAAGAAAAAATCTCTTTAAGGGGCTTCTACCTTAAATTTTGTACAAACGAATACCATTTTCACAAAATTCAAATATGTACTATAATAAAAATAGTTCGTTTTAAATTTTTACAAAGAGGAGATGCGTGGCTAGCAATGACAATTCAAACATTAGCTCAAAAACTAGAACAATCATTTGATGAAATGGTAAGTATTCGCAGATATTTACATCAGCATCCGGAATTATCTTTTCAAGAAGTTCAAACAGCTAAATATATCGCCGATTTCTATAAAGAACGAGGAATTGAAGTTAAAGAAAATGTTGGTGGAAATGGGGTAGTCGCAAGAATTAAAGGAAAGTTTCCAGGAAAAACAGTTGCACTGCGAGCGGATTTTGACGCATTGCCAATTAACGAAGAAACAGATGCACCATATAAATCAAAGGTACCTGGTGTGATGCATGCTTGTGGGCATGATGGTCATACGGCAACACTGCTTGTCCTTGCCAAAACCTTGAACGAAATGAAAGAAGAATTATCAGGTGAGTATGTGATGATTCATCAGCATGCGGAAGAATATGCCCCAGGTGGAGCGATTTCAATGATTCAGGACGGATGCCTGGAAGGTGTGGACGTCATTTTCGGAACCCATTTATGGTCTCCTTTGGAATGTGGCACGATATCCTATCGAAAAGGTCCAATAATGGCAGCGGCTGATCGCTTTGAAATCAAAATTAAAGGGTATGGCGGTCATGGTGCCCAACCACATAAAACGAAAGATGCGATTGTTATCGCCTCGCAATTAGTGATGAACCTCCAACAAATTGTCAGCAGACGCGTCGATCCAATTGATTCTGCTGTAGTAACTGTAGGGTCTTTCGTTGCAGAAAATGCATTTAATGTGATTGCGGATTCTGCAAAATTGTCTGGGACAGTTCGGACCTTTAATGAAGACGTTCGTGATTTCATCGAGGAAGAAATTGATCGTATCGTTCGGGGTACATGCTTAGCAGCAGGTTGTGAATTTGAGTATGAATACCATCGAGGCTACCCGGCGGTTGTCAATCATGATGAGGAAACTGACTTTTTGGCAGATTGTACAAGTCAGGTTTCCGATGTTCTTCATACTGAAATCGCTGCTCCTGAAATGGGTGGCGAGGATTTTTCCTATTATTTGCAACATGTAAAAGGAACGTTTTTCTTTACCGGGGCGAAGCCTGACGATGTAGAGATTCCTTATCCACACCACCACCCCAAATTTGAAATTAATGAAAAAGCATTGCTTATTGCCGCAAAAACATTAGGCACTGCTGCGTTAAATTATCAAAATGTTGAAGAACAAAATTCAGTTGAAGTATAAAATGAAAATCCCATTTGAATTCAAGTGGGATTTTCTATTTGTATACGGTTTTGATTCAACTAACGAATAGGCATTTTTAACGTCTCCCCTAATTAATTGCGGAGAAATTTCATAAACTCCGACTCATTTTCCGAAGCCTGACTGGAACATATGATTTAGTAAAAATGACAGAAAACAGGATGCCAGCCAAACATACAATAAGCCCATTTAGCCATGATTGACTAAAAAGAACGACGACTCCGAAAAAAATAGACTGAATAAAGATAGAAACTGTTAATATGGTTAAAAAAGATTTTTCCTTGAAAGTTCGATCCACAGGATAAAGATATTGCCAAATTTTCAATTCATGGTAATTCACCATAGGTATTAGCTGAAAGGCTGTTAAAAAAAGAAATAAGATTGATATTCCGATCGACAAGTACATTTGATTACTGAAATAAAGAAGTATCGCACCAATGATCGATAATCTCATGTATAATCCGAAAAATTCACTTGAACGTATCAATGTTCTGGCAAATAGAAACGTATATGTGTTTTTTTGCTCGTATGAAATGAATTGAAAGATCCAATCCAACCATTTTCTACGTTTAACCTGACCTTTTAGTTTTGGAACATCTGTAAACAGATTTGCGAACCGATAAAATGCGTTTAATCTTTTTTGTTCCTTATCAATTAATACATCCCATTTTAAAGTTTTCCCTTTTACTGTCCTGTGATAAAAAACAAATAATGCTAAATAAAGTATAATAAACAATCCAAATATCCATGGATTTGCTCTTTCGATAATAAAATAAATAAAACAACTGTTTAATACGAAACGAATCAACCAATCAAAAATGGCTGTTCTTTGATCTTGAATTTTCAACATATCCCATTGTAAATAAAGATTCCACACTTTTAAGATAAAAAGAACAATTAGGATATAGAGAAAAGATTGAAATCCATTCCCGCTTGCTTGTACATACATAGGCATACAGATAGCAAGAAGCATTAGTAATAAATAGGCTTGTATTACAAAACTAAATAAAATCGATTTACGAAAATAAGACGCCATTTTCATTTCTATCGGAAGCAAATACACTTTATCTGCTTCTTTTAATAATGTATAAATCGGACTCATCGTTAAAAAAAGGCCCAATAAGATCCCCATAACTAAACCGATAGGAAAACTTTCATCCAATGTTTTTACCCATCCATTATAATAATAGGCACCTGCACCTAATGCAAAAATGGCTACAAATAATAAATGATCATTAAATATATACTTTAAATATTTTCTTAATTCATGAATATATAGTTGGACTCGTTCTTTCCATAAACTCTCAATCTGTTTCATCGTTATCTTCCTTCGTTAACTGAATATATATATCATCTAATGTAGCACCTGGCATATCGAATTCATCTTGAAGTTCTTTCAACGTTCCTTTTGCTCGAATATGTCCATTATGTAAAATGATAAATCCGTCACAATATCTTTCTGCTGTTGCAAGAATATGGGTTGAAATAAGAATTCCCGCCCCATTTTCTTTCATTTTCTTCATTAAATCTAATAAAGATTGAATGCCGAGAGGATCCAGGCCAACGAATGGTTCATCTATAATATATAAATCAGGTTCCACTAAAAAAGCGGACATAATCATTACTTTTTGTTTCATTCCCTTAGAAAAATGAGCAGGGAACCAACTTAGTTTTTTTTCTAAACGAAACTCTTTTAATAATGGAGTAATCCTTGTTTGAAATGTTTCCTGATTTATTCCGTAAGCCATTGCCGTAAGCTTAAGATGCTCGTCCAATGTTAACTCATCATATAAAATTGGAGATTCCGGAATATAAGAAAATTGTTTTCGATATTCATCAGGGCCATTTCGAAGCTCGAGATCGTTGATTTGAATCTTTCCTTTTTTCGGTTCCATCAATCCAATAATATGCTTGATTGTAGTACTTTTACCAGCACCATTTAAACCGATTAACCCAATCATTTGTTTTTTTTCGATTGTAAACGAAACATCTTTTAAAACAGGTTTTTTCGTATAACCACCGGTAAGATTTTGTACTTCGAGTAGTGACATATGTATACGTCCTTTCTTTTTCTTAATCCACATCATTAAAAGCTTAAAAATTTATGAATACTTATTTCTATATTGTACATGATAATAAGCGAAGGGGTTAACTAACGCAATTAATCGGGGTGGTTACTAAAGACCGAAACCGTAAAAGCGATTAGGGCAGGTCTAGGATATGGCAACAACGTTACAAATACACTTATCATAAATGAGGTGTTTGTCGAAGATCACTTACTGTTTTAAACGTTGAATAAATGTTAAAACAATAAGGGGATGATCGCGTTGAACAAAGGTCATTTACTCCGTTAAATTTGAAATAACACTCTTATCATAAATGAGGTGTTTATCAAAGGCAGACCAATGATTTTTTAAACCCTTAAAGTACCCCTTCAATCGGGACGGGATTTCATCGAATTCCCCGTCCCTTTTCTTTTTCTGTCCAGCGCTTACGCTTTTCTTATTCCATTATTAGCCATTATAAGTTATACTAATTACAAAATCGAAAGGTGGGATAGTATGAGTGATTGTATTTTTTGTAAAATTATAAATGGTGAACTTCCATCCGCAAAAGTATTTGAAAATGATCATGTTCTTGCTTTTCTTGATATTAGTCAAGTAACAAAGGGTCATACATTAATCATTCCAAAAGTACATAAAGAAAACGTTTTTGAATTGACTCCCGAAATCGCCAAGAATATTTTTGAAGTGGCACCTATGATTGCAAATGCCTTGAAAGCTGAATTTAATCCGATCGGTATGAATCTTGTTAATAATAATGGTGAACATGCTGGTCAATCTGTTTTCCACTTTCATTTACACCTAATCCCACGTTATGGAAAAGGTGATGGCTTTGGTGCCGTTTGGAAAAATAATCAAAGTGAATACACACAAGATGATTATAAAAAAATCGCCGAAGCAATATCCAAAAATATTCAATAAATGCTAAGTAAAATCCTGCTAATCACGCAGGATTTTTTATGTCATTATTAACAATATAACAAATAATAATAAAGAGATGATCCCTCCACTGCCTAAAAACACTATCCTTTGTTTTAAAATTTTTTTAGGCGGATAGACCCCCGGTCTTTGGTACTTTAAAAAAGTATAAATTGATCCTATCAAAAAGCAAATACATATAAGGAGGAGGCAAAAAATGATTCCACTCAATACCCACACCTCTTTCTCCATTTTGATTGAACAATTCCCTCGTTGATTCATTATATTTTTAAAATACTTCACACGATAAAAATATGCAAAATAAGCGAACTTCATGATTCTTAATTCCAATAAAATGTTAATAAAATAGTTAATTTCAGTGCATTTTTTTAAAAATTGTACTATAATTTAAATATTCATGCAGGATTTTGCAAATTATTGTAGAAAAATAGATTATGAGGTATGCAAAAGATTCTTAATAATCACTTTATATTATAAAATGGGGTGTTGACATGAACAAAAAAATGTTTGCTTATGGGATTATCATCGGAGGAATTGCTGGTACACTTTCCGCCTTACTAACAGCTCCTACATCAGGTAAAGAATTAAGAAAACAACTATCGGATCAAACAAATGATTGGATGTCATCTGCAAAAGATATAACGAAAAATGTGCAGGAACTAAAAAACTCAATCCATGTATTATCATCGGAAGGTAAAGACATCGCAATGAAGTTCGTTTCTGATATCAAGTCAGCGATATCAGAATGGCAAAATAATATTGAAGGAAATAAAGAAAATATTCTAAATGAAGTACAAGCATTGAAGGATTCAATTGATGAGTTAGAATCAAAAATTCAGGAGCAACCTAAATCTCATTAATTCCAATGCTTTTCTGAAACGAAAATTCTTGTCTAAAAATTTTGTTAATTTATATCTTTATTAATCTTTATTTTATTGGCATAATAAATATATATATATATAAAGTGGGTGAAGTAATGACAGAAAGTCCTTATTCTATAAAGGAAGCCTTGCTGTTCAGTCAAAAAATTACGCAAATTAGCAAAGCTATTTGGAAAATGATTGAAAAAGATTGGCAGCAATGGATAAAACCATATGATTTGAATATTAATGAACATCATATTCTTTGGATTGCCTACCATTTAAAGGGTGCATCCATATCGGATGTAGCCAAATTTGGAGTCATGCATGTATCAACAGCTTTTAATTTTTCAAAAAAGTTAGAAGAACGGGAATTACTGGAGTTTTCTAAGAAGGAAAATGACAAAAGAAACACCTACATTCAATTAACAAAAAAAGGGGAAGCGTTATTACTTGATTCAATGGAATCTTTTAATCCTTCAAATAGCGTCGTTTTAAACGGTGCATTGCCTATTAAAAATTTGTATGGAAAATTCCCTGAATTTATCGAATTAATGGCCATTATTCGTAATATATATGGAGAAGATTTTATGGAAATATTCGAAACTTCCTTTCATAATATTGAAACGGAATTTATTGAAGAAAACGGAAATGTTAAAAAGCTTCCAACAGAGAGTGAAAGCTTGAGTAATTTTTAAGATAAATTTTTATTTAAGATTTCCATAAGCTCCGGAAAAATATTTTGCTTTAAACATGCTTGAATGACTTGTTCGGGATCTAACTTCGGATGAAGCTCTTCTTTAAATTTTTTGAAAAGTGGAGAAAAAAAGACGAATTTATCAGCTTTTTGTTCTTCACTTTCTTTATGTAAAGTTTCACAGAGTTTATAGAAATCTTCCACATCTTTTTCCTGTAGTTGATTTTCAATGACGATTCGATAAAAATCATATTGACTTTCAGAAATAATTTTTAATAGTAATTTTTGGTGAAACTCTATACGTTCAAGTCTTTGTTCTATTGATTCCATATCATTTCACCTCATCTATTTCTTTTCGAAGAAGAATTTACCAAGTTTGTATTTTCCGTAATCATAGGCTTGTATCAGTATAATACCATTTTGCCCTTTCATATTCATCACATTAGGTAATAAAAAGACGGATTTTTATTTTTTATGTTGTATTCTTCTATTTTACAGTTTAATTACTATTTTCCAAAAGTAAAATACCATTTATTTGATTCTGTTATCTCTTAAAATAGCTATCTTTTTAATTTAAAATTTGGTATCTTTAGCTTAAACATTTGGAAATATGGGAGGAATTGATAGTGATCTCCATTTTTATTATAGTTGCAATTATTATTGTTTACCTAATAAACAATATGACTAATTCACTTTGTATACAAAAAGAGATTCCTGAAGAAAGACAACCAAAGGTATTTAGAACCATTAATATACTCGTTACTATTTTACTTCTTTCTTCATATGTAGAGATCCTATATACATAAAAGCAACAGAGATTACAACCACTCATGTGCGCAAAAATAAACCAAGGAGACCCAAGCTCCTTGGTTTAAAAACTATAAATAAATTTTAAATAATGATTCTAGTTATAAGAAGAACCTCCCGTTTGTAACAGTTTCTCAATATGATAGATCTCCCCATAAAATAATCCACAATTCTTATTAGGTGTTGATAACAATGAGTAAAATTAATGAACAAATACTAAATGAAATAAGGAAAATTGTTCAAAACGATAGAATCCTTACTAAAAAGGGGGATTTATACTCGTTTAGCTATGATGCTTCATTTGGCGAATATTTGCCTGACATTGTCCTTCAACCTCAATCAAAGGAAGAAGTTAGTAAAATCATTTTATTAGCAAATACCTATCAAATTCCTGTTTACCCTAGAGGATCAGCTACTTCTTTAAGTGGAGGCCCCCTACCGATATTAGGTGGAATCGTTCTGGATATGTCACAATATCCAAAATCCTTAACGATTGATAAAGAAAATATGCTTGCAATCGTAACACCAAGTGTAATTACATCCAGAATACATGAAGAAGCAGAAAAAGAAGGATTATTTTACCCTCCAGATCCGAGCAGTTCCAACGTATCAACAATTGGTGGGAATATTCTTGAAAATTCCAGCGGACCAAAAGGATTAAAATATGGGACAACAAAAGAATATGTAATTGGATTAGAAGTAGTAACGCCTACAGGAGATATTATCCGTACAGGTGGAAAAACAGTTAAAAATGTGACTGGATTTGACTTAACGAGACTTATAGTAGGTTCGGAAGGACTTCTTGGCGTCGTCACGGAAATTACTTTACGGCTAATACCGAAACCAGCACACAAAATGACATTACTCGCTTCCTTCCAAAGCGTTGTTGATTCCGGAAAGGCGATCACGTCAATTTTATCCTCAGGAGTGTTACCTGCTGCACTTGAGCTTATGGATAAATACTGTATTGAGGCTGTTGAACATTATCAGCCATCAGGTCTTCCCCTTGATGCTGAAGCGATCGTCATTATTGAAGTCGATGGACATGAAGCGGCTGTAAGGGAAGAAATAGCTCAATGCTCGGAAATTTGCAAATCCTTTCCTGGTTCGAAAGTACGAGTCGCGAAATCAGAAGAAGAGCGCGCAACAATTTGGAAAGCCCGAAAGATGGTCTCTCCAGCGATTACTCAGTTAGGTCCAACAAAAATTTCAGAAGATGCGACAGTGCCCCGAAGTAAGATTCCGGAAATGATTGAAAAGCTTCATATTATTCGCGATAAATATAAGCTGAATTTAGTTGTTTTCGGTCATGCTGGGGATGGAAATTTGCATCCAAACATAATAACAGATAAGCGTAATATCGAGGAAATGAAAAAAGCAGAACTCGCTGTCGGGGAAATTTTTCAAGCGGCTATTGATCTAGGCGGAACCCTTTCCGGTGAGCACGGTATCGGTATTTTAAAAGCTCCATACATGCGAAAAGAGTTAGGTTTAACGCTCGATTTAATGAAAAAGATTAAAGAGGCTTGGGATCCAAATAATATTTTGAATCCTGGCAAGATGTTTCCACAAAAAGGGCAAACAAAGGTGGTGTTGACTCAGTGAATAACGCTGACTCAATAACAAACACTCTTTTAAAAAAAACCTATGATGAAGTCAATCAGTGTATTCAATGCGGCTACTGTCTTCCGGCATGCCCTACTTACGCATCGATGGAGAATGAAAGTGCTTCTCCAAGAGGAAGGATTAATCTTGTCAAAATGGCAGCGGAAGGAAAAATAGATATTTTAGAAGACTTAAAAGAGCCAATTGACCTTTGTCTCGGTTGTCGTGCCTGTGAGGTTGCCTGTCCTGTCAATGTTCCATATGGTTCAATTTTGGAACATGCAAAAGAAGCTATTAATGACGCAGAAGTTCATGCTAGAAAAAAACATACATTTAAAGACTTTGCCTTAAACCACCTTTTCATGAAACCAAAAACGATGAAGCTTTCTAGTAATATGTATTTCCTCTATCAAAAAAGCGGGCTGCAAAGAGTTGTTCGGGCAACAAACCTTTCCGAAAAACTTGTAAAAAAAGCAGGAAAATTCGAAATAGCTCTGCCTAAAGTTCCCTCAAAGAAATACCAGATTCAAAGGGGACAACTGTATGAAGCGAAAACTGAAAAAACGGTTAAAACGGTTGCCTTATTTCTTGGATGTATAAACGATGCTATCTTCTATCATGTCAACTACTATACACTTGAGCTCTTAAGGATGTCCGGTTGTGATGTATATGTACCTAAAGAACAAACCTGCTGTGGTGCACTTCACGCACACCAAGGGCAAATGAAGCATTCGCGACAATTAGCCAAGGATAATCTAAAGGCATTTGATCAATACGAAGTCGATGCTATTATTACCAACGCGGGAGGCTGTGGAGCTATCCTCCAAGAATATGATCAGCTATTAATAGAAGAATTCGGTACAGAATGGGTACGTAAAGCGGAACAATTCACGAAAAAGATCAAAGATATATCCGAAGTACTCTTCTCATTGGATTCGCTGCCATTTTCAAAAGAGATTGAAAAAGTTGTTACCTATCAGCCTTCATGCCATTTATCTAATGTTCAAAAAGCAGGCGACTATCCGGAGAAATTACTTAAAAAAATTCCAGGAATTAAATATGTCGAACTACCAAGCAAAAATACATGCTGTGCTTCCGGAGGAATTTACAACATTCAACAATACGATGAATCAATGAAAATCCTAAGTAAAAAGATGAATGAAGTAAATAACATTCAGCCTGAAATAGTTGTAACATCAAACCCCGGTTGTTTAATTCAGATGACTCACGGAGTCAACACCTTTGGTAAAAAACCGTCAGAATCAATTCATTTAGTAGAATTATTGGCAAGAGCTTGCGGAATCGAACCCCTTTAGATTATTTATATCCGGATTACAACTATTCTGAACATAAACAAAAAATCAGGTTCGCGGCGAACCTGATTTTTTTGCACTAATATATCCAAGATGCACCGATTATAATGAGCAAAATAAATAATACAACGAGTAACGCAAATCCGCTTCCGTATGCTGCACCACCCATAATAGTCACCTCCCTAACAGAAATAGTATATTCTATTCATTTTTAGTTTCGATGTTATAACTAGACTGGCTAAATTAACAAATAAATGCTGCCCCTACAATAATCAAAAGAATGAACAATACGACGATTAGGGCAAATCCGCCTCCGTAAGCAAATCCCATTTTGAATACCTCCTTTTTTCTTTTCAATATATCCTATGTACAAACGGCTATTGTTGACTAGAGCAATTGCCTAGATTTTCATAATGGATTTTACACTTTATCAAAAAAGTTAAGATTTGATGAGAATTCCTTAAAAATACCATAAGTCTTCCGTATTATGTTTCTTTTCCGATAAATTTTGTGGTATAGTAGGTTTTGTAAGTTTTAATTGGACGATTAATTAGACAGGGAGTTGTTAATTGATGAAAAAATGGGTATTATCCCTTTCATTAGCAGCAGGAGTTATTGGACTAGCTGCATGTGGCAACAATGGAGATGTAGTGGTAAAAACAAAAGCTGGAAATGTAACAAAAGATGAACTGTATGAGGCAATGAAAGATAAAGTTGGGGACCAAGTCGTACAACAACTTGTTTTGGAAAAAGTTCTTTCTGATAAATACAAAGTTTCGGATAAAGAAGTTGATAAACAGGTAGATCAAACAAAAAAACAACTTGGTGATCAATTTGAAATGGCCCTTCAACAAGCTGGTATTAAAGATGAAAAAGAGTTTCGTAATAACGTAAAACTTGGTCTTTTACAAGAAAAAGCCGCAACGAAAGATTTGAAAATTACTGATAAAGATATAAAAGATTATTATGCAAATAGTATCAAACCTGATATTAAGGCGAGTCACATTCTTGTAGCTGACGAGAAAACAGCAAAAGAAGTTGAAGCTAAACTTAAAAAAGGTGAAAAATTTGAGGATTTAGCAAAGAAATATTCTACTGACGGCACCGCTCAAAAAGGTGGAGACCTCGGTTGGTTTAATACAGGCAAAATGGATCCAACTTTTGAAGCTGCTGCATATAAATTAAAGGTAAATGAAGTTAGTGAACCAGTGAAAACACAATTCGGTTATCACATCATTAAGAAAACCGGTGAAAAAGATAAAGCTCCACTAGATGATAAAATGAAAAAAGAAATCAAAGAAAAAATAAAAGCATCTAAAGTAGATCAAACAAAACTTGCTGAGGTTATGAAGAAAGAAATTAAAGATGCTAAATTAGATATTAAGGATAAAGATTTGAAAAAATCATTTGATAATGTATTAAATTCCGATACTTCAAGTTCAACATCTAAAAAGTAATAGTAAATAAAATGGGATTGTCTCTGAGACAGTCCCATTTTATTTGCATCTATTTAACCCGCTTCTTTTACATTTTTTCTTTTTTCTTTTTCTATTTCCATCCGTTCGATGTATTCTTCCCCTTCTTTTTCTATCCACTCTTGTTCAAGTTTTCGGTCTTCTCTCGCTGTTTTAACCGCCATAAAAGCACTAACTGCAATTCCGGCAATAACGAAGTAAATCCAAATTGGCAATGACATGTGCTTCTCCCCTTTTTAAGTTTGTCCTTTTTTTACAATGTATGCAAAAACACGAACAAAATGACAAAATTATCGAGATTTTTAACAAAAAACACGTACGAAAATTAAATTTTCCATACGTGTTTTTACCTTAATTATGAAAACTTGGTTTATAGAATGAACGATTTTCCAAAGCGAAGACTCGCTCGGAAAATTCACCTGGTTTCACATGGCGTAGTGCTCGGTCCATCATGTTCATTTTCGCATCAAGATTATCGATATAATGAAGAATCTCTGCTTCTTTAATCATTGGTGGCTTCGCACTACCCCATTCAGGTTTCCCATGGTGACTCAAAACTAGATGTTTCAATACCATTACTTCTTCGCTATGAATGCCTAACTCATCTGCTGCCTTCCCAATTTCATTTACCATAATCGTTATATGCCCTAATAAATTTCCTTCTACTGTATATGAGGTGGAAATTGGACCTGATAATTCTGTGACCTTTCCTAAATCGTGAAGAATAATTCCGGCATATAGTAAATCACGATCCAAGGAAGGATAAAGACTAGTAATTGCTTTGGCCAAATCGAGCATGGATACGACATGATAAGCCAAACCAGATACAAATTCATGATGGTTTTTGGTAGCCGCAGGATAAACAAGGAAATCACTATTAAACTTTTTTAATAGATGTCTAGTAATTCTTTGGATATTTGGATTCTTCATTTCAAAAATATATTGTGTTATCTTGCTCGTCATTTCATCTTGACTTACTGGTGCGGTTTCGAGAAAGTCGGAAATCGAGACACCATCTTGGTCCATGGCAGGACGTATTTGACGAATTCGTAATTGCAAACGACCGCGATAATTTTGAATATCGCCCGCCACCTTTACGATTGTTTCAGCTTTATAAGTTTGTGCATCCGATTCAGAAACATCCCAAAGCTTTGCTTCTATATCTCCAGTTTTATCTTGTAAGTTTAAAGATAAAAACGGCTTCCCATTACTAGCAATTCCTTTAGTGCTATTTTTTATTAACAGAAATAGCTCAATTTGCTCCCCGACATCAAATTGCAAAAGTCCTTTTGTCATTATCGTTATCCCTCATTTTCTTCAAAATTTTATTTTCAAAGACTCTAGTTATTTCATATATTATAAGTATAGCATGTGTCCTATTTTAACATGGAATAACGATGTTCCTCATTAAGCATATAGATATTTTTTTGAGGAAATAACTGCAATATATGTTGATGGCATGTAAAATATAATATTTGTGAGGTTTGGCTTCTAGATAATAAAAGTTGTACAATTCGTTTCGTTCGTTCATTATCAAAGTTAACAAAACCATCATCAATAATAAGCGGAAATGGATACTCGTCTTGTAATACTTCAACAAGTGCCAGTCGCAACGCAACATACACTTGTTCAGCAGTTGCTTGACTTAATTCATCGGGTTCAAAAGACAACTGATCAACTCTTTCAACTAAAAATTGACCTGTCGGCTTTAAGAAAAGGCGAATATATTCACCATTAGTAAGATAATTAAGAAATTCCTCCGCTTTTTCCAACACCTTTGGGAAGCGTTCCTTTTTCATCCGTTCCATCGTCCGATGAATGATTTCCTTTGCCAAGGCAATTTTTGCCCATTCTTTTGCTTTATCATTAAATATGGATTTCGATCGATAGAATTCGTGTAATTTCTCGGTAAATGTTCCTCCATCCTCCAGCTGTTCGATCTCATACTTTACTGCAGCTAGATTTTTATGAAGTTGGGAAAGTTTTTCGTTATTGTTTTTTACATTATTTTTATTAATTAACAACTTTTCCTCCACCTCATTTAGAGAAGAAAACTGATCAAAAATCGATATATTTTCAATATTTATTTTGTTATTTATCATTTTGAGATTTGCTTGATGGGATTGAATTTCTTCATAATCCTTACCACGTTTTCGAAAATCTTCGTTGTTCTCCACTCCTGCTTCATGTAAAAGATCTTTAATTGCTATTTCAATTGCCTTGTATTCATTTTTCCATTTTAAGTACTCGGTTTCTACATCTTCATTTTTATTGATGATTTCACGGTAAATCAGTTTATTTTCCCTTTCTTTCAATAAACTATTTTTGAGACGGATGATTCCTTCTTCAGTTGATAATCCATCGATTTGAAGGATACCTAATATGTCCTTTAAATCACATTCCCAATCGGCAACTTTCTTAAGTAATTCGGATTTTAGTGACTCTGAACATTTTAAATGATTATCAAGTGCTGCCAATTCATTAAGTAATTCAAACGCATCGGAAAGCTGCTCCGGAGAAAAATCCTTTTGCAAGCCAAGTTGTTCTTTAATCTTTCCTAACTCCTCTTCAACCTTCTTCCAATCCCTTTGCCAAACAGTTACGTTCTGTTCCTTTTCTTGACAGCGGGTCTGTTGATTTTCGATTTCGAGAACGAGCCCTTTCCATTGTTGTCGCAATTTTTGTTGTTCGTCAAATAACTGTCCCTTATCACCTATTTTATTCATTTCTGTTAAAATCTTTTCTGCCTCTAATACATGATTTTTCTGACTCACATTATGTTCATTCGTTTTTTTATGATTTATCCAAACCGAATAGCTGAGAATGATGATACCAATTAATGCCCCTATCATATAGACAAATTGATTTGTCGAAATACTCCATCCAAAAAATCCGATAAATAATAGGTAAAAAAGAACAGTTGGAAGATAATTTTCCTTTTGTTTCGGTTTCTTTGCCAGCTTAATGAACTTCATTTGATCTTGAAGATGTTGATATTCCTTTTGGAGACTTATATATTTTTGTTGATTTTCCGATAATGCGCGATACTCGTCTTCATTTAACAGTGCGGTTTCTAAATTTATGCACTGATTCTCAAGTTCTTGAAGTCTTCTATTTTCTATTTCTAATTGTTTGTCTAATTCTTTTTGCAGAGATTTTAAATAATAGTAGTCTTTTGTAGCTGATCGAATACGTTCTTTCATATCGATACTTAAATCGAGAAAAGGAAGATCACTCATATCGTGAATATGAATTTTCCTTTTTATTACTTTCCTTTGTTCATTCCATTTGATGATTTCTTCTTCACGTCTAATAATTTCCTCTTGCCACTTGACAATTTGGGGCCATTTTTCAATCAGTAATTGTATGTTTTCTTCGTGCTCTGCAATCAATTTATTAGGGAGCACCTGTGTCAATTCTTTTTCGTACTCACTTTTTCTTACATCTAAAACGTATAATTGATTTGCGGCTACTTGAAGTTGATCTTCCAACTTTTCCATTCTTTTGAGCCCATCAATTGGAAATGTGACTTCTCCGATGTTGTTCAAACTCTGTAAAATTTCTTTTCTCTCTTTTAACAATACCCAATCCTGTTTCAATTGCTCTAATTTTTGAATTTCCAGTTGGGAAGCCGCTACTTTTTCCTGTAGTTCATTTATATCTTGAACGAGATTTTGATTATCAAGTTGCAATTTTTCGTATGTTTGATTATATTGCATGCTTTTTTTTAATTCTTTCTCTTGATCTTTTAATGTTTGGAGCATTTCATTTAATTCTGGTTTCCGCCCACTCGGCTTGAATAAACGATCAAGTTCTTTTTGGAGCTGTTGTTCCGATTTTACAATTGCATCCGTTCCAATCGTACCGGCAGCGATCAGGTACGTTCCAATGTCTTCTCCTTTTAGTTGGCTGACTCCTTGAATTCCATGGATATTGAAAGAAAAAATGCTTTTGTACAACGCTTTATCCATATGTTTTAATAGATCTTTAAGTAATTCTTCCCCGCCCTGGGTTCCATCTGAAAGTCTTACAGTAACGTCCCCTACTGCTTTTCCCTTTACCCTTTCAACCCATATATCACCGGATTTAGTTTCAAGCGTAATGTTGCCGCCATATTTCGTTCCTACCTTTGGTTCATAGCGAAGTTCTGATTGTTGTTTAGTAGGAAAGCCGAATAAAATTCCGTGAATAAAGGCCATTAATGTAGACTTACCAGCTTCATTTACACCATAAATTACTTGTATTGAAGAAGATAAATTCATCTTCACATCGGAAAGCTTTCCAAATCCATATATATGTAGATTTTTTATTTGCAATTCTCATCCCCCATTTAAGAGTTTATTGATATTGGGTTTAAACCTGAACCGTTCCTTTCCGCTGCAGGCACTTGCTTTTTCGCGGTTCTGCGATGAGCCTCCTCGTCGCTTCGCTCCTGCGGGGTCTCATCTATCCAGCTGATCCCGCAGGAGTCAAGTGCCTTCCGCTCCAATCCACTCTGCGTTCCCAATATTATTTGGTGTTTAAAGTTTAAAGCAACATTTTTTTAGATAAAAGCCTTTCGAAAATAACCTAGGTGTTTGATTGTAAAAGTTCATAAACCATTTGTTCTGCTTCGTGGATCAATTCTTTCTTTTCCTCTTCTGAAAGTGTATCCAAGTATCTGCTGCTGAGAATGTGGCCGAATAAATCGGTCGTAGCTTCGTCAAATACTTCCACCCTATTTAATTCAGCTATCGTTACCTCCAGTTCTTGTTTAAATGCTGATTCAACTTCCGTTACTGAATTATTGTCTAAATAATCTACACGATAAGTCCAGACAAAGGAATCCTCATACTCTTCTCCATCTTGCAAAACCTCTAGCAATTCCCCATTTCGGATTTTATTAAGAGCATTCTTTTCTAATCCATCAATGTTCTCAATTTCAATTTGCAGAAGCATTCCTTGTGTCGGTAAACGCAGATTTTCGATTTCCTTTTTACAAACTCCATATAAATCCGAAAACGTTTTAATCGATGTTGCATCAAGTATTAAATTCTCCCAAATAATATCTGCTGTTTCAATTTGCTCAAACATCGTTTCGTTCTCGGACAATTCCACGGCAAGACAGCCTTTTTTTCCTGATTCTTTTTTATGTCTTCCTTGAATATTACCCGGATAGACGATATAAGGATTATGTTCTGTATGGAGTACTTGCTGTTTATGTATATGGCCTAATGCCCAATAATCCAGCTTTTTTTCTATTAAATCGGAAATCGAAAAAGGTGCATATGGCTGATGCGCTGTGCTGCTTCCTTCACAATGACCATGTAACATGCCAATATGAAGATCAGCTCCATCAATTTTTTTATAATCATTAATTTTCTTTTCTATGACATGTCTCTCAGGATAACTAAAGCCATATATATGTACTTTCACTCCATCTTTCGATATATAAGATTTCATTTCCACTTCCGAAGAGAATAGATGAACATTTGGCGGCATTTCAATTGTCGTCCAGTTCCCGCCTAAATGGTCATGATTGCCATATAACACAAATGCCTCAATCCCTGCTGTTTGCAGTCTTTCCATTTGTCTTCTTAACCTTGCTTGGGCTTTAATACTGCGATCCTCACCATCATATAAGTCGCCACATATTAGTACAAAGTCCACATTCATAGAAATGGCGCTATCGACTATTTTTGTGAATGCGGAAAAGGTGCTTTCTTGAATTCGTTTAAAAATTGATTTAGGTAAATATTGCAAGCCTTTAAACGGGCTATCTAAATGAAGATCTGCAGTATGGATAAATCGAATTTTCTTCATCATCTCACCACCAACGAATATATGTTCTTATATCTATTATAAACGATTTTTGTGAATATAAAAGGATAAAAAAACACCCTCAAAATTGAGGGGTTTTGGTAAGGTTATTCATTTTTAGATAATTGTAATGCTTTTTTTATGTTTTTCAATGAATTCGATTTGCCATACATGAGAACTCCGCCACGATAAATCCGTGCTCCGATAATCGCCATAATGATAATTGATATAATTAATACGGCAACTCCAGATAATCCTACCCATAATGGTAAGTCGAGCATACCTACACGTAAAAACATAATCATCGGTGTAAAAAATGGGATATACGATGTTACCGTTACAAAGCCTGCAGAGGGATTGTTTAATCCGGACATTGCGATAAAAAATCCAATCATAACGATAAATGTCATTGGCATCATCATTTGTTGGGCATCTTCAATCCGACTAACCAATGAACCTAGGAATGCGGCCAATGTAGCAAACAGCAAATAACCTAATAAGAAAAAGACGATGGCATAGATGATCGTTGACGCCTTAATATCTGAGAAACCAAAGAATTCAAAGAATCCGCCTTCCATTTCACCTAGATTTTGCTTGATTGTAAAATAAGCAACCGCCAGCAAAAAGGCCATTTGTGTCAAGCCGAGCAACGCTCCACCGATAATTTTCGCAAACATTTGCTGTGTCGGTGAGGCACTTGAAATGAGAATTTCCATGACACGTGATGCTTTTTCAGTTGCAATTTCCATTCCAACCATCGAAGCGTAAAAGATAACGGCAAAATAAATAGCAAATAATAAAATATATACGAGTCCTCTAGCTTGAGCTAACTCTTCTGCTGATTTTGCATTGTTTTCAAGACTTACCTCTTTAAATGCGACCGGGCTATTTAAAAGGGCCAATTTATCAGCCGATAAGTTCAGTTGGGCCGCAGCCATACTTGCTTTTACCGTTTGTAATGCTTGTGCTAGCTGACCGGATAATTCTGTATTCGTTAAGGTAGGTGCCTTGTAAACCGCTTTAGGTAATTTGGATTGATCAAGTGAGATTATTAAATACGCTTTATATTTCTTATTATTTACCGCCTTTTGTAGATCTGCTTCGCTTTTGTCAACTTTAATTAACTGTATATCTTTATTAATCGATTTTAATTGTTGTTGAAGAGGACCAAAAACAGAGCTTGATTCATCAATGACTGCAATTTTATCTTTTGTATCCCCTCCTGAGAATAGATCGATTATTCGATTCATATTTCCCAAAATTAACACGCCGATTAACATAATGACGGTTGTGATGATAAATGATTTCGATTTTAATTTAGACATATATGCATGACCAAGCATAATTCCAAATCTATTCATAAGAAGCACCTACCTTTTCAATGAATATATCATTTAAGGACGGCTCTTCTAATTCAAATTTACGAATAAATCCTTTCCCATTGATTTCATTTAAAATCTGTTGAGCCGAATCTTCATTACTAATTTGTAAAAGAACGCCCTCAGCTGTTTTTTTACTTTTAACTACTCCAGGATAATTTTCTAAAAATGTTAAGTCAAAATCCGCATGAATCGTTATATTCTTCTTACCGAAAGATTTTTTTATTTCTCTTAATCCCCCATGGACTACAGGCTTTCCATGATGCATAATGCATAAATTTTCGCATAGTTCCTCAACGTGTTCCATTCGATGGCTTGAAAAAACAATTGTTGAGCCATTATCTCTTAATTCCGTAACTGCAGACTTTAAACTTTCTACATTTACCGGATCAAGGCCACTAAATGGTTCATCGAGAATTAATAGTTTTGGCTTATGTAAAACAGCTGCGATAAATTGAATCTTCTGCTGATTCCCTTTGGATAATTCCTCTACCTTTTTGTCCATGTATTCTGGAACTTTAAATCGATCGAGCCAAATTGTCAATTCATTTAGTGCGTCTTGCTTACTCATTCCTCTTAATCTAGCTAAATAGACGAGCTGATCTTTTACCTTGAGCTTCGGATACAAGCCTCTTTCCTCTGGTAAATAACCGATAAAAGGGCTTGTAGAATAGTCAATCTTTTTTCCATTCCAAGTAATACTTCCTTCGTTTGCATCCATTAATCCCAAGATCATCCGAAAGGTCGTTGTTTTTCCGGCACCATTCGCACCTAAAAAACCAAACATTTCTTTTTCCGGAATCGTAATGGATAGATCATTGACCGCGGTAAATGACCCGAATCTTTTTGTAACATGACTTAAAGACAGTGACAATTTTTTACCCCCCTATTGATAAATATATCTTTTCATTGCATACCTATTTCTTATACGACCACGTAAGAAAAAAGTTCCAAATATTTTTTTATTTCCATTACCGACTTGTGATTTTCTATCAAATATGATGAATTATATGATAAGATATTAATAGATTCTTATCTACCAAATGGAAGGGGTTAACAATGGAAAATTTTTTTCCTATCGGTCTCGCATTTTCTTCAGGTGCACTTATCGTATTATTAAAAATCATTGCAATTGATATTATTCTTTCTGGTGATAATGCTGTTGTTATTGCAATGGCGACAAGAAATCTACCAAAAGAACAACAAAATAAAGCTATTTTCTGGGGAACCGGCGGAGCGGTTATTTTACGGATTATCTTTGCCATTATTATCGTTCAACTTTTAAAAATTCCTTATGTTGAAATTGTCGGCGGACTTTTACTTCTTTGGATTGCCTTTAAAGTGCTTATCGGTGGAGAAGAAGACGTTCATGTAAAATCACAAAGCGGTGTGATGAAAGCGATTGGAACAATCATTTTAGCCGATGCCATTATGAGCTTGGATAATGTTGTAGCGCTAGCAGGTGCTGCAAATAATCACATAGGTTTAATCGCTGCAGGGGTTGCGATTAGCATTCCTGTTATGATCTTTGGATCAAAAATGATTGTTAAAGCTATGAATAGATTTAGCTGGATTGCATATATTGGGTCAGGAATTCTTGCATGGACTGCCGGAGAAATGTTAATGAAAGATGAAAAACTTTTGCAGCTTTTAAATATTTCTCACGGACCAATCACATATATTATTTCAGCACTTATTACAATCTTTATATTAGCGGCAGGGTATACCGTTAATCGTATCATTGATGCAAAAAGAGAGATGCAACACCAACACGTGCATTAATATTTAAAAAGATGGGAGAGTTTATTATGGGGATTTATAAATTAACTGCTTTTGAACCAAATGGAGAGAAAATACTTGATGAATCATTTGAAGCGTCAAATGACAACGAGGCAAAGTCAAAAGGGGAAACGTTACTGAAAGAAAAAGGTGCGATTGAAAAAACGCATCGTTGTACATCATCACAAGGTAAATTAATTTTATTTCATAGATAAAGAAAACAAAGCACCCATTGTGGGTGCTTTATTTTAAAAGAAAAGAAAGTATAAACTTTTTATGTCATCAGTCTTACAAAGTGTCCTGCAATGTCCAGCTCCAGCGCTTCCGCTTTTCTTACTCCCCGATAAAATTCGGCTTTCTTTTTTCTACAAAAGCTTTTATTCCTTCTTGGTGATCTTTCGTTTGCCTCATTTTCCATTGCGCTTGTTTTTCTAATTCCAAAGCTTTAAGCAAATTTTGCCGTTTCAATTCAGTGTATATTTTTTTTGTTTTAATCATCGCTTGTAATGGTTTGGCATTCCATTGATGAAGTTTTCTTTCTAATGCTTCCGGTAAATTATCTGTTATTTCATCAATTAATTCGCGTTCTAGTGCTTCTTGGGCAGAAAGCACTTTTCCTTCCCAAATCAGTTGTTTTGCTTTATTTTCTCCGATTCTCCGTTTTAGAAGAAAATGTCCTCCCCCATCTGGAATTAAACCAATCCCAATAAAATTCATGGCAATCTTACTATTTATATCAGAGATGATATAATCTGTTGCTAAAGCTATACTTAGACCTAGACCTGCTGCAGCCCCTTCAATTGCTGCGATTGTTAATTTCGGCATATTATATAGTGTCGAAATCAGTTCATTAATTTGATCCATCGCAGAAAAAAATGGTTCTTCACCGTGTATTTGGAGCATCTCTTTAATGTCTCCTCCAGAAGAAAACGCTTTCCCCTTTCCTTGTAAAACAACAATTTTTATTGATTCTTTCAAAGTAATTTCCTTTAAACATTCTACTAAATCCTTAATTAATAGAGTATTTAATGCATTTAATGAATCCGGTCGATTGAAGCGAATATAGGCTATATTTCCTGTTTGTTCTATTTCAAGCGTATGATAAATTGACAATTTTTATTTCTCCCTCCAGATTAGTTTTCATTACTATAAGCATAACTGAATGGCTATTCATTCACAATAAAAAATATTAAAAATTTGACTTTCATATACTAAGAATTTGTATAAAAATCAGCGATGAACCTTAACATAACAAAAAAAGTAATTAAAGTAAGCTTTCCACTTGCTAATATTTTTTTAATTTGTTAATATAACTTACGAACGTTCGTTAATTAAGAGGTGATTTCAATGACAAGTGATGCAATTAAAGAGGCAGCTCTAAAATATTTCACTATTCATGGTTATGAGGGAGCTTCCCTTTCTCTAATAGCTGAGGAAGTTGGCATGAAAAAGCAATCCATTTACGCCCATTTTAAAGGAAAGGATGATCTTTTTCTCCAAGTTTTACGGGATGCAAAAGAGGTTGAGCTATCTTCGAAGCTAAAGTACTTCAGTAAAATTGGTTCACAAAATCCTGAAAAAGATTTATACGGATATCTACAATTGGGAATCGATCTTTTTCAAAAAAATGAACATTTAAAGTTTTGGCTGCGTATGTCTTTCTTTCCTCCTGCACATCTTGCGAAAGCAATTGAAATAGAAGTAATTGACCTCGAAGAGAAAGTGCAGGCGCTGTTGGAAAGTAAATTTCAGGATTGGATTGATGCCAACGTAATTGTTGGAGATGTAGCAAAAACTCCGACATTAGCATTCTTAGGAGTTGTCGATTCCATTATGTTGGAACTTGTTTACGGTAATGATGAAAAACGACTGATGGATAAATTAGAAGCCTCTTGGACAGTATTTTGGAGAGGAATTTCACATCATTGATTTTTTTACTAAAAAGAGGTGTTAATACATGAAGAAAACAATAAAAGAACAAAAAACAGTATTATTTATTCTTCTAAGCAATATATTCATTGCATTTCTCGGAATTGGTCTCATCATCCCGGTTATGCCATCCTTTATTAATATCATGCATTTATCGGGGAAAACGATGGGTTATCTTGTCGCGGCATTTGCGTTGGCGCAACTGATTATGTCACCAATATCTGGGAAATGGGTTGACCGTTACGGCAGAAAGAAAATTATCATCATTGGCTTATTTCTTTTTGGTATTGCGGAACTTATCTTTGGTTTAGGTACGCATGTATCAGTACTTTATTTATCCAGGATACTAGGGGGATTTAGTGCCGCTTTTATTATGCCAGCCGTTACTGCATATGTTGCAGATATTACATCCGTTCAGGAACGGCCAAAAGCGATGGGCTATATTTCCGCTGCCATTAGTATTGGCTTTATTATCGGACCTGGCATCGGTGGTTTTATTGGCGAATATGGTATACGTATGCCTTTTTTCTTTGCGGCAGCTATTGCTTTTATAGCATGCATTTTATCAATGTTTATTTTAAAAGAATCATTAACAAAGGAACAGCTTGCAGAAATTTCTGCTAATGCAAAGCAAACAAACTTTTTCAGTGATTTAAAAAGATCGCTTAATCCAATTTACATTATTGCATTTATACTTGTATTTGTACTGGCATTCGGTTTATCGGCTTATGAAACTGTTTTTAGCCTATTTTCTGATCATAAATTTGGCTTTACGCCGAAGGATATTGCCCTCATTATTACAATAAGCTCAATCTTCGGTGTTGTTGTGCAAATATTATTGTTTGGAAAAATGGTAGACAAACTCGGTGAAAAGAAACTAATTCAACTCTGTTTAATTATTGGTGCAATATTTGCGGTCGTGTCCACCGTAATCTCAAGCTTTTTGGCAGTGTTGGTCGTAACTTGCTTCATCTTTCTCGCGTTCGACTTGCTTCGTCCTGCATTGACGACTTTTTTATCAAGAGCAGCAGGAAAAGAGCAAGGGTTTGTTGCTGGAATGAACTCAACTTACACGAGCTTAGGAAATATCGTCGGACCAGCGATTGGCGGAATACTATTTGATGTAAATATCCACTATCCTTATCTTTTCGCGGCTGTCATTATGGTCGTTGGCCTTAGTATTTCAGTCATATGGAAAGAAAAGCGACTAACCCAAACACTAGCTGAATAATAAAAAAGGTACTCGCTTCTTAATAATCGAGTACCTTTTTTTTAGCCCCTCATTTATTTAATCAAATTCATTTTCTTCAAAAATTCAATTGGTTGTTGTTTACGGAAATGTTCTTTAACCATGTAAGAAACGCCATTTTCATTGTTTGAACGTGTGATCCAGTCAGCAGCATGCTTTAACTTAGCAGATGCATTACCCATGGCTACACCGAGCCCTGCCCACTCAATCAATGGAAGATCATCTTTACCCGAACCAATCATAACGACTTCTTCTCGTTGGATATTAAAACGATCACATAAATACAAAACCCCTTTTAATTTTGATGTTCCTTGAGGGACAATTTCTAATAAATGTTTATCGTTTTCTATACAATTAACTTCATGAAACATTTCTTGTATCGCTTTTCTAGCATCAAATAAATCGATATTATTATCAAATATTACTTCAATTTTTGGTGGTGAAACCGGAGTTTCCTCCAGTTTATCGATTAAGGAATCCACATAGGATTCGGCATAAGAATTCCGATTACCCGTTTGTATGACCAATTTCCCCATAATATTCGTTGGGAGTTTTTTCTTATTTGCAATAGTATAACGTTCGTGAACTAACCGAATATGGCAATTAAATGCCTCTAGAAATCGTACTAAATCATTTGTTACTTCCTCGGTGATTCTTTTAACTAAAATAGGTTTATCTAAATCACTTGCAACAAATGAACCTTGATGAGTAACTAAGCATGTCTCCAGTTTTAATTCTTTTGCTACTCTAGTTGCTGAAGAAAAGTTTCTTGAGGTAACAAGTGTCACCTTTATTCCTTTTCCAACAGCGAATTCGATTGCTTCTTTCGTTGCTTTATTTAAACGTCCATTGTCTTGCAACAAGGTACCATCAATATTTAATGCTAACATTTTGTAGATCATAGGTGTTCCCCCTTCACAGATGTCATGTCCAGTTAAATGAAATGATAATCCTTTCTATAGTTTTATGAATAGGACAAAATGTATAGAACAAAAGCAAAGCAATAACCTCTTATTGACAAAAAAAGAATCGGCTTTCGCCGACTCTTATTTATTCATTGATCCGTATAGTTCATCAAGTGGTTTCATTATAATTTTATTTAATTCATTAATAGACATACTCATACGTTGTTCCGCTTCCATTAATTTTACAATTTTTGGGCTCTGTTGAACTTGTGCAGCAAAGCTTTGGGCTTTCTGTACTTCTTGTTCCGTAATATCCTGTCCTGTCATTTGTTTTTCTTGTAACGTCATTTGAATCATTCTAAATTCATCGAACATCTTTTTTGAAGGTGGATCCTTCAGAACGGCTTCATACATGGCTTTTAAACTAGTATATTCCTCACTTTTCCGTAATGCTTTCTCTAATTCGTACGCATAATCATAAAAACTTGTTGGCACAATATACCCTCCTCAAATTTACCTTCAACGAAGAATTTCTTTTACCACTATAACAAAGTATGGGTATTAATGCGAATCTGACACAAAAAAGCAGTAGGCATTGTTGATTTTAACAATATTAAAAGCGCAGAGTGGATTGGAGCGGAAAGGAACGGTTCATTCCCTCCCGCAATCCTTTTTACCATCAATGAAATAGACTTAATTTCCCCATTGAAGAACCAAATGCGCCTAAATATCATACGATGAATTCAAAAGAGCCTAGATTTACAAATGGGGATTGTTTATGATAAGCCAAGTTTCTATTCAACCTTCATTCACTTTAGATGAAGATTTTCCGATCGTTGAGATTTCGAGTCTTTTACTTAAAAAATTTTATATTCGTGAAAATGAAAAAATAACTATTCAGATAGGGCAAAAACAAATCGATGCTCATTGTAACGTAACTAATGAAGCTGATATTGAAACGATTTATTTAAATCAATCATGCTTAAATCATTTAAATCTTCCACCGAGAACAATAAAATTACAAGCAATCAATCATCAAAATTGTTTAATACTCGGTCCCATTGTTGCCGTTATGACTGAAATAAAAATGACTGAAGAAAAGACACCACTCTTCCCTGCTATTCAAACGTTTTGTCAAGAACTCCATGAATACAGTCAAGAGCATGGAGGTTTGTTTTTTGTCACAAATGTATCATGTTTTCCAAATAAAGGATTTTATTATCAAACCGGCTGGGAAGAAGATGTAATACCAACTTGCGATATCATTTATAATCGTATCCATTCTAGACAAGTAGAGAAAAACCCTAATTTTCAACGTTTAAAAAATACATGGAAAAATAATGGTCTATTACTCTTTAATGATCGTTATTTTTCAAAGTGGGAAATCCATGAAATGCTCTTATCAAAAAAATCACTTCAGTCCTATTTGCCATCTACGATTATTTTTACTGAAGAAAATTTGCAACAATGGTTGAAAAAGTATAATGATTTTTATTTAAAACCAGATTTAGGGAGTCAAGGTCGACAAATTATTCATTACTTTATGAAAGACAATCGCTTTCAACTTGAACAAACTTCTTTTTCCAGTAAATCCTTATATACATTTGAAACGTTAGACGAAGCAGCGAGCCAAATAAAGAAATGGATTCAATCTAAAGGATTTATTATACAACGAACGATTCCACTCATACATGTGGACGAAAGAAAAATAGACTTCCGATTTCTTTGTCATAAAACATTGAAGGATAGATGGACAATTACATCCGCAGTCGGAAGATTGTCAGAAGAAAAAAACTTTGTATCGAATATCGCTCAAGGAGGATCAATCATTCGCCCCGAAAAAATGATTAATTCACTATTTGAAAAAGAAAAGGCAAAACAAATACTTGATTTAATGAAAGAATTAGCTATTGAAATCGCTACAACCATTAGTAGTGAAGTGGAAGGTTTAATTGGCGAGCTTGGCATCGACATCGGTGTTGATTTTAGCGGTAAGCCGTGGTTAATAGAAGTAAATTCAAAGCCTTCAAAACAGAATAGCAATGATTCACTAGTAATCCGCCCATCAGCAAAGGCAATCGTTAATTATTGTACAAATTTATGGATTGAAAGGAGTACATTACATGACAAGACTAGGAATATTAACAATGATACCTTTTGAAAGCAATTCATATTTTGATGAAATGGCTAAACGAGCAAAAGAATATCAGATTGTTTTATTTTTATTTTCTCCATTGTCGATTAAACCTGCGACGGAAATGGTCGAAGGGTTGCGCTATGATACTGTTTCCGACAAATGGGAAGTTGACCAGTTTACAATACCGGAATATTTATATGACCGTTGCTTCTATGGAGAAGATCGAAAATCAGCAGAAGCCAGATCAATCGTTTCTTGGTTAAAATCAAATAAAAATATTCAATTTCTCGGTTACGGACTACCTAATAAATGGAGATTATACGAAACACTAAAAGACGTTCCTACAATCTCTCCCTATTTACCAAAAACAAAAAAAGCCTCAAGTCCTGAAAAAATATTAGAGGAACTTAAAAAACATGATGAAATTATTATAAAACCGATTGATGGAGCACATGGTTTCGCCGTTTACTCGATACAAGAAATCAATAAAAAAATTAAAATAAGAACGACGAAACAAGGAAATATCATCGAGAAACTCTTTGACAATGTATCAAGTGTCACTTCATGGCTTGAAAGCCTACTAAGTAAACAAATTTTTTTAATTCAACCAAGACTAAATAATTTTAACTCGATGAATGAACCATATGATCTTCGCGTGTTTTTACAGAAAAATGAGGAAGGGAAATGGGAAGAAAAAGCAAAAGCAATACGGGCGGGAAAAAAACATGGATTATTAACAAATATCAGTGCAGGAGCTAAGGTTTATTCTTTTCAAAATTTGAAAGATTTCACACCCCATTTAAACCATAATTATATTCAGCAAGAATTAAATGACATATTAAAAACCCTCCCGGAAATACTTGAGGATAAATTCCATCCATTATTTGAACTAGGAATAGATATTATTATTGCAAAAGATCAATCCCTTTGGATATTAGATATGAACTCTAAACCGGGAAGAAAAATAGTCAAAATGATTGATCCTAATAAGCTCGAATCACTTTATTCAGCTCCTCTTGCCTATTGTTCATATCTTGCCTCACAAAACAAAAATGTATTATCAAATCAAAACTAAGCGGGGTGTTCCAAATGCCTAAGCGATATAAAATTGAATTTTTTGAACAAAAGGACTTTGTTTGTTATTATCCTACAGGTTTTACAACAATCGATACTCACCATGAAATCTCTTTTGGATCAAAAGTGGTTAAAGCGATTTGTAAAAAGCAGCCAAATGGCAGAAACATTATTTCGATTAGCAGCGCTTTAGCAAAACAACTTTATCTTCCTACATTTATTTCAACAATCACACTTTTTGAAAATGATATACGTCTTGTCATCGGCCCATTAATAGGGATTTTCTCATCCGGGTTCACTAATTTCCCGGTAAAACCAATTGGAGAACGCTCTGCCGTATTTTCTAAACTATTATCGATGCATTCCTCCGTCGGCGTCGTGCCCTTTCTTTTTGGCCAAGAACATATTGATTGGAATCAAAAATTAATAAAAGGATTTTTCTTTACGAAGGAGGGGTGGACGCAAATGACCGTTCCTTTTCCAAATGTAATTTATGATCGACTTCCGAATAGAAGAAGTGAAAAGTTGAAAACATCTATGAAGGTTAAGGATAAATTAGAAAAAGAGAATTTTATTCCATGGTACAATCCCGGATTCTTTAATAAATTAGACGTATATGAACGCTTATTTAATGACCGAAAAGCATTATTATACTTACCAGAAACAGCGCCATTTATTTCTTTCGATCAAATCGAAAGGATGCTATCTAAATACGGCCATATTTATATCAAGCCAATGAATGGAAGTTTAGGCTTAGGGGTCCACCAAATCATTTTTGATAAAATGAAGAATGCGTATTATTGCCGGTACCATGATTCAAAAAATCATTTATTAAAATTCCAAACATTGGAATCACTAATTAATCATGTATTTGCTAATAAAAATTTAGATCGGATGATTGTACAGCAAGGAATATCCTTATTAAGAGAAAACAATCGGCCAATTGATTTTCGCGTACATGCGAATAAAAATGAACATGGGAATTGGAAAATAACTGCAATTGCTGCTAAAGTTGCCGGACTTGGAAGCCCAACTACCCATGTTAAAAATGGTGGTGAAATCAAAACAATTGAAGAAGTTTTCAAAGATAAAGAGGAACAAATAAAATACAAAAAGAAACTTGAATATGCTGCACTCGATATAGCAAATTCAATTGAAAAACATTTAGATGGAATTATTGGCGAAATTGGGTTTGATTTTGGCATTGATACAAAAGGAAACGTTTGGCTCTTTGAGGCAAACTCGAAACCTGGCAGATCAATCTTCTCGCATCCAAACCTTAGAGAATTCGATTTTTTAACAAGAAAATTGACCCTTTCCTACTCTATTTTTTTAACAGAGAAATTTTTAAATAAATATAAGGAATTATCAGTATGAATATTTATTTCGATAAAAAGAGAGGGGTTTTTTTTCATAATAAAAAGGCGAATTCACCATTATTTTGGGGGATGTTTGATGAATTACTTCCACTTTCAGCTGAGAAAACAGACTCATCACTCGTAAAAATAAATGTAAAAAAAAATGGATGCAGGATCGGACCGCTTGTTGGAATTTTGACTAGTAAAACAAAAGATGGAGATGTTATCGGGAGTAAAGACGTATTTATTAGTATTCAAAAGCAACTACAGCTTTGTGGCGGGCTCTCGTTTATCTATACTATGGAAGATTGCAATGAACAGTTTATAGATGGAACATTTTTTGTTGAGGAGGAAAACTCATGGTTTAAAGCCTCCTTCCCCTATCCGAATATTATTTATAATCGATTATCTGCAAGAAGCGATGAAAAGTCCGAGCAATTTATTAATCATACAAACAAACTGAATCATCATCAAATTTTTTTCTTTAATCCGTCTTTTATTGATAAATATTCGATGTATCAGTTGTTTTCAAAAAATCCTTTACTCCATCCATTATTACCTTCCACCCGACTGATTAAGGAAAAAGAGGATTTATTAGAATTTTTAGAGGCATATTCAATTATTTATTTAAAACCAACCATTCGCTCCCAAGGAAAAGGAATTTTTCATATTAAAAGAGAGGAAGACGCAACCTTTATTTGTAAAAATGCAAAAAAGACCTATACTTTTTCATCCTTTATAGAATTGTGGAGCTTTATCGAAAAGGCAATTCAAAAAAATTCATATATTGCTCAAGTTGATATCGAAAGTGCAAAAATCTCTGAAAATAAATATGATTATCGGATCTTAAGCCATTATGTTAATGATGAATATCAACTAACAGGAGTTGGCATAAGAGTAGCTGAAGCAGGAAAGATAACGACTCATTTATCAAAGGGTGGATCCATCTTTCCTTATGAAAAGGTCAAAAAAAAATCATTAGAAAAAGTGTTCCATTGGATTATTCAAGAATGTGGAAAAACTTTATCGAAAGAATACGGAAACTTCGCCGAGTTCACAATTGATATGGGCAGAGATCAAAGTGGAAAGTTATGGATTTATGAGGTCAATTCAAAACCAATGTCCTTTGATGAAGAGGATATTGAAAAAAAGAGAATAAAAAATCTCATACAAATTTTTTATAATCAAACGATTTTCAACTGACTAATAGGGTCAGTTTTTTCTTTATCCATTATTTAAATAAGTTATAATATACTTAACATTTATCATTTGGAGGGTAAAGGTCCCATGATCCAGCATTTTCAATATAAATCACTATATAAGAATCAACAGTTACCTGGTTGGTATATTAGCTTTTATCATCAAAAGGAAAAACATGAAGGCGTCTATCATCCAGATGGAAAAATAGAATGGACAAGTTCATATTCTTTCGATACCGAAACAGAAAAAAATGTAAAAAAACAAATTCACGAGCTGATGCTTTATCATGTTTATGATAATCGTTAATTATTACCAAACATACTCCTGCATGTTATGAACCTCAAATTGCCAAACTAAAATAGTGTAAATACGCTATTTTAGGAGGAGACCATACATGGATAAGAAAAAGGATGCAGAATTTCTTCCGGATACACATTATGAAGGCAAAGATAACTTTTACTTAGATGTCGATCGCATGGTGAATGAAGGCATGTCCGGCGGATCCGTCCACATGCGTGCCGATTCAACCAATATAGAAGAAGCGGTCGATTTCTTTCCAGAAGATCCACCAAAAGAAATTGAATAATTTCATAATAAAGGCTGCCTTTTAGGTGGCCTTTTTTAGGATGTTTTTGAATGAACAATAGACACTTTCACTCACCTTTCACTCACTTTGCGCTTTTAATTTTGTTTAAGAAGAAATCATTTTTAAGAATTTCTTCCAAAGTAAAAAAATTGATTGAATTCAGCAAGTTTTATAAAATAAATTTAAGTAAAGACAAAAGAAGGAATTGTATATGCTTAAAAAATTAAAAATACGCTATCCAAACGCTGAAATAAAAACGTCTCCTACAAATCTTTCTAATATGATTTGGTTTTTTATTGATGAGGATCAAAAATATTTCGGCATCCCTTTAAACGAAATAACACCATCAGAAATAGAACTATTAAAAGCACTATTTCCAACTACTCACAACCGGATAGATTTAAATACGTCCTGCCAATCAAAAAAATGGTTTGACTATTTATTTAATGATCATCCCGCTTTACCGGATGAAGATGTAAAAAAATCCTTTCGAATCATTCAATTTTCCATTTCACAATCTGAAGAAACTCTAGATGTAAAAAGCTGGGAAGAAGCAATAAAGGCACTGTTTCCCCATGAAGTAGCCATTGTGTTTTCTTCTGAAAAGGAAGGAATCATTATTGAAGAAAAAAAAGCTTACATCCTCTCTCTACAAGAATTGCAAACATCGATCAAAACATTAGAAAGTGATTTCTTTTTTGCTATTCATTTTTACCTAGGCGGCTTTTATTCAATATACGATTTAAAATCAATGTTTCAATTAGAGCAATCGTTTTTTCGTTTTGCACATAAAGAAATGACAAGGGAGCGAATTTTTTCGCTTACAAATGTTTTGCCATTATATTTATTAAAAAATACTCCCAATAAGCTTCGTGCATCTTTTTTTGCCTCAATATTTGAAATTTTTAAAGAGGATAAGGAATTGCGAAGAACAATCAAACTGTACATAGAAAATAATTCAAATGCTAGTTTGACCGCAAAACAGTTATTTTTACATCGGAATAGTTTACAATATCGTATCGATAAATTTGTTGAAAAAACAGGGTTTGATTTAAAATCCTTTCCAAATGTCTTAATCGTTTATCTTGCTTGCATTGACTTTGAATATCTCCAATGAACGATTACAGGTTGCACAATATTCTGGCCTCCTTTTTTGTGCAGGCTGACCATACCTATTTGTAAGGGCTTTCTTTATTATTGGTAGTAAGAAATAGAGGAGGTTCTATTAATGGCTGAAATTAAATTAGAACATGTTTATAAAATTTACGATAATAAAGTAACCGCTGTAACTGATTTCAATCTTCATATCCAGGATAAAGAATTTATCGTCTTTGTTGGTCCTTCCGGTTGCGGTAAATCAACTACTCTTCGAATGATTGCAGGCTTAGAGGAAATATCAAAAGGTGATTTTTATATTGATGGCAAGCGTGTGAATGATGTTCCACCGAAAGACCGCGATATTGCCATGGTATTCCAAAACTACGCATTATACCCACATATGACTGTCTATGATAATATGGCGTTTGGCCTTAAGCTAAGAAAGGTTCCAAAACCTGAAATCGATAAACGTGTCAAAGAAGCTGCGAAAATTCTTGGACTTGAAGAGTATTTAAAGCGCAAACCGAAAGCATTATCCGGTGGACAAAGACAACGTGTTGCACTTGGACGAGCAATTGTCAGGGATCCGAAAGTTTTCTTAATGGATGAACCACTTTCCAATCTCGATGCAAAGCTTCGTGTTCAAATGCGAGCGGAAATCGCTAAGCTGCATCAACGCTTACAGCCAACGACGATTTATGTAACTCATGACCAAACAGAGGCAATGACAATGGCGACAAGAATTGTCGTTATGAAAGATGGAGTCATTCAACAAGTTGGTACACCAAAAGAAGTGTATGATCATCCAAAAAATGTATTTGTTGCAGGATTTATTGGCTCACCAGCAATGAACTTCTTTAATGGTAAAATTGAAGATGGGCATTTTACAATAAACGAAACATTAAAATTCGCAATACCTGATGGAAAAATGAAGGTGTTACGTGAACAAAACCTTGTTGGGAAAAATATTATTTTCGGTATACGTCCGGAAGATATCCATGACGAACCATTATTTATCAACTCATCACCTGGTACTAAATTTACGACAACGATTGATGTTTCTGAATTAACCGGTGCAGAAACGATGTTATACTCTCAACTCGGTGGACAAGAATTTATTTCTCGTGTTGATTCGCGATCTGACATTAAACCTGGCGACAAACTTGACTTTGCCTTCGATATGAATAAAGGGCATTTCTTTAACCCAGATACAGAGGAAAGAATTGGATAGAGTTCTAGTCTGCTAAAATTTGTTTTAGAAGGCAATCGGGTTTCCGATTGCTTTTTATTATGCTTTGGTAAAGTTCAGTTTTGATATCATAATGTTGATTGGAGCGGAAGGTGCGAGACTCCTGCGGGATTAGCTGGACAGATGAGACCCTGCAGGGAGCGAAGCGATGAGGAGGCTCATCGCAGAACCGCGAAAAAGCGAGTACCTGCAGCGGAAATCAACATTCTAGTTAAACATAGCTTTTAATAAGTAATCTTTTTTGGTAAATCAACCCCACAATTACTACATTTAAATAAATGAACACATTCATTCCGCTTTGAACTATTTGGTACTCCATCCGCTAACTTGATTAAATCAATATCCATATAGGGGCTATAATCATCGTAATAATCATAGATTCTTCCTTGATCCAGCATCCGTCCATCACATGCCGGACATAATAAACGTTCATCGTTTACTCCATTACAAAGTGGACACCAATCCCAATCCATTTCATCACCATCTTTAAATTGAATCTTCTTTATATGAGTTTGTGAATAATGGATAATAATATTCTTTTCTTTCTTAGTTAATTTCGGCAAAAATTACCTGTTTACAAGGTTGTATATTTTAGTTTTAAAAAAACATAATACTTAGTACAAAGCAAGTAATATCCACTTCTATCAATGGGTTACTCCAATAGAGGAACACTTTAACAGTGTTGCTGGTGCAATTCCAGCTAACCCAACCATAAAAAAACAACGAGGAGGACTTAAATCATGGCAAACAACAACAACTCAAACCAATTAGTAGCTCCAGGAGCGCAACAAGCAATTGATCAAATGAAATATGAAATTGCTCAAGAATTTGGTGTAAACCTTGGTGCAGACACAACTTCTCGCGCTAACGGATCTGTAGGGGGAGAAATCACAAAACGCTTAGTTCAAATGGCTGAACAACAACTTGGCGGCGGATTCTCTCAACGTTAATCAATTTATTGTCACATTTAACTAAATATAATGGATTGAAAGGAGACACATATTTGTGTCTCCTTTCCTATTATCCATTCTTCAAATTCACCATTTTTTTCGGATCAATCCATTGGTGGTACTGTTCTTCAGTAACATAACCGGTTTTTATCGCCGCTTCTTTCAATGTGGAACCTTCTTTAAAAGCAAGTTTTGCTATTTCAGCTGCTTTCTCATAGCCTATATAAGGATTTAATGCTGTTACGAGCATTAAAGAACGATTTACATTTTCTTCGATTACCTCTTTATTCGGTTCAATGCCTACAGCACAATTCGTATTAAACGAAATTAGACTATCAGCTAATAAGTTAACGGATTGCAGAAAATTGTATATAATCACTGGTTTAAAGACGTTTAACTCAAAATTCCCCTGACTTGCGGCAAAACCAATCGTAGCATCATTACCAAATACTTGCGTTGCAACCATTGTTAATGCCTCACTTTGTGTAGGGTTAACTTTCCCTGGCATGATTGAACTTCCTGGTTCATTCGCCGGGATGCTAATCTCGCCAATCCCACTCCTTGGACCACTTGCAAGCCATCTCACATCATTAGCTATCTTCATAACATCTGCGGCTAAAGCCTTCAATGCGCCGTGGACATGAACGATTTCATCATGACTAGTCAATGCATGAAATTTATTATTAGATGAACGGAATGGAAATCCTGTTAGGTTCTTTAATTCCTGTGCAACTTTCTCACCAAAAGTAGGATCCGCATTTATTCCGGTACCAACAGCAGTACCGCCTATTGCCAAATTTAATAGATGTTCAGCACTTTCATGAATCATTTTTTTACTTTTTTCCAGCATTGCTCTCCAACCGCTAATTTCTTGACCAAGTGTTAAAGGTGTTGCATCTTGTAAATGTGTTCGACCAATTTTAATAATGTCCATAAATTCATTTTCTTTTTGTAAAAATGTGTCTGTTAATTTATTTATTGCTGGTATTAGTTTTTCTTGAATAACACTATATGCTGCAATATGCATTGCAGTTGGAAAGGTATCGTTTGAACTTTGGGACATATTGATATCATCATTTGGATGAATATGTTCCTTCGATTCATTTTTTTGTAAGATCTCATTTGCCCTTCTAGCAATTACTTCATTTACGTTCATATTCGATTGGGTTCCACTTCCTGTTTGCCAAACAACAAGCGGAAAATGATCATCGAAACGACCTTCTAACACCTCGTCACAAGCTTCTACTATTGCCTGTTTCTTCGCATCCGATAGCTTTCCTAAATTATGATTGGCAACTGCTGCAGCTTTTTTTAATTGTACAAAGGCTCGAATGACCTCCATTGGCATTTTTTCTGAGCCAATTTTAAAGTTTTCTTTGCTTCGCTGTGTTTGTGCTCCCCAATATTTGTCAACAGGGACTTTCATTTCACCAAGTGTATCTTTTTCGATTCGGAATTGCATTTTACCACTCCTTATCTCAATATACTTTTATTTTCCCATAAATTCAAAAAATCTTCATGCTTAATGCATTACTCTCATCATTATGTACTTTTTTTAAAAAATAAAAAAGCAATTCCAAAAAGGAACTGCTAATTAATAAGTTTGGAGGTTATTCTCCTTTGAATTGTTTCAGTTTATCTTTTATTTTCTCTTCGAGGATTTTCCATTTGCTTTTTCCATCTTCTAGTTTTTCTTTGAGTTTTTCTGTACCTTGTTTCAACTTTTCATTTAGTTCTTTTGCTTTTGTTTTAAACGGGTGGTCTGACTCATATTTTTTTTGCATTTGGCTATTGATCGATTCCGTTTCAAATTTTTCTGCTTTCGTGTATTTTAACGTATTTTGCATAATTGATTGAAAAACGGGAACCACGCCTTGTGCACTTAACCCATATAAATAATGCTCCCGATCGGTTTTATCATAGCCGATCCAAACAGCACCGACAAGATTAGGGGTATAACCGACAAACCATTGGTCAGCCGTTCCGTCAATATTATTAAAAGGAACTTGTGTTGATCCCGTCTTACCGGCAATTTGATAACCTGAAACATTAGCACCTTTACCTGTCCCAGTTTCCATCACGTTTAAAAGCATTGATGTCATTTCATTGGCCGTTTTCTTATCCGTAACTTTTGTTACTTTCGGTTTTCTTTCAACAATGATTTTCCCTGTTGGTCCAACAATTTTAGTAATGATATGCCCATCTTCACGTTTTCCTTCATTGGCGAAAGCCGAATATGCTTCTGCCATTTGTAAAGGGGATACCCCTTTTCTTAAACCTCCAAGTGCAATGCTTAAATTTCGATCTTTATCTGTTAATGGAATACCGAATCTCTTAACGGCATCCATTCCTTTATCAATACCAATCTCATTTAATAACCAAACGGCCGGAATATTAATCGAGTTTTCGATCGCTTTATACATTGGTACTTCACCTTGATATTGGCCATTATAATTTTTCGGTGAATAATTATGACCAAATGTCATTTTTTCATCCTTTAACATTGAATCAGGCTTGTATCCTTCCTCTAAAGCTGGTGTATACACCGCTAAAGGTTTAAAGGTCGATCCGGGTGATCGTTTTAATTGTGTCGCGCGATTAAATCCTCGAAAAACCTTTTCCCCTCTACCGCCGACTAACCCACGAATCCCACCGGTTTTTGGATCAAGTAGTATTGACCCGCTTTGGACGATCTGTCCTCCTCTTCCTTGAGGAAAGTTATAATTATTGTTATATACATTTTCCAATGCAGATTGGATATTTTGGTCCATTTCTGTATAAATTCGATAGCCACGCGTCATAATCTCATCTTGCGTCAATCCGAATTTCTCAGTTGCTTCTGCTAATACCGCATCAACATAATAAGGATATTTACCTTTCATTGGATCTTTCTGTTGATCATTAAGAACTAATTGTTCCTTTTTAGCGTCGTCGAATTGTTTTTTCGTGATGTAGCCATATTGTTTCATTGCCCCAAGAACGACATTTCTGCGCTTAATCGTTCGATCCATATGATAATAAGGATCAAGTGCAGATGGCGCATTTACAATTCCAGCAAGTGCAGCGGCTTCACTAAGATTAATATCTTCTACATCTTTACCAAAATATCGTTGGGCCGCTTTTTGAACTCCCCATGCACCATGTCCAAAATAAACTTGATTTAAATACATTTCTAAAATATCGTCTTTAGTGTATTTTTTTTCAATTTCAATGGCTAAAAATAATTCTTCGATTTTCCGTTTAAATGTTCTTTCATCCGATAGCAAAGCATTTTTCGTTAGCTGTTGGGTAATTGTACTTCCGCCCGCTGTTATCCCGCCGGCAGTTATATTTTTAAAGAGTGCGCTCGTTATTCCTTTCACATCGAATCCACCATGTTGGTAAAAACGATGGTCTTCAATAGCAACAATTGCATCTTTTAAATGTTGGGGCATTTTTTTAATCGAGACGCCTTCTGTTCGGTTTGCGGAAATTTTGCTTGCGACATCTCCGTCTTTATCGTAAATAACAGTCGATTGTGCTAAGCCCTTTTTCAAAGACTCAACATTTGCCGTTGCTGCAAAATATCCAAAAAAGGCAAGAAACGCTAATAGGGTTACTGATCCTCCTAGAATAATTATTTGATTCATATGTGCCTTTTTCCAAAATTTCTTTACAGCTCCACGAAATCGCTGTAACCATTCCATACTTTTCCCTGCCTTCAATTAGTTAAAATTGATACTACCTATTTCTAACGTAAAGCATATTATGTTAGGTAAGAAAAATCAATGAAAATTATTTTACTTTGTAATGTTTTTGTAATATAAGTCATTCGTTTGTTTGTTATTTGCACTGAATAAAGGGTATATAAGAAGTAATATAAATAGGAGCTGATGAATATGTATAAACATATTTTAGTTTGCTTTGATGACTCAGACGGCAGTAGAAAAGCATTGGAAATAGCAGCGGATTTATATTTATTAAATCAAGAATGCCAATTAAGTGTTGTCCAAGTAATAAATGGAACGACTTATTCGATAGACACGCCACTACCTGAAGATAGTTTAGGCAAGTCAGGATATACTGCGATCCCGCGTTCAGATGGTGGTGTATATGTCACACACCTTCCACTTGAACATTCAATTCAAGAAAATACAAAACATTTTATACAGGATGATGACCCCGATCTTCGAGCGGAAGTCACGGAGATTTTACAATCTAGAGGAATCTCTTTTCATTTTGATACGCTTTATGGAAAGACATCCGACAATATATGTGAATACGCGAATTCCAATCAAATAGACTTAATTGTCGTAGGTCAAAGTGAAGAAGGGATTTTCAAGCGGATTTTTCTAGGCAGCACGGAGGAAAATATTATTAAAAATACAACTAAAGATGTGCTAGTCGTTAAGTAATTAAAGGGTACTTAGCAAAGTACCCTTTAACTTTATTTTTTGATTTGGACAAGTCTTGGAGCAATAAATAAGATCATGACAACAAGTACTGAGCTTAAGACAAAATTGATCGACATATATGTTCCATTATAAATCAATGAATATAATGCAACCGGTTGTCCTTTCGGTGCATACGAACCGAAAAAGACAATACCTGTGTAGAAATGGGCAAGGAAACGTAATAAACTACCAAGAAAAACACCTAAGACAGTGTATGTAGTCCATTTTCCGATATTTCCATTTTCTATAGATGTTTTGATTTGCTTTGCAAAAATACCTGCTAAACCAATCACTGTAAAGGCGACAAAATAGTCGACAATCCCTTGTACCGGATGATAAAATACTGAAAATCCTGTTACAACTTGTAGCGTACCTAATATAAATCCAGTTAACAACCCGCCTTTTAAGCCCCAACGATAAGCCATTAAAAATATCGGTATCATAGCTAATGAAACGGATCCGCCTTCTGGCCAAATAGCCTTACAAATAAATGCTGAAACAAGGTCAAGCAAGTAAGCAAGTGCTCCGAGAACAGCAACTTCTACTAAAAACAATGTTTTTTTATTCATCTTATATTCCCTTCCTTTCTTTTCGTCTGAAGAGTGACTATGAAGGCTCGGAGGGAATGTAAAAACAACTGTATTGCGTTTTTTACACAAAAAAAGCAATACAGGACGGTTTAAGGAAATCGCTGCATTGCTTTCTATTCCATCAAACCACAGTCCCTGCGCTAGCATTATCTAACAGGTTCATAGGGTCAGAACTCATACGTTCACTCTCAGCCGATTTAGGCTCCCCTTGTGGGATTATATTTATTTAATAATACTAATTAACTATACTATTTTTTAATACCGTTTACAACTGATTTATCCATATTCTTAAAGATATTTATATGCTATTTTATGAAACTATAAGTACATTTATATAACTTTAACTTGGTATTATTTAAATATTTTGATATATTTTAGATGAAGAAATTTTTGCTAATTGTTATTTTGAAGAAAAGGGAGGTGAAAAAAATGATACCGCTTAGACAAGATATCGTTGCATTTTTTGATAAAAATATTGATAAAATTGTTGCGATTTGGAATGAACAATTGATAAACTCCAAGTCAAATCCTTTAAAATCCAAATTTTTCAATAAAGATACTTGTCATGATTTTCTTATTCAATCATTGTCAATATCGAAGGAAAAATTGGAGCACTTTTTAAAATCCCTTGCATCTAACTTTGCTAAAGAAAAACTTGATCAAAATATTGATTTAGGTGAAGTTACATATAATTTAAGTATTGGTAAATCAATAACTACTAAGTTTTTATACAATAATTATTTAAATGTAAACGATGTCAATGCCTATATTGACAAAATTAATTATGCTTTTGACAAATTATTGTTTTATGTTGTTACATATTATTCAAATGTTAAAGATCAAATCATTGATAAAAAAAATGAATACATAAATACAACACATCATGAACGTTTAACACTTTTAGGACAAATGACATCTAGCTTCGTTCATGAATTTCGTAATCCATTAACTTCTATTCATGGATTTGTGCAATTATTGCGTTCTGAAAATCCACAATTGCCTTATTTGGATATTATCTCTAACGAAATTGAGCAATTAAAATTTAATATCTCTCAATTTCTTATGCTATCAAAAAAAGAAATTGTGTCAATTGAAATGACCTCTTTTTCATTAAATGATTTAATTGAAGAAGTCTTATCCTTTTTGTATCCTCGTATTTTAGAAGTAAATGTTGATATCCAAAAACATTATTTGCATGAAATTAGCATTCATGGCTTTAAAGATGAAATAAGACAGGTACTTATTAATATTATTTTTAATGCGGTTGATGTACTGAAAAGCGTGAAGAATCCGATTATCCAAATTGAATTGGATATTACTGAAAACTCCGTTATTATAGACATAAGTAATAACGGACCAAAAATACCGGAAGAAATGGTTGACACTATTTTCGAGCCTTTCGTTACAACGAAGAAGAGCGGAACAGGGCTTGGTTTGTATGTTTCCAAAAATATACTTGAAAAACACGGTGGAACTTTAACTTGTCAATCTAATGACGATTGGACAACTTTTACAATAATCTTTCCAATATTATAAAAGGATGTATTCGTTGAAAAAGACTCCCTTTAAAATAGGAGTCTTTTTCAAAAGACAACGGCCTACCAGAAAAACCAAGGAAGAAGCGCTAAGCCAACTATGGCACCAAGTGCGACACCCCAGCCAAAGCCGCCCCAGCCCCAACCCCAACCATAACCGTATCCTCCATAATTCCTTTGTGGGAGTGGGCGTAAATAAACCATTCGATTATCAACTCGATGAATGATTCCTCTGTGCACTCTTCCATCACGCGTTCTTATTTCAACGGGCTTTCCAATATTTCTTGAACAAATATGGTAATGTGAAGCAGACATGTACTATTCACCTCCAAATATCCTTCCACACCATTTTATGGTCAAGTCACTTAATTGGAGTGGGACAATGGAGTAGGTTAAACGTTTGATTATATATAGAAAAGCGAAAGCGCCTTGGTCAGCCCCGACAAGCAAATGTTTTTCTTTTCTTAAAATAGGAAAAGTCCAGTCTTAAAAAAGACCGGACTTCTTTATTTTAACCTAATAAACATATGCTGCTCCTACAATGATAAGTAAGATGAACAATACTACGATTAATGCAAATCCTCGGCCTGCACCCCAGCCGACACCGTAGCCATATCCACCTACTGGATAACCACAACCGCCATACCACATAAGCTTCTCACCTCCTTTTCAAGTGAATTTATCCATCTTGTTCTCCTCTAATAGAGTCATAGCCAATTTCATGTAGCCGATTTGCAATTTCAATATGTCCTAAATGGTTTGGATATAAATTGTCACTAGTACACCAATTGTCCAATTTATCTTGTAAATGTTGCTGGAGATTTATCGTTTTTAAACATCGTCGATTTGCCCTACATTCAATATAGCGATTTATACGCTGTACCCATTTATCTGCTAAAGGATCATTAGGATACGGATTGTGCAAACCGAGAATAATAAGCATGTAGTTATCTTCTTGTTCCTCTTTCAAATCGCGTATCCCACGAATGATGTCATCAATTGTACTTCTACATTTTCTTGACTCATGAATAAACTCTTCTTCATTGCCCGTTTCATCATATTTTTTCTTTGCTGTTTGTAAATCTTGATGTCCGGCAGATAAAACAATCATGTCACTTTGTTTAATGCTTCTCATTATATTTGGATCACTCAATGATTGGAGGATATCATTGGCATGATTATTTGCCGCTGCTACATTTGTAACAAACACCCTTTCTCTTAAATTCCGTTCTGCAAGACGTGCATGTCGATGTACAAAACTTGGAGATAAAAATGGTGCACCATGCCCTGCACATAGTCCGTCACCGATCGCGAGATATCTCATGTCACCCCTCCCTACCCATCAAAAGATAAATCCTTATTTATATTTATTCAGCTCTTTATATGTGGTAACTGTCCATATTAAAAATGGGCTTTCGTCTATAAACGAGAAAACAATTTAGAAAATTACGAAATAAAATAGTGTATCATAAAATGATACACTATTCCTGTATTGTTATTGAATTAAATAGTCATATACAGCCTTGCCGGTCCGAGCAATAATTTGTTTTCCCTCATACTGATTTTCTAATTGATCGATTAATACTGCCATAAATACTTGATCGTCATTATGCCTAATAATTGCAACATCATGTTCAACACCGGGAATTTCCCCTGTTTTATTAGCAACAAATACATGATCCGAATCCATCATTGCAGGTAATTTATCTTGAAATTGCTGTCCAGAAAGGATATTCAATATTTCATACGTACTCTTTGAAGTAAGGAATTGATTTTCCACGATTTCTTTTAGGAATATTACCATATCGGATGCAGAAGTAACATTATCTAGCCCCATATCCCTGGCCACATAATCCATTAATCTTCTTTCTAGTCTTGTATGATTGCATCCTATTTGTTTATTAAAATAATTAATCGTTTCCTGACCGACTAGATCAATCATCATATTTGTTGCCGTATTATCCGAAACGATAATCATTAATGTCAAAAGGTCTTTAACGGATAAAAGAGTTCCTTCTGTTAAATATTGAATAACACCTGATCCTCCCACTTTATGCTCAGGTTTCACCTCTATTTTCTCTTCTAAATCAATTTTCCCTAACTCCGCTTGCTGAAATGCAGCCATAATAATCGGAATTTTTATTAAGCTAGCAGAAGACATTTCGCGTTTACTATTTTTACTAATTATCGTCTCTTCGTTTATTTCTACGACTATGCTTACAATGCCTAACGATTGTTCGATAATCCCATCGATTTGTTTTCTTAAGCTTGCTACACTTCTCATTATCATGATCCCTTCGTAAGTAGTGCTTCTTTATTCATTCCGGGGTGATTATTGTATAAGTGACAAGCGACAAAATGTTCTTCTTCTATTTCTCTCCACTCCGGAATTTTCGATTGGCATATATCACTTGCTGCGGGACATCTCGTTCTAAATACACACCCACTCGGAGGATTTATTGGACTTGGTATTTCTCCTTTTAAAATAATTCTTTCACGCTTATCTTCAATTTCCGGGTCGGGTATTGGGATGGCTGAAAGTAATGCCTGCGTATATGGATGAAGTGGATTTTTATATAAATTACTGCTACTTGTTAATTCAACTAAATGTCCAAGATACATGACACCTATGCGATCACTAATATGCTTGACCATTGATAAATCATGGGCAATGAATAGGAAAGTAAGCTTTTTCTCTTTCTGAAGCTTTTTTAATAGATTTACAACTTGAGCTTGAACGGAAACATCTAAAGCGGAAATCGGTTCATCGGCAATAATAAACTCCGGATCTAGCGCTAAAGATCTTGCAATACCTATGCGTTGGCGTTGCCCCCCACTAAATTCATGAGGGTAGCGATTTGCATGCTCACGATTTAAACCGACATCCTCTAAAAGTTCATAAACCCTTTGACGTCGTTCTTCTTTATTTTTAAATAACCCATGCACTTCCATTGGCTCGGAAATAATCTCTTGGACTGTTGAGCGTGGGTTTAACGATGCATATGGATCTTGAAAAATCATTTGTATTTTTCGATTGAAGGCAAGCTGTTCACTTTTATTTAATAGGTGAATATTTTTCCCTTTATATAAAACTTCACCTTCAGTTGGTTGATATAACCTCATTATTAATCTTCCAGTTGTTGACTTTCCGCAGCCGGATTCTCCAACTAGTCCGAAGGTTTCGCCTTCATTTATATGAAAACTAACATTATCAACTGCTTTTAACCGTGCTCCTTTTCCTACTTCAAAATGCTTCTTTACATGATTAATTTCTAAAACTTTGTTTCTCTCCATATGTATACCCCCAAACTAGATCCAATAGCGACGTGCTGCACAAAGTTCTTTCTCGTATGTTCCGGCTATTTCTTCTATTACGATTGATTTTCCCGTATTCGGTGAATGAATCATTTCCCCTTCTCCGTAATAAATAGCGACGTGATGAATATGTCCTTTTCCTTCTTCATAAGCGAAAAATAATAAATCTCCCGGTTGAATTTGTTGAAGATCTACATCTATGCCTCCATCTGCTTGCTCATGTGCATCTCTTGCAATTATATAGCCGGCAGCGTTACACATTGTATAGCTGAATCCGGAACAATCAAAACCAAATCCACTCATCCCTCCCCAAAGATACGGGAGTCCGATAAATTTTTCCGCTTCACGAATAATGAATTCCCCATTCTGTCTAGGAGCCTCATTTATTTTAAAAATATGAATATCTTCGTTTTTCAAATAAGCATAGCCTGAGGGAACTTTAACTTTACTATATTCCTCTAGTGTTTCCACTATTGGTAATTTCGTTTGATAACTGACTTCCATCCACTTGTTACCAGGTTTTTCGTAAAGGGTGGCAGTAGGTTGGCAAACAACGGCTACTTGATCGTAATTATTTTCTTCCTCTTCTTTTTTTCTTAATTGGTTCAACGGAATCCATCCGGGGTAGCCGCGATCATCCTTCTTACTTGATTGACTTGGAATAACACAGAATGCCCAATCACCGTCAATCTCTATTACTTGAGCTTCTTCACCTAGTAGAACTTGAGATTGCACAAGGTTGTCATTGCATAGATCTAGCTTTGTTTCATAAGTTAATGAATTTAGCCATTTTGGGATATCTACTGGATTTGTAATGGCATCCACATCTATTTTTCTCGCTGAATCTTTCGATGTCCATAATGTTGCAACTGCTACATTTATTTGATATAGTTCCATATTCCCCTCCGTAGGTTTGCTTAATTTGAGGAAAAAACCTTATCAACTGATACGCATGATAAGGTTTCTTCCAAGTTTCAATAATCTACCACTCCATTTATTCAATGGTTGTTTTCGTAAAATTGTGTTTCGCGAGCTGAACATTGACCGTTCCTTTCCGCTACAGGCACTTGCTTCTACTCAATATATGCCCATTTTAATTCTAAGTAGCCAACTGGGTGACGAACAATGCCTTTTACATTGTCTTTTTGTAATGTCACTTGGTTGTAGAAATGAATTGGGATAATTGGCATTTCATCAAATAGGATTTTTTCCGCTTCATGCATCATTTCGAAGCGTTTCGTTTCGTCTGCTTCGTTCTTTGCATCTTTAATTAGTTGATCAAATTTTTTATTGCTCCAAGCTGTTCGATTCATCGTATGTCCGGTTTGGAAGTTTTCTAAGAAGTTAATTGGATCAGCATAATCAGCTAGGAATGAACTTCTTGATAACTGGAATTTAAATTTCTTCTGTTCTTCTTGGAACACATTCCATTCCATATTTGCTAGTTTAATATCTACGCCTAAATTTTCTTTAATCATCGCTTGTATTGTTTCAGCGATCTTTTGGTGGTCAGGACTTGTGCTATAAGTGAGCGTAATTGCCGGAAGTTTCTTATAGCCTTCCTCCTTCATTCCTTTTTCTAATAGTGCTTTTGCTTCTTTTGCGTCAAATTTAATTAAATCGCCACCCGCTTCACGGAAGTCTTTTCCATCTGGTTGGTTAAACCCATTTGAAACGAAACCATGTGCAGGTTTTTCTTTATTTTTAGTGACGAAATCAACGATTTGTTGCTGATCGATTGCCATTGCAAACGCTTTTCGAATATTAACATTTTGGAACGGCTCTAGTTTTAAATTGAAACGATAAAAATACGTTCCCGCTTGATCTTCAATTTGTTCCTTACCTTCTTTAAATATTTGTTCACTTGCTTCAGCTGGAATAGCAGAAGTATCTAATTCGTCATTTTGATACATTTGATATTCTGTCGTAGGATCATTCACCATTGCCCATGTTACTTTGTCTAATTTAACATTCGCTGCATCCCAATAGTTTTCATTTTTGGCCATTTCCATATTACTATCATGTTCCCATTTCGTTAATTTAAATGGACCATTCGCAACAAAGGTATTGCTTTCCGCAAACCATTTTGGATTGGCTTCAGCGACCTTTTGATTAATTGGGAAAAATGCCGGATTAGCAATGACACTTAAGAAATATGCTTGAGGACTAGTCAACACAACTTCAAATGTTTTTTCATCCACTGCTTTTACTTTGACATCGTCCTTTGAACCTTTGCCGGTATTAAAAGCTTCTCCACCTTCAATAAAATATCCTAAAAATGCTGCTGGTGAACCTGTTTTAGGGTCAAGAAGGCGTTTCCATGCATATTCGAAATCTCCTGCTGTAACTGGATCCCCGTTCGACCATTTTGCATTTTCACGAATATGGAATGTATACGTTTTTCCATCCTTACTAACATCCCATTTCTCCGCTGTCGCTGCTTCTGGATTATGATCCTGACCTAATCTTGTTAACCCTTCCATTAAGTTGTTTAAAGAACTCCATGAATACGAATCAAATCCCATTGGTGGATCAAATGAGGTAGGTTCTGCCCCATTGTTTAGTCGTAAAACTTGTTCCACTTTTTTATCTTTATTATCGTTCTTGTTTGTGTCTTTCTCCTCCTCTTTCCCAGCTTCTTTTGAAGTGGTACATGCTGCTAAAGAAAAAACGAGGAAAAGCGTCATTAATGTACCGATAAGCTTCTTCATCATACTCCCCCTTAAATTCTTTAATATTATTTCATCTATGAGCTCTGGCCCATAGTCGAAATCAAATGGTGTCTTGCTCTTTCATCTTGCAGCCAGCAACTAACATGATGATTAGCCGAAAAACTGTACGTATTAGGATAAACTTTTTCACATACTTCCATCGCAAACGCGCATCTTGCTGTGAAAGGACATCCGATTGGCGGTGCAAACAGATCAGGAGGTGATCCCGGTATTGGGACTAATTCCTCATCTTCTAAATCAAGTCTCGGAACAGAACTTAATAGTCCTTTTGTATATGGATGCTTAGGTTTGTAAAAAATTTCTTTTCTCGTTCCTGTTTCAACAATTTTGCCGGCGTACATAACTGCGATTCTGTCAGCAACTTGTGCAACTACACCTAAATCATGAGTAATCAAAATGATAGATACGCCCGTTTTCTCTTGAATCTCTTTAAATAACTCAAATATTTGAGCTTGGATTGTTACATCCAAGGCGGTTGTCGGTTCATCAGCGATAATAATTTCAGGTTCGCAGATTAAAGCCATAGCAATAACTATACGTTGCCGCATCCCGCCGCTGAATTGATGCGGGTATTGCTTTAGCCTTTCTTTCGGGTTTGAAATACCGACTAAATGAAGGATAGAAAGAACTTTTTTAGTCGCTTCTGTTTTTGATATATCCTGATGCTGTCGAATCGACTCAATTAACTGATCGCCAATCGTTAAAGTGGGATTCAATGCTGTCATTGGGTCTTGAAAGATCATTGAAATTTCTGCTCCGCGAATCGATCGTAAGCTTTTTTCACTCATCTTAGTTAAATCCTTATTTTTATAAATGATCGATCCATCAGTTATTTTTCCTGACGATTTAGGAATTAACCCGATAATGCTTTGTGATGTTACACTTTTTCCGCATCCGGACTCACCAACGATCGCCAATATTTCTCCTTTTTTCAATTCTAAGTGAACACCTCTTACAGCTTGAACGGTTCCTCCATAGGTTGAAAATGATACGTGCAAATTCTGAATTTCCAGGACGTTTTCCATCATTCTACCTCCTTAGCTTCGGATCTAGCGCATCCTGTAAGCCATCACCTAGAACGTTAAAAGCAAACATTGTTAATGAAATGAAGAATGCTGGAAAAAATAATGTCCACCAATGACCAGATAAAATGGCCGGTAAGCCATCATTTGCCATCACTCCCCAACTGGCAAAAGGTGCTTGTATCCCAAGGCCAATAAAGCTTAAAAAAGCTTCTGCGAAAATGGCGCTTGGAACGGTTAATGTCATTTGAACGATAATCGTTCCCATCGTGTTAGGCAATAAATTTTTGCGGATAATTCGTGCTGTTTTCGTTCCAAAGGTTTTGGAAGCTAATACATACTCATAATTTTTGATTTGCAACACTTGTCCGCGAACAATCCTTGCCATACCGACCCATCCAGTAACTGATAAAGCGACAATGATCGTTTTCAATCCCGGACCCATAACTACCATTAGCAAAATGACGACTAACAAATATGGCAGTCCATATAATACTTCAACAACTCGCATCATATAATGATCGACTTTTCCACCTTTATATCCGGCTATTCCTCCATAAATGACCCCAATGATGAAATCGATCAGGGCTGCCATTACCCCTACAAACAAGGAAATTCTCGCTCCATACCAAGTCCTTGTAAAAACATCTCTCCCCAAATTATCCGTCCCGAACCAATGTGTGGATGAAGGAGCGAGATTTTGGTCTTTGAGTGTGACCTTTGTTACATTTTGTGGAGAAAACATCGGACCAATAATCGCCATGATGATTAAAAGAATAAATATGATTAGCCCAAACATCGCTAATTTATTTTTCAATAATCTTCTCCATACATCTTGCCAATATGAAATACTTGGGCGGACAACAGCTTCGGCTTCGCCATTTTTCTTATTTATTGGAACGAACCATTCGGTTGGAATATTGGGACTAATTTGCTGATCCTCTTGTTTTAAAGCGCCCACTCAAGTTCACTCCTTTTTATGTAACTTTATCCGTGGATCTAACATGCCATATGCTAAATCTACGACAAATAACATTAATATTAAAAAAACACTGTAAAATACCGTTGTTCCCATAATTACCGGATAATCGCGGGTATTGATACTTTCTACAAAATATTTTCCCATTCCAGGGATGGCGAAAATTTTTTCGATAACAAAACTTCCAGTAAGGATACCTGCTGTTAATGTTCCAAGTATTGTAATAACAGGCATTAGTGCATTACGAAGTGCATGTTTTATTATTATTTTTACTGGAGATAGACCTTTTGCCCTTGCCATTTTAATATAATCTTGCGTTAATACTTCGAGCATACTTGATCGGGTTAAGCGTGCTATGATCGCCATTGGACCCGTCGCAAGAGCTGCAGTCGGTAATATCATATGCTTCGTACTTGCCCAAGTCGCAGCGGGTAATAGATGCCAGTTGACAGCAAATTGTTGGATTAAAAGTGTAGCCATTACAAAGTTTGGAATCGATATACCTAATACTGCAATCGTCATTGCTAAGTAATCAATTACTCCATTATGTTTTAATGCAGCTAAAACACCTAATGTAATCCCTGATATAACAGCAATGATTAACGCTGTTATTCCTAACTCAAAGGAAACGGGAAATCCTCGTCCTAACATATCATTGACGGTTTGGGACGGTTTCTTAATGGATGGTCCAAAGTCAAATTGTGCGATTGATTTGAGATAAGTGAAATACTGTTCATAAAGTGGTTTGTCCAAATGATAATGTGCTTCTAAGTTTTTTCGAACATGTTCATTTGTGTTTCGTTCTTCATTAAAAGGGGAACCAGGAATTGAATGCATTAAAAAAAAGGTTAATGTTGTAATTACCCAAATTGTAATGAGCATGGCTACGAATCTTTTAACTATGTATCTTCCCATTTCGTGATGCACCTCCCTCTATGTATTCGGTTACATTTACATCAACCGAACAATTGATATATTTAGATTATATTAATTTATCGAAATTTTCAATACGGTTTCAAAATAAGTTTTTTAGTATTACTTTTATAAATATAAGAAAGGCACTCAGATAAACTGAAAGCCTTTGAGATAAATATTCAATTAAATTGGACGATGATTGAGAAAGTTTTGATAAGCGAAACCTTTTACTTGTTCCTCGGAATAGTATTTTAATAGTTCGTTCACTAAGTTTTGATATTTTGAGGAGTCTTCTAATTTTGTTACCTTTGTTGATATTCCATCAAAGTCGGAACCAAAACCGATTTTGTCTACACCGCCTAATGAACAAAAATGATCAATATGTTTAATAAGATCAGGAATAGTTGCTTTACCACTTTCATTTATAAATGGTGGATTAAAAACAACATGAATTAAGCCATCTTTTTCAAATAATGCTCTTGCTTGCTGATCTGTTAAGTTTCTAACATGATTACATAATACTTTGGAATTTGAGTGGCTAGCGATTGGAAAATCAGCTATTTCAATCACATCCCAAAATGCTTTTTCGCATAAATGGGAGACATCGGTTAATATTCGATGCTGATTATTAAATTGCACAATTTCTTTACCGAAAGAAGTAAGTCCGGCACCACGGGGCTCCCCTGCGCCATCAGCTGCCAGATTTGCGTTATTCCAAGTTAAACCAACTGATAAAACACCTAACTCATGTAAAATACTAAGCTTTTGAATATCATTTCCGATTGCATCGACACCTTCTAGGGTAAGCATCGCACCTATTTCATTTTCTTTTAATTGATCGAAATCACGCCAATTCATAATCTGTTTCATTTCAATGTTTTTTGCTAACACTTCATTTTTCAAATAGTAAATTTGATCAAGAGCAGCTTGAAATTTCTGATCAGACTTAATGTCTGGTTCAATGAATATGGCAAAGCTTTGTACTTTTACATCCCCTTTTTGTAGTCTAGATTTGTTCGTATCTAATTGTGCTGAGTCAGCATAGCTTAATTTACCCTTTGCATCCGCTAATTTCATTAATGCATCGCAATGTAGATCGATAATATGCATTGTTATCACCTCATATACTAGATTGAATGAATCGTTGAAAGATTCTTTGCGAGATTGGATCACCGTGGACCGCCAATGGCTCGGGGTGCCATTGAACTCCTACTACAAATTTATGTAATTTACTTTCTATCGCCTCGATCACACCATCTGATGAACGAGCTACTACTTCAAATGGTTGCACAACTTTCCTGACTGCCTGATGATGAAATGAGTTTACTTTAAATTGAACTTGACCAGCAATTTCCGCTAGTAAACTATTTTTTTCTACTTGAACATAATGAGACAAATGGTATCTTACCGCATTTTGCGTATGTTGAATGACTGGAGAGTCAATCTGACTATATATATCTTGGTACATATCCCCTTCAACAGCAATATTTAATATTTGAATTCCTCTGCATATTGCTAAGATTGGTTTATCGAGCTTAAGCATATGTTGAATTAATTCTATTTCATAATGGTCCCTTCCAGGTGAAATCGACCCTAGTTTTTGATGAGGTTCATCACCAAATAATGTAGGATCAATATCTCCCCCACCTGATAAAACTAACCCATCTAATTTTTTCGCTAAATGTGCCGCATCTCCAATCACTCCGGCCGGCAATATGATTGGAATGCCGCCTGCCTGGATGACAGCCTGTAAATAGTCATTTCCTAATGTATGTTTCCAATCAAAATCAACATTCGCTGTGATTCCTATAAGAGGCTTCACTTTGTATCTCCCCCTTTTGTCACTTTCTATTGCTATGTAAGGTCATTATACTGTATTTTATCATTAAAAATTATGAATGTTGTAAATTTTTAAAAGGAATATACAACTATTTCAAGAATTGTTATTTATACAAAGAGTGGGAGATGATTTGTTTGGAGCTTTTCTATTATGTTTCGGGGATATTACAAGCGAAAATACGAATGGGAGAAAAAATAGAGATTCGGGCTATAAATAAAAATATGAATTCATGTGTCTTTTCTTTGGAGAAAATCCAAAACATCCTCCATGAGGCAAGGCATGTGAACTGGACTGAGAGTGAAACTGTATTACTGAATTCTGGTGAACAGTTTACTAGATACGAAAAGGTCTCAGATTCTGTTTGGATATATGCGATGACCGGAGAAAAGCAACCAATTGATTTAGTAATTGAGCTCAATCAAATAATTGCCTTCCTTTATCACGAGGGAGTCGATAGTGCGGTTTTAGTTGTACCTGGGTACGAACACTTAACACCGCTAAAAATGTGGAATGATCCGTTACTTTCTCGTGCTTCATTTGAGATCGAGCATATCGGAAAAATCGATGTTGAAATGCGGGATGGCGTGAGATTAGCAACAGAGGTTTGGCTGCCGAAAAATTTGAAAACGGGAACACGAATCCCAACGATATTAATTAGAACGCCATACGGAAGAATGTCATACGGATTGAATAAACTACGTTTTGTCCAACGGGGATTTGCTGTTATTTCACAAGACGTGCGAGGACGGGAAGATTCCGAGGGAGAATGGCTGCCGATGTATCATGAAATGAATGACGGTGATGATACACTTAATTGGATCGCTTCCCAAAGCTGGTCAGATGGGAATGTTGGGATGATAGGTTCCTCCTATAGCGGTTTTGTTCAATGGGCAGCGGCTGCAAGTGGAAACCCCCATTTAAAAGCTATTATAAGCATTGTTACGGCCGGCACTCCATTTGGAGATTTACCGCGAAAAGACGGTCTTTATTCTTCCGGATTAATGGCATGGATTTTTATGATGGCGAAGCAAAAAACGAATAGAGATGCATTAAAACGAGATGATTGGGATGAAGTGCTAGCTATTCGTCCGCTTAAGGATATTCCGGAGAAAGCGCTTGGTTTTAACATTCCTTTTTGGAATGAGTGGATGAAACATCCCGATTATGATGAGTTTTGGGCATCTTTTGATTGGTCAAAACTTGGTGAAAAAATCAATGTACCTTCCCTCTATATTTCTGGTTGGTATGATGATGATGGAAATGGAACGACGGAGGCATGGGAGCTAAATCAGAAACATAATCGTGAGAATCAAAGATTAATTTTAGGCCCATGGTATCATAATTCAAATGCTACACGAGAAATTCATCATGTCCAATTTGGCTTAAATGCGATTCGATATGATCTTGATCTATTATGTCAGCGTTGGTATGATCGCTTTTTGAAAGGAATTGAAAATGGTGTGGACACAGAAACAGCTGTTGACTATTATACAGTTGGTGAGAATCAATGGAAAAAGGCTAACAACTGGCCGCCAAGCAACGTACATTTAACAAACTATTATATTCAAAGTAATAGTAGCGCCCAAACAAGCTTTGGTGATGGCAAAATAAGCACTTCCCCTTCAAAAATTGATGGCTGTGATCATTATCTTTTTGACCCAAAGGACCCTGCCCCCTATTTAATAGATGTGTCTGAAAATGAGTGCAGTGTTCCGGAAAATTATCGTGACGTAGAAACAAGAAAGGATGTTTTAGTCTATACTTCTGAGCCTTTGCAGAATGAAATTGAAATCGCCGGGGATATTTATGCAATCATTTATGCAGCAACTTCTGCAAAAGACACCGATTGGTTAATTCGGATAACAGATGTCGATGAAAAAGGGAATTCCATTCGCCTATCTGATGGAATGGTTCGCGCTAGATATCGAACGTCGTATGAAAGCCCAAAATTGGTAACACCACATCAAATTGAAAAGTATGAAATAAAATTATCGAAAATTGCTCATTTATTTAAGAAGGGACATCGTATCCGTATTGCCATTACATCCGGAGCAAAAAATGCTTCATTTCCGAATCATAATACAGGAAACGATCCGGCAACTGACACGGAATGGGTAATAGCAGAACAAACGATATTCCATTCAGAGCAATATCCAAGTCATATAAAGTTACCAATTGTGGGTAAAATGGGGCATACTAACTAAGAGTAATTTTTAGTAAGGAGTATACCCATGATTAGAACATTAGCAGTTACAATAACTTATGATTTACTACATGATGTTCCGCTTGAGGAACTATCTTCTTCCAAATATATTTGGTATTGGATAGATTTCGATCGTCCTACAGAGGAAGAAATTCTGAAACTAAGAAATCCATTGAAATTTCATCCTTTGGCAATTGAGGACTGTATTCATAAACTTCAAAGGCCAAAATTAGATTATTACGAAGATCATACATTTTTTGTTATGCATAGTCTTCATCCCGATGAATTAGTAAAAGAAGAAATCAATATCTTTCTAGGAGAAAATTTCATCGTCACTTTTCACCATCACAAAGCAAAGGAAATTTTTGATGTATGGACTCGTTTTAGCGAAAGCGAATCCTTTGAAAATTGGGATTCGTATCATATTTTATATGAAGTGATGGACAAAATTGTTGATAATTATTTTCCGATTATTTATAAGCTTGAAGATCGGCTTAACGAAATTGAGGACAATTCTAAAAATGAAACAATGGAAGTGTTGTTAGAGAGTTTATTTGATACGAGACATGATTTGCTTTCGATGCGAAATACAGTCACACCTATGAGCGATTTATTATATCGCATGTTAAATTCACACCGTTTAGAAGGGATTCAAAATAGAATCGCCTATTTTGCCGATATCCACGATCACTTGCTTAAACTTGCCGGAATGATTGATTCCAGTCGGGAATTAACGGCAGATATTAGAGACAGTTATCTTTCATTAAATGCACATCAAACCAATCGTGTCATGAAGGTTCTTACCGTCATTACCACCATCTTTATGCCGCTAACACTAATCGCAGGTATTTATGGAATGAACTTTGATTACATGCCCGAACTACATTGGAAATTTGGCTATTTCATCATTCTATTCATCATGTTTTTAATTGGAGCAGGAATGTCCGCATGGTTTATGAAAAAGGGTTGGTTTAAATAAAAGTCTCTTTTAAAAAGGTTGTTGCTTTTAACAAAGCGCAGAGTGGATTGGAGCGGAAGGTACGAGACTCCTGCGGGATCAGCTGGATAGATGAGACCCCGCAGGAGCGAAGCGACGAGGAGGCTCATCACCAGCCCCGCGGAAAGCGAGTACCTGCAGCGGAAAGGAACGGACACTGTTTTTTTACATTTTCAATACCAGTATGACGTGGTAAAATATAAAATATTCAAAAGAGTGATATAAAAGGAGCTGATAAATGTGTCTAACTTTCTTTTGTTTGCTTTTATGTGTATTTGCTTAATTATTTTACCAGGTCCTGATACCGCTATTACTACCAAAAATACATTAAGTTTCGGAAAACAAGGTGGATTTCAAACCCTTTTTGGAACGTGTTGCGCACTCTGTGTTCATACTTTTGCTGTTATCGTTGGGCTATCAGCAATAATCGTTAAATCTGCTATTCTTTTTTCGATTATTAAATATGCAGGAGCCATCTATTTAATCTATTTAGGGATAAAAACATTATTATCCATCAAGCAAGACATGAACAGTGATATGTCTGAAATAAAAAGCAGCAAAGGCCATTCGTTTTTTCTCCAAGGCTTTTTAACCAATTTACTTAACCCAAAAGTTGCCGTATTCTTTTTAACCTTTTTACCACAGTTTTTAAATCCAGCGGAGAATTCGTGGAGTCAATTTCTTATAATGGGAATCACATATATCGTTCTGACCGCGATTTGGTTCATTCTATATATTACATTAATTCAACGAATCAATGTCTTTATGAAAAAGCCGAAAACACAAAAATTTATTCAAGGGATCACAGGAGCAGTCTTAGTCGGATTTGCGATAAAACTTGCTTTTGAAAAGGCTGCTTTCAAATAGGCGACAGATCCTGCATATAAATTTATAGTACTATTAAGAAAATTATGATAGAATGAAGTTAAGTTAATTATTTGGTTGGAGATTAGAGACCACACAACATTTTAGTACGATTACTAATATGCTTGTTGTGGTCTCTTTTTGTATTCCTACTTTTATTACTTATGATTTAGGGAAACTATCTTAAAAAGGGGGAATTCAAATGAAAAACACTTTTTCAGAAATTACCCGAACTGAAAACTTTGAACAAATGAGCAAGGATAAATACGATCTTCTTATTATCGGTGGAGGAATTACCGGTGCTGGAATTGCTTTGGACGCTGTTACACGCGGCTTGAAAGTTGCTTTAGTAGAAATGCAGGATTTTGCTGCCGGAACATCAAGTCGTTCAACCAAACTAATCCATGGAGGACTCCGTTATTTAAAACAATTTGAAATAAATGTTGTGAAAGAAGTAGGAAGAGAACGTGCCATTGTTTATGAAAATGGCCCGCATGTAACTACACCCGAATGGATGCTTCTTCCCTTCCATAAAGGGGGAACTTTCGGAGCTTTTACCACTTCGATCGGGCTGAAAGTTTATGACTTTTTAGCACAAGTAAAAAAAACAGAACGCCGGACAATGTTATCTGCTGAAGAAACATTACAGAAGGAACCGTTAATTAAAAAAGAAGGGCTACAAGGTGGAGGCTATTATGTCGAATACCGGACAGATGATGCGAGATTAACAATAGAAGTAATCAAAGCTGCCGTGGAAAATGGGGCAATTGTTGCTAACTATACGAAAGCGGAACAATTCATTTATGATGAACGCAAAAAAATTATTGGTGTAATTGTTCGTGATTTATTAACAAATAAAGAAGTAGAAATTCATGCTGAAAAGTTTGTAAATGCTGCAGGACCTTGGGTCGATGAAGTAAGAGGAAAAGATTACGCGAAAAATAATAAACAATTACGATTAACAAAAGGCATTCATCTTGTTTTTGACCAGTCTGTTTTTCCATTGCGACAAGCAGTTTATTTCGATACACCGGATGGACGAATGATTTTTGCTATTCCACGTGATGGTAAGACGTATGTAGGAACAACTGATACATTTTATGATAAAGATACTGCTCATCCAAAAATGCTTTCATCTGACCGTGATTATGTCATTAATGCCATTAACTATATGTTCCCGGATGTAAAAATAACAAAAGACGATGTAGAGTCTAGCTGGGCAGGCGTTCGCCCGCTTATATACGAACGAGGCAAAGATCCTTCTGATATTTCAAGGAAGGATGAAATATGGGAGGCGGACAGCGGCTTAATTACAATCGCAGGCGGTAAATTAACCGGATACCGTAAAATGGCTGAAAATGTCATTGATCTAGTGGCAAATGAATTATGTGTCACACAGCAAAGAAATCTTAAACCTTGCCAAACGGTTCACTTCCCCATTTCTGGTGGGAATCTAGGCGGCTCCGCCAATTACAAATTGTTCATTACTAAAAAAGCGAAGGAAGCGATTCAATTCGGTTTAACTGAAGAAGAAGGATATGCACTTGCAAGTAAATATGGTACAAATGTTGATTATCTATTCGACTATGCAAAGGATTATCAGGAACTTGACGAAAATCAGTTAACGCCTTTTGTATATGCGCAACTGATGTATGCAATTGAAAAGGAAATGGTCCTAAAACCTGTTGACTTCTTTATTCGCCGTACAGGAGCCTTATTTTTTAACATTATCTGGGTAAAAAAATGGAAAGAGCCTGTTCTTGCAAAAATGGAAGAAGTGTTTGGTTGGGATCCTGAACAAACGAAAGAATATACCGCTGAATTAGAAAAAGAATTAAAAGATGCGGTTATTCCTATTGACGAGCAAGTATTGTAAAAAATTTAAGGGGTGAACATTTTAAATGTTCACCCTTGTTATACTTCCGGTATTGGTGTCGGTGTTGGTTTAGCATAGCCTTCCTTATATTTTTCATCAATAGTTTTGCGAATCTCTTTCATCGATTTGCCTTTATTGTAATCTACGATTGATTGTGCCGCAATTTCTAAGCATACATCACAATTCACTCCATGTTCATCCCAAACAACGGCACCGTTTTTTTTATTCTCTTGGATAAAGCAATCATAATTGTTTTTATGTCCCATTTCTCCACAACCACAATAACACGGCATATGCTCTAATAATTCCTGATGTGAAGCTGCAGCTTGATAGATCGTTTGCACTGTTTCAGATGTATTATTCAAAAACATTGGTAAAACATCTTTACTCGCCGTCTCTTCACCCATCGGCATTGTATGCTCTGCTGTTTTCTTTTTTGGTGATTCCTTGCTTTCATTTTTAACACTACTGCAAGCTGAAAGAACAAGAATCACAGCAAAAAGGGTCAGAAGAATTCTATTTTTTCTATACATAATTTTCATCCTTTCGAGGAATTAACTTATCTTCATTTTAAAAATAATTAAAAAGGGAAACAAGCTGTATGGAAGAAATGACATAAATTGATCACACCCTAACTAATATTCCCATTAGTAAATCGTTTGTATAAGGGGAAAATATCAAATGTATTTATTCAGCTTTGGAAAGGATTGAAACCTTTGAATCAAGCAATAGATGAAAAACATGAATGGAAAGATATACTAAATACTGTAAAAAAATTAGACCCAAAAAAATTAGAAATCGTTAAAGCAACCCTTCCGATCGTTCAAGAACATGGTGAAAAAATTACGAAGCGATTTTATAAAAGATTATTTGAAAATCATCCCGAGTTGAAAAATGTTTTTAATATGACACACCAAATTACTGGCCATCAACCGAAAGCATTAGCAAATGCCGTATATGCAGCTGCTGCTAATATTGAAGATATGAGTGCCATTATGCCTGTTTTAGAACGAATTGGGCAAAAACATCGAAGTTTACAAATTAAACCGGAGCAATATCCAATTGTTGGCGAAAATTTATTAGGCGCGATAAAAGAAGTGCTTGGCGATGCAGCAACAGATGAGATTATCGATGCCTGGGCAGATGCATATGAAGTGATTTCCGATGTATTTATCCGGATGGAAAACCGTTTATATAAAACAGCAGAAACCCAGCCCGGGGGCTGGGCCGGATTCAAAGACTTTATTATTGATCGTAAAGTGGAGGAAAGTGAAGTGATCACTTCATTCTACTTAAAGCCTAAAGATGGAAAAGAACTACCTCAATATATTCCGGGTCAATATATCACCGTAAAAATTGATATTGAAAAAGAGAAGTATACTCATTTACGGCAATATAGTTTATCCGATCGCCCTGGAAATGATTATTATCGTATCAGTGTAAAACGGGAAGATCCAAAATCGGAAGAACTTCCACCAGGAGTTGTTTCGACAGATTTACATGAACTATTTAACGAAGGGGATATTCTCCCTATTTCCGCTCCAGCCGGTGATTTCTACCTCGATATGAATAGTAATACTCCCGTTGTTTTAATTTGCGGAGGAGTGGGAATTACGCCATTAATGAGTATGCTAAATACGATTATTGAGAAACAACCGGACAGAAAAGTATATTTTATTCACGCTGTCATGAATGGGAAAGTTCAAGCGTTTAAGGACTATATTAAACAAGTAGCGGCTAAAGAGCCTAATGTTGAAGCCTATTCCATTTACTCACACCCGACAGAAGAAGACAAAAAAAATAAAGCTTTTGATAAAGAAGGATTTATTACATTAGAATGGATGAAAGAAATATTGCCAAATAACGATTCACAATTCTATTTTTGCGGTCCGGAACCTTTCATGAAAGTTGTGAACCGTGCATTGTTAGACTGGGGTGTTCCTAAAGAGAATATTCATTATGAATTTTTTGGGTCTTTCGGAGATTTAGAAGACTAAAGTAAAAAAGGGTTGTCAGGCAACCCTTTTTTACTTTCTCATAAATATTTCCTTTGTACACTACGTCCATCATACGTAAATAACATTTCCTTATTTTCTACTATCGATTCTAAATGAACTGTTCTTCCCCATATTTGATGTATATATGGCAAGACCTTTTCTAAATATTTTAAATCTAATTCGATCCCCTCATACCAATGCTTTAAATACAATTCACCATTTTTCATATAATCGCCATCATTTACTGTAATATATGGAAAACCGCCATTTACACGGCTATTTACTAGCTGGTCACGGACTTTTTTCCAATCTTTTTCAACAATTTTATAATCCCGACCTTGCTTTTGGAAAAGATACATATCTTCCCGCATAACCAAATCTTTCGTTAAATAATTCCTAAGAAAGGAAATATCCCCTTCAATTTCGCGCACTTCAAACATTTTTTCCCTGCCTGAACCCGGCTTTTCTCCGCGTTTGATCATTTCTTCGGTCGGATTATTGTATCGCTCCTCAATATCTTCAAAAATTTTCACACCTAAATAATACGGGTTAATTCCTGTTTTGGATGGTTGGACGACGCCTGCGTTTAATTTGGCAAATTCAATTGCCTCATCACTTGTTAAATCCATTTCACGAAGGATTCGTTGATGCCAATACGACGCCCAGCCTTCATTCATGATTTTCGTTTCCAGCTGCGGCCAGAAATAAAGCATTTCTTCACGAATCATTGTCATAATATCCCTTTGCCAATCCGTTAATTCACGGCTGTACTGTTCGATAAACAACATAATATCTTTTTCAGGCTGTGGAGGAAATTTCTTTATTTTTTTCTTTAGCTCAGGCTTTTTATCTTTTTTCTCATCTAACGACCATAAATCATCATAGGGTGAGGACGTTTTTTTCTCTTCTTCCCACTCCTCTTCTTCTTCAATGGACCAAGTTAGTTTTGGCCTCATAAGCGATGGATCAATATGTTCTTCAATAGCAAGTACAGCATCGATAAATTTTTCCACTTCACTTTTGCCGTATTTAATTTCATATGCGCGAATCCGTTCTGCAGTAGCTGACATACTTTCAACCATGTCTCGCTTTGTATTTTGAAAGCGAACATTGTTTTTGAAAAAATCACAGTGTGCCAGAACATGTGCAACTATTAATTTGTTTTGAATAAGTGAGTTGGAATCTAGTAAGAAGGCATAGCATGGATTTGAATTGATCACTAATTCGTAAATTTTACTAAGTCCCAAATCATAATGAAGTTTCATTTTAAAAAATTGTTTTCCAAAGCTCCAATGCGAAAATCGGGTTGGCATTCCATATGCCCCAAACGTATAAATGATATCTGCCGGGCAAATTTCATAACGCATCGGATAAAAATCTAAACCAAATCCAGTCGCAATTTCGGTTATTTCAGATATGGCATATTCCAAGGCTTTTTCATCTTCATGATTCATCAATATCCCCCTTTTCCTCGGTCTCCATTATGATTAATAGAGAACACTGTTAAGGAACAATCCTCTTACAACAATGTATGAAGGACATAGATAAATCATGTAGTGGAATTCTTATTTTACTTGTAGTTACTGGTAAAAGATGTCTACAACATCATCCCAATTTCTTTTTTCATAATAATCTGGTACTGTATCAATTTGTTTAATATAGATTTTCGCCGTCTCCCCATTAGGTTTAGCCATCCACATATCCGTCGTTTTTCGATTTGAACGAAGCCAGGTTAGTCGATTGATAGAAGAAATATATATAGGGTGATAATCTCCAAATCCTTTATTAGGAGAGGTAATCTTTGCCTGCTCATTCTGTTTCGTATCGACTTTGTATAAAGATGGAAGCGGTCTTTTCTTAGGATTATTCGACCATTCCGTCTCCTTCGCTCTCGATACTGTAAGAAGCGATGGATCTTGCCAAGTAAAATCCCAATCGACAAAGCCTTTAGGGGTATAGGAGCTCGTTTTTAATGCTGGCAGTATCTTTATATTTAAATGCTTATTTTCAATGGCCATTCTTCCTTCGCCACCGATGTATGCTAAATAATTTTTATCCGATGCCCATTGAAACCATGACTCGTTTAAAATCATATCTTCAAGTTTTGTAAAGTTCGTTCCGTCAGTTCGGATAATGCAAAGCATATCGTTGTCCATCGACCAGGAAGCTGTTGGTGTGGCCAAAAAAGCAATCCACATACCGTTAGCCGACCATTTAAAACGGCTCGTTTGAATGGCAAAAAAGTCAGAAGATTGTTTAGGTAATGTATAGAAATGCTCCATTTTGGCAGGGTTCATTTTTGCATCAAGTGGAATTTTGTATAATTCAACACTTGTCCAACCTGTTGGCAGCAAATTCGATATCGAAGAGGCTAAAAATTCCTTTCCGTTTGGAAACCATGAATAATTGCCCACACCGGATGCCACATTTTCAAATCCTTTATTTCGTTTTTCTACATCGATCATGTTAATATCATTAAAAATTTGAAAGGCAATAATATTCTTTTTCGGGGACCATTGATAATTTGAAGCTTCTCCCCCATATAAGCGAAATTGCTTTTTTGATTGTGTATTATATGTCCAAAGTTCTTTTCCTTTTTTAAAGGCAATCCACTTGCCGTCGGCTGACCATTTTGGACCGCTTACATTTCCTTCTTTTGTGATTTGTTGTTCTTTATTTCCTACTTTCAGCCATAAATTCGTGTGTCTTATAAATGCTATTTTGACCGATTCTGTTTTTGCGAATAGTGGTTCTGTATTTGTAAAAAGAAAGAATCCAATCATTATAGCTATTATCCAGTATTTCTTTTTCATGTACTCACCTTCCCGACAAAAATTCTTCCATTACTTAGTTTCGCCTTTTTGTTGGGAAATATTTCGGTTTTGTTTTTAAATAATGACCGTTCCTTTCCGCTGCAGGTACTCGCTTTTTCGCGGTTCTGCGATGAGCCTCCTCATCGCTTCGCTCTTGCGGGGTCTCATCTGTCCAGCTGATCCCGCAGGAGTCTCGTACCTTCCGCTCCAATCCACTCTGCGTTTTTTTAAAAGAGCCTTTCGAATAAGAGCCTTTTTAATCCTGGTTGGCTTTTTCCAACAAATAGTATAAACCCAAAAAAATAGTCAGAGTGCTTGTTATCAAATACAATGAACCAACACCATATACGTCAATAATCAATCCGAATGCTAATAGGCTGATCACCATCACACTTGTTAAAAAGAATCCATTTTGTCTTAATATGCTTTTTTTTATTAATCTTGAAGTAAGGATGGTGTCTCTGATTTGTGAGGTTGCTCCACCGAGAAAAACAAACAAAATCATCCATAGATGATGAGTAGTAAAGGACAATAGCAATAGAATAATTCCCATACATAAAGTATTTATAATTAAAATCTTACGTTCGAACAAAACGAATATTGAATGAAATTTCATGAGTAAAAAATAGGCAAACACGATTCCGCTAAAAAAAATGGAATTGATGATTCCCCACCAAGATATTTGATTGTGCACTAATAAAAAAAGAATAACTGCCGTCCATGAGGTTCTAACGACTATTTCAATTACATTTACAATATGTATATTTTCACCATTATGTCTTTGGTGATTCCGTAGGAGAATAGCTGAATTTTGAGAAGGGATAGCATAAAAAATAATTAAACTAACTGTGGATAAAATAATTGCAACAAAAAGGACAATTTCACTATTTCCTTTTAAAAATAACAGCGAACCAATAATCCAACTACTTAAAAGGATGAGTGGGTCTAAATAAACATGGAACCCATTCGACACCAACATATCTTCACGTTTTGAAATAAATGATTGAAGTGTATTCATATTATGAAGAAAAAATCCATCAAGAGTTGCTATTATAAAGCTAAGAACCAATAATGGAATGCTCGTTGCATGATGGTTAATAACCAAAATAAAAAAAAGTACCAAAACGATAATCTTTATGGATTGAGTGCTGAAAATGTAATTATTGGCTAATCTTAAACCAACGACATTGCCAATATATTTACCAATAAGAACGAAACAACTAATCAAAACCAAAAATAATGGTGAATGTGTAACGATAGCTATAAAAGAAATAAAGTAGAAAACCTCTGCAAACTTGTTTAAAATTTTGGCAAGCTGAAACAATCGAAATACCTTTGTTTTCATCCCATTTCCTCCAAGTGCTTGTTTATCCCTTTTTCATTTTACCGAACTATTCACATTATTCATAGAACAATAATAAACATTGACTATCCATGTTAAAATAAAACAACCATGTGGCATCAGCATCACCAAGTTTTTCAGCAACAAAAAATAGATGTGATGCATATACTAAAAACAACTCCTTAAAAGTGTTAGTTATACAGTTGATTGATAAAGGAGGAGGTTGTTTTGAATAGTGTTGACTACGATCGTGCTCTATACTATACCCATCGATCACAATGGGATAATTTATTGATTTTGATGGTACGAACGAAAGACGACATGCTTTCCAAGAGAATCGAGCATCTTCTTCATGCATATCATTTTTCGCACGATTACACAGTAATTGAACGTAACCTATATTCCCTACTCCGTTATATTGATCACGCACATGAAATGAATGTAGCAAATGATGTGATAAGTGCCGAAGCAGTTCATTATACAAAGGTATAAAGCAAAAAGCGGCTTTTTCCCCGAGGAAAAGCCGCTTTACATTTTACAATTCCCATATATGAATACTATAATTTCTTTAAGTAATTATGTTTTTAAAAGGAGTAACAATATGCAAAACAAAAATATGTTTTGGAATTTTGCTTGGATTGTGTCAATTATCGCGATGTTAGGCAGCCTTTATTTTTCCGAGATACGACATTTTGTCCCTTGTGAATTATGTTGGTTCCAGCGAATTCTTATGTATCCATTAACAATTATTATTGGCGTATCTATATTCAGAAAAGAATACCAGCTCTCAATATACACAGCGATCTTATCAGGAATTGGAATCCTTACTTCACTTTATCATTATTCTATTCAGAAGGTTCCTTTCTTAAGTAGCCATGCACCTTCGTGCGGACAAATATCTTGTACAGGCGAGTATATTAATTGGCTTGGGTTTATTACCATTCCTTTTTTAGCACTCATTGCGTTCATTTTAATCTTTCTATCCAGTATCATCGTTTATCGAGAATTTGAAAAAAAATAAAAAGGTTATTTTCGTAATAAAGTTTTTGGGGAAAACTGGCTTTTATATAAAAGCACAGAGTGGATTGAAGCGAAAGGCACTTGACTCCTGCTGGATCAGCTGGACAGATGAGACCCGCGGGGAGCGAAGCGATGAGGAGGCTCATCGCATCGCAGAACCGCGAAAAAGCAAGTGCCTGTAGCGGAAAGGAACGGTTCATGCCTATTTTATATAAGCATTTCGTTCGCAGCACTTTTATATATGCTAAAAGATTCCGTCGATATTTTTTGATTTGAATTAAATTGGGTATAAAAAAATGGGAAGGGGATTGTAAATTTATTTAAAATTTGGACATTATGGTTAAATAATTCTTCATATCGTTTATTCATTTTCTTATGGATTTTTTCCTCTAAAATAACGATTATTGTTTGCAAACTGGCTATCACTTGATAGGCGTCCTTCAGTGTCCCAATTTTTTCAAAATGGTGTTTTTCTATTTTTAATACACCAATGCTTTTAAATTCAGCAATCTCTTCATCTTCATAATAATACGGAAATATATCGCTATAAAAATAATTAACCAATTCGTTTATTTTTTCCTCTTGCTCCTTCGTTGATGCAAATAAAACCTTCACTAGTGACCCACCCTTGTATTTGTATTACACCTTGACCGATTGTTATATTAAATAAAGAATAACATATAAAAACAGTAAAAAAGCGTGGTAATTATGACCATGTGAAAGGATAAATTATGGAGACAAATCAATCAGGAAAATGGTTTCAATTTCATATCCCAAACAAATGGAATAATTTTACGATTGAAAACATTTTAAAAGAGGAATGGAAAGTACCAAAAAAACTGCTACATGAAATTCGAATGGATAAAGGTGTCCGTATTAATGGGGATTATATAAACTGGAACATACCTTTAAAAACAAATGATTTATTTGAGATCGCTATTTTTCAACATGAAGATTATGGTGTAATTCCACAAAATTTATTAATTGAAGTGCTTTATGAAGATGACCATCTAATCATTGTCAATAAGCCGGCTGGGATTGATACACACCCAAACGTTGATGGCCAAAAAGATACTTTAGCAAATGGTGTTGCTTATTATTTCCAGGAAAAAAATGAGTTTCACCGTGTTCGTCATATTCATCGCTTGGATCGTGATACATCTGGAGCAATATTGTTTGCAAAGCATGCACTTAGTCACGCCATTTTAGATCGCTTGCTAAATGAAAGAAAAATTAAAAGAACGTATTATGCACTCGTACAAGGGATTATTCGACCCTCTTCTTTTGTTATTGATGACCCAATCGGCCGAGATCGCCACCATCCAACGAGAAGAAGAGTTTCCAAATCTGGTCAAACAGCCATAACAAGAGCAACCGTTTTAAAAGTCTTTCCGAAAGAAAAATTCACTCTTATTGAATGTTCACTCGATACGGGGAGAACGCATCAAATTCGCGTTCATTTAAGCTCCATTGGGCATCCACTTGTTGGTGATACCCTTTATGGGGGAAAAGCTACTTTTAAAAGACAGGCGTTACATGCAAGAAAATTATCCTTTGTCCACCCATTTTTAGGACAAAAGGTGGAATGCATTGCACCTTTTAATGATCCATCTCCTATCTTCGAAAAGTTTCAGCTTTGAAACATTCGTGCAATATATCGTTAATTATCGTATAATCAGTCTATACTTTTCTTAATTTTCATTCTATTAGGACGAACAAGAAGGAGAGATGCGTATGAATACCCTTTTTATTGCGGGACATGCTAAGCTGCCGGCAGGAATGGCCGCGAAGAGCATATACGAAACGTTAACGATAACTGCTGAAATTGATCGCAAATATGGAGTAATTGTTGAAGCAACTTGTACCCTTGCTACATCTCATGGACGTGATTTCATCGCCCATTTGTTAAAAGGCTATAGCTTAAAGGATGGGATTGAAGCACCTCTTCACGAATTAAAAAGCTGTTATTTTGGAAAAGCCTATAATGCCTTATCATCAGCATTAAAAGATTTACATAAACAATATTTAATTATGACGGAAAAAAAATAGAGAAGACATAAAATATCTTCTCTATTTGTAATGGAGTTTTTAAACAGGCAGATTTGAATCTACTTGAAACGGCCATGAAGGAAGCATCTCATTTAATGGTTTATCCGTTCTGTATCCCAATACGTACTCAGCCTGCATAATTGTATGAATTTCACGGGTTCCTTCATAAATAACAGGAGCCTTTGAATTACGTAAATATCTTGCGACCGGATATTCATCTGAATAGCCGTATGCACCATGAATTTGAACGGCATCATCCGCCGCTTTATTAGCAAAATCACATGCTTGCCATTTCGCTAATGATGTTTCCCGTGTATTCCTTACACCTTTATTTTTCAATTCTCCAGCTCTAAATACGAGCAGCCTGCTCATTTGTAATCCTGCTTCCATATTCGCAATCATTTGTTGGACGAGTTGATGTTTTCCAATTTCTTTTCCAAAGGTTTTTCGCTCATGACAATATTTCACACTCGCTTCTAACGATGCCATGATCAAACCACATGCGCCTGCAGCAACAGTAAATCTACCGTTATCTAACGCTGACATCGCAATTTTGAATCCTTCCCCCTCTTTACCGAGAAGATTTTCTTTCGGAACCTTTACTTGGTCAAAAAAGATTTCCCCCGTGTTTCCGGCACGAATTCCCAATTTATTTTTGATTGCCTTTGAAGAAAAACCTGGCATCGTTCTTTCTACGATAAATGCCGAAATGCCATGGTGTTTCTTACTTTTATCTGTGTATGCAAAAACTAAAAAATGGTCTGCTATATCACATAAGGAAATCCATGTTTTTTGTCCATTTAAAATATAATGATCGCCATCTTTCACGGCGGTTGTACTTAATGCCGCTACATCGGATCCTGCACCTGGTTCAGTTAAGCCAAACGCTCCAACTTTTATTCCTTTCGCTTGTGGAGTTAAGTATTTATGTTTCTGCTCCTCCGTTCCCCATTGTAATAACGTTAAACTATTGAGGCCGGTATGAACTGATACAGCCGTACGATAGGCTGTATCACCTCTTTCTAATTCTTCACAAACAATTGCTAAAGAATTATAGTCCATTCCACTTCCACCATAGCTTTCTGGTATACAAACTCCCATTAATCCTAACTCAGCCAGTCGTTTCATAATATGAGGCTGAAAAAGTCCCTTAGAATCCCATTCGCCAATATACGGCATAATTTCCTTGTCTACAAAATTCCTTACCGTTGATCGTAACATTACTTGTTCTTCAGAATAATCAAAATTCATTTTCCGCACTCCTAAACGATTTTATTATTTTTTAATTCCCTAATTTCTTCAATTGAGTATCCTATTGAATTGAGAATCTCTTCCGTATGCTCACCTGCAATTGGTGGATGATGCTTTATTTGAATTGGAGTCTTTGAAAGTTTTAACGGACTTCCAACAAGTTTCATCTTTCCTGCTTGAGGATGCTCCTTCTCCACAACCATTTCTCTAGCTAATACTTGTTCGTTTTGAAAGACCTGCTCAAGATTATTAATTGGTCCCGATGGGATTCCGTTTTCATTACATAAGGCTTGCCAAAATTCTGTCGGCTTCTCACTTAATACTTGTTGTAAAATTGGAACTAATTGCTCCCTATTCTCGACCCGTTTTGCATTACTTGAAAATAACGGATTCTTTGATAATTCTTCTTGCCCAATCATCTTAACGAATTTTTCAAATTGCCGGTCATTTCCAACTGCAATAACCATTTTTCCATTTGCTGTATCGAATGTTTGATATGGAACAATGTTGGCATGGGAGTTTCCTAGTAATCCCGGAATTTTTCCCGACATTAAATAATTGCTTGCAATATTTACAAGTGAGCTCACTCCAGCATCAAACAATGAAATATCTAATTTTTGCCCGGTGCCGGACGTTTTTCTTTCAAGCAAGGCAGCTTGTATGCCAATACATGCATATAGGCCTGTTAAAATATCAGTAATTGCGACACCGACTTTTTGTGGTCCGGAATCCGAATCCCCGGTAATACTCATTAACCCGCACATTGCTTGGATAATATAATCATATCCAGCTAAATCCTTATATGGACCTGTTTCACCGAAGCCTGTAATCGAGCAATACACGAGTTCGTTATTTATCTTTGAGAGATTTTCAAAGTCTAGTCCTAATCGTTCCATTGTGCCTGTTTTAAAATTATGGATGAGTACATCACATTCTTTGACTAATTTCCGGATAATTTCTTTGCCTTTTTCAGATTTTAAATCGACGGTTAAACTTTTTTTATTTCGATTTGCACAGAGATAGTAGGCACTTACTCCATTTTTAAATGGCGGTCCCCAATTTCTTGTGTCATCGCTACCGTTGGGCGCTTCAATTTTAATCACTTCAGCTCCCAAATCTCCTAACACCATCGTGCATAACGGCCCAGCTAAGACTCTCGTTAGATCAAGTACCTTAATTCCGGATAATGTTTCTCCCAGAACTACTCCCTCCTTTCTAAAAAACAAAAAGCCAGCCCTTCATTTTGCGAGATCGCTAAAAATGAAAGACTGGCTTATAATCTGATTGATTCATTTCGGCAAGAAATGTATACAGATTTTAACAGTCAAAGTGAGTTATTCTTAATTCCTGTATCCGCCTAAAGGTAATTTAGGTCAAAGGAATTTATATATTAATATTTTACTCTATTCATAATTATTTGTAAATAGCAGATAAAAAAAGAACCAGATCTTTAAAGAACTGGTTCCAAGTTTTTTATTTATTGTAATCCTGCTTTTACCCATTCAGCTACTTGAACCGTACGTTTTGCTTGATGTTTTACTGCTGCTTCTGCATCTTCAACGATTCCTTGATCTGTTACGGTAACAGTTGTTCCGTAAGGATTTCCGCCTGCTGCGTAAATGGATTGATCAGTATAACCAGGTGCTGCAATAATTGCTCCCCAGTGCATCATTGAAGTGTAAATAGTATGGATCGTTTGTTCTTGTCCACCATGTGCATTTCCCGCAGATGCCATTGCACTTACTACTTTATTAGCTGTTTTCCCTTGTGCCCAAAAGCCGCCTAATGTATCTAAAAATTGCTTCATTTGTGAAGGGATATTACCAAATCGTGTAGGTGCACTGAAAATAATTGCATCTGCCCATTCAATATCGTTTGCCGTTACTACATCAACATTTTGAGTTTCATCGACATGTTTTTTCCAAGCTGGGTTTGATTCAATTGCTGCCGCAGGAGCTAATTCTTCTACTTTCAAAACTTTCACTTCTGCTCCCGCTTCTTTCGCAGCAGCTTCTGCCCATTTTGCCATCTGGTAGTTCGTACCAGTTGAACTATAATATACGATTGCTAAATTAACTTTAGTCATAATGATTTCTCCTTTTTTGTAATAACATTAGAAGTTGTTTATCGATTTCATTTAAAGCGAACAATTTTAATATGCTCAAAACTAAATAAGTTAATTCTTATTTCAGTTCGAAAACTTTGAATCAGAAAATCTCAACTTCGAGATAAAATATAAATAATTTTAGGATTTTTGTCAAACAATAAAGATTAACTTTAAATTAATCATTTTATAATGTGAAAAATTAATGACAGTATGAAAGCGTATTCGCAAAAAATTTCGACATATTTCTTTAATCTTTTGTGAAAATCATATAAAATAAATACGTTTGATAATACAAAGCTTTTAGGAGGCTCTTTATGGTATTTAAAAACAAAAAAGACAAATTCGCGGTGCTGTTAGGGAATATTTCGACAAATTTAAGAGAAAGCATGAATTATTTTGCAGATTATAAAATAAATAATTCGGATGATTTAAAAGTTTTTGCTCAGAAAATGAAAGAATATGAAACACAAGGAGATACATATGTACATCAAATGATATTGGAGTTGAATGATACCTTTATCACTCCGATTGAAAGAGAGGATTTATTAACGTTAACGAATAGCCTCGATGATATTCTTGATGGCTTAGAACATTGCGCATATATTTTTGAAGTATATCATATAACCGCGGCGGACAGTTATATGTATAAATTTGTCGATGCAATTAGAAATTGTACGGTTGAAATTGATAAAGCAATTGATCTAATGTTTCACAAAAAGCTTCCAAGTATGCGACCACACGCAATTAAAATTAAAGAATACGAATCCATGTGTGATGACGTTTTAAGGGAATCCATCAAGGAGCTATTCAAAAATGAAAAGGATCCTATCCGTTTAATTAAATATAAAGAGGTATATGAGGACCTTGAAGAAATCGCTGATTATTGTCAAAGTGTTGCAAACATTTTAGAAACTATAATAATGAAGAACGCATAAGGAGTCTTTTTATGGATAGTGTATTAATAATTACCATACTCATCGTTGTTTGCGCGCTGGCTTTTGATTTTATTAATGGGTTTCATGATACAGCAAATGCGATTGCTACGGCTGTTTCGACGAAAGCTTTAAAACCTAGACATGCAATTATACTAGCAGCTTGTATGAATTTTTTAGGCGCAATGACGTTTACAGGTGTTGCCAAAACCATCACAAAAGATATCGTTGATCCTTTTACACTTCCTAATGGATCAATCGTTATTCTATCAGCCTTAATTTCAGCCATTGCTTGGAATTTAATTACTTGGTATTTCGGTATTCCGAGTAGTTCCTCACACGCAATTATTGGCTCTATTGCAGGTGCTGCTATTGCAGCGGCAGGATTTGCTTCATTAAACTATAAAGGCTTTATTAAAATTATTGAAGCACTGCTTTTATCACCAGTTATCGCGTTTGCTATCGGATTTATAGTTTATAGTATTTTTAAAGTCGTTTTTAAAAACTTCAATTTAACGAAAACGAATAAAAGTTTTCGTCTAATACAAATTTTCACTGCCGCCCTTCAGTCCTATACACATGGTACGAATGATGCGCAAAAGGCTATGGGTATTATTACGATGGCATTAATTTCAAATGGATATTTGACTGCGGCTAATGCAGATGTTCCATTATGGGTTCAAGCGTCCTGTGCCACTGCAATGGGTCTTGGTACATCCATTGGCGGGTGGAAAATTATTAAAACCGTTGGTGGAAAAATCATGAAAATCCGCCCGATTAATGGGGTTGCAGCAGATTTAAGTTCGGCGTTGATTATCTTTGGTGCGACATATATTCATTTACCTGTAAGTACAACACATGTCATCTCTTCCTCCATCTTAGGTGTTGGATCATCACATCGAATTAAAGGAGTAAAATGGGATACTGCCCAAAGGATGATTATTACTTGGGTAATCACACTACCTATCTCTGCTATATTAGCCGGATTAATTTATTTACTTTTAAACAATATATTATAATTTTAAAAAATGAAAAAGCAACGAAAAATAATTTCGGTGCTTTTTTCTTTTCGTCTAGTAAATTTCCCATAATGGAATCCATGATTATTTATCATTAATTGGTAAAACTAATGTAATCCACGTAATAAATAAAAATTTATTGCCAAAGTTATCAAAAACGAATAATATATTATTTGTGACAAAAAATGTTCGTGTTTCGGAGGAAAACTTTATGTTTAAGCTTTTTAGATTAAAAGAAAATGGCACAAATGTTAAAACAGAACTTATTGCCGGTTTAACTACATTTTTAACGATGGTTTATATTGTGGTCGTCAACCCGGTGATCCTCAAAGATGCAGGTGTACCATTTGATCAAGTCTTCATGGCGACGATTATTGCCGCTGTTATCGGGACATTATGGATGGCACTGTTCGCAAACTATCCAATTGCGATAGCTCCCGGAATGGGATTGAACGCCTACTTTGCCTATTCAGTCGTTGGATCTCATGGAAATATTGATTATGTCACAGCATTTTCCGCTGTTTTTGTAGCTGGTATTGTTTTCATTATTTTATCGATTACACCGTTTCGAAGTAAACTAATCGAAGCAATTCCCGTTAACTTAAAGCTTGGTATTACTGCTGGTATTGGTTTATTTATTGCTTTTATCGGATTAAGACAGACCGGTGTCATCACAGCTAGTAAGGAAAATTTAGTTCAGCTTGGTGATCTTCACAATCCTCTAACAATACTAGCTTTAGTTGGACTTGCCATTACATTAATTTTGATGGCACGCAATATTCACGGTGCATTATTTATCGGTATGATTATCACTGCAATTATTGCCTTGTTCACAGGTCAATTGTCCTTTGATAAAGGATTTGTTGGGATGCCGCATTTTCCCGAGTTTATTATTCATAATCCGATCACTGCCTTTAGCGATGTGATTCATCATAGTTTATATGCTGTTGTATTTTCCTTTTTACTCGTTACCATATTTGATACAACTGGAACGATGGTTGGAGTCGCTGAACAGGCCGGATTAATGAAAGGTAAAACGATGCCACGGGCACGAGAGGCGTTGTTATCAGACTCTATTGCAACGACCATTGGTGCTATCTTCGGAACAAGCCCAACGAGTGCATTTGTTGAATCAACATCTGGAGTTGCTGCTGGAGGAAGAACAGGATTAACAACAGTTACCGTTGCTGTACTCTTTATCATTTCTTCATTCTTTGGCCCATTAGTAAGTGCTGTATCCGGCCTTTCCGCCATCACTGCTCCCGCTTTAATTATTGTAGGTAGTATGATGATTGGCAGTGTTTCGCATATTAATTGGTCTGAACTTGATGAAGCCTTTCCTGCATTTATTATTATTTTGAGTATGCCGTTAACTTCCAGTATTGCCACAGGAATTGCATTTGGATTTATTTCTTATCCGATATTGAAAGTTGTGCGAGGAAAATGGCGTGAAGTTCACCCACTCGTTTATTTATTTGCCGTATTATTTTTCTTACAACTCGCATTTATACCTCATTGATTTCGGAATCGGCATTGAGCCGGTTCCTTTTTTTTAAAACAAAATCATAGACTTTGATACAGATTTAGAAACCGATCAAATTTGCGGGGAGACCGATCAAAATTTCTGGCACACCCATCAAATTTTTGCTTGAACCAATCATAATAAGAGTAATAGGCTGCGTATTGCCATGAAAAAACGCCTACACCACAACTGGCGTAGACGTTACAATGATTAATTATGCATTACCCATATCGATCCTAATACAATCGTAAGGGCGATGATAATACTGTAAATGATATTTCCAATTTGTACGACCGAATTATCGCTTTCTTTAATATGCATAAACATGAATAGCTGCATGCCTGCTTGTAAGAAGGCTAGAATACCGATAATCGACATAATTGTTGGTCTTGGAAGATTCGTGTGAAGAGCAACAAACATGGCTGCAATCGTCATCACTAATGATAGAAAGAAACCAACGATGTGCCCAATTGGATATTTCGAATGATGTTGTTCCATTACTGAATCAACCCTCCTAAATAAACGAACGTAAAGATAAAGATCCATACAACATCAAGGAAATGCCAGTAAAGACTGATGACGAAAAATTTTCTTGATGTTACAGGTGTTAGCCCTCTTTTTACTAATTGGATAATCAACAGAATGCCCCATAAAATCCCCATCGAAACGTGCAAACCATGTGTTCCTAGTAAAACGAAGAAGCCAGATAAGAATCCACTCGTTTGTAAAGTTGCTCCTTCATGTACATAATCGATAAACTCATGAAGCTCAAAGTAGATAAAGCCTGCACCTAATAATAGGGTAATGATAAACCATAATAGCAAGCCTTTTTTATTATTATTTCTCATTGAAAAAATCGCAAGCCCGCATGTGAAACTACTAACTAAAAGGAGAATAGTTTCTGTCATGACATCTTTAATTTTAAACAATTCTAATTGATCCGGTCCGCCAGCTGTTGAGCCTGAAAGAACGAAATAGGTAGCGAAGAGAGTCGCGAAAAGCGCGATCTCTGCACCTAAGAAAATCCAAAAACCAAATATATTTAATCTGCTTTGCTCAGATTGATATTCTAATGGTAAAGATGTGTCTAAATGTTCACTCATCATCTTTCACCCCTTGCTGCAAGTTCTGTACTTAATATTTCATCTACCTCAACATGGTAGCCTTCATCTTTGTCAAATGAACGCCATGCTAGACAGCCAAGGATAATAATTAATCCAATGATCGCCATCCACCACCATGAGAAGACAAGTCCAAATCCTCCGATACCGAAGCCAACAGCTGAAATAAATGGCATAGCCGTATTGTTCGGCATATGGATTGGTTTCACATCCTCTTTATTAAAGCGAGGAGTTTTGTTTTGTTTCATTTTCCAATAAGCGTCTACATCATCAACAACAGGTGCAACGGCAAAATTGTAATGTGGAACAGGAGTTGGTGTTGACCATTCTAACGTACGACCATCCCAAGGATCACCTGTAACATCACGTTCACCTTTTTTAAGACTGTAGAGAATGTTCCATACTAAGACAAGGAAGCCGATACCCATTAAGACTCCGCCGATCGTTGAAACGACGTTTAATCCTGTCCAGCCAAGACCATCTTGGTAAGTGTACATACGGCGAGTCATTCCTTTTAAACCAAGAACAAATTGCGGCAAGAAACATACGTTAAAGCCGACCATCCAGAACCAAAATGTAATTTTTCCAAGCTTTTCATTTAGCATATGCCCAAACATTTTTGGATACCAATAATGTAAACCTGCGAAACATGCAAAGGCTACACCCGGAATTAATGTGTAATGGAAGTGAGCGATTAAGAAATAACTATTATGATATTGATAATCCGCTGCTGCCATCGCTAGCATGACTCCTGTTACCCCACCAATTAAAAAGTTAGGGATGAAAGCTAATGACCAAAGCATCGCAGTTGTTAATTTTATTTTTCCTTTATACATCGTAAAGAGCCAGTTAAATAATTTCACACCTGTCGGAATTGCAATCAGCATCGTTGAAATCGAGAAGAATGAGTTAACAGCCGCTGAATTCCCCATCGTAAAGAAGTGATGCACCCATGTGAAATAACTAAATAGCGCAATAGCTAACATTGAAAAGACCATCGATTTATATCCAAATAATCGTTTCTTCGCAAATGTACTGATAATTTCTGAATAAATACCTAAAGAAGGTAATAACACAATATATACTTCTGGATGTCCCCATATCCAGAACAGATTACTCCAAAGCATTGGCATACCGCCTGATGCCATCGTAAAGAAATGAGAGCCAAATAGACGGTCAAAAGTCATTAAAGCTAAAGCAACTGTTAATACAGGGAAAGCAAAGATAATAATGATACACATAATTAATACGGACCATACGAACATTGGCATCTTCATTAATGACATACCTTTTGCTCTCATCTTAAGAATCGTCACTAAGAAGTTAATACCCGTAATAAGTGTACCGATCCCCGCAATTTGCAACGCAACTGCATAATAGTTATTTCCAACTCCAGGACTAAATTCAGTACCCGCTAATGGAAAATAGGAAGTCCATCCTGCAGTAGGTGATCCACCAATAATAAAGGAAATATTAAAGAGTGCACACCCGGCAGCAAACGTCCAAAAACTGAATGCATTAAGCATCGGATAAGCAACATCACGTGCTCCAATTTGAAGTGGAACAGCAATATTTATTAACCCCATTAAAAATGGCATTGCCATAAATAAAATCATAATCGTACCATGTGTTGTAAAAATACCATCATAGTGATTCGCATCTAATAATTTTAAGTTCGGTGCCGTCAGTTGTGCACGCATCATCAATGCATCAACACCACCACGGAAAAGCATTAATACTGCGACTAATACATACATAACACCGATCTTTTTATGATCGACAGTTGTCAACCAGTTTTGCCAAAGCCATTTCCATTTTTTAAAGTAAGTTAAGAAAAAAACGATAGCGATCATCGCAAGGGCGATTCCTGCTTCTGTTACATATATAATCGGCTCGCCGGTGACGAAAAATTCATCAAGCTTCATCCTGTTCTCCTCCAATCTTTTTAGTGTTGATGTTCTGACATGTCCATGTTCATATCCATGTCCATACCATCCATTTTATGTTGTTTTTGATTGGTTTCTTGTTTCTTCATCACACCATGTTGATGTGGTGCTTTCACCCATGGTAAATGTGTACCTGTATAAGTCATTCGTCCAACTACACCAGGTTTTAATATCTTGTTATAATCAGCTTTTGTTAATTTTGGTGCTGTTTTCTTTACGTCTTTCACCCATTTATCGAAATCTTCCTGCGTTTGGGAAAGAACTTCGAAATCCATATGGGCAAAACCTTCACCATTAAAATTAGCATTTCTTCCTAAATAGGATCCCGGTTTATCTGCAAGTAATATTAGTTCCATTGAATGATTGGGCATCGTATATTTTTGACCGCCTAATTCAGGTATCCAAAATGATGCCATCGTTCCTGCAGATGTTAATTGGAATTTAACTGGAGTACCTTTAGGAATATTCACATAGTTCACTGTTTCAATCCCTTGTTCTGGATAACTAAAAATCCATTTCCAATCTGCAGAAGTCACATTAATCGTAATTGGCTTCTTATCCTCATAGCCTTTTGGTATATCTTCTAACGCATAGTTTGCTTTAATAGTAGGAATGGCAACAGCTATAATGATGACAATTGGAATTGCCGTCCAAATAATTTCAAGCCATTTATTACCATGTTGATCAGGTGGGATATAATCCGCCGCTAAGCGTTTTTCACGATATTTGAATATCATAAAAATAAATAATCCCAAAACAACAACTAAAATAATCATCATTAACCAAAATGAATATACGATTAAATCATATTGCTTTTGTGCAACAGGGCCTTGTGGATTTAAGACTGCTATTTTACTAGTGTCACAGCCACTCAAAAGAAATATTGATGATAGGAGCATCAATACTGTTATTTTCCATGGGATATGTTTCTTTTTCACACTTTCTCTCTCCTTCCCAATCTACGAAGTATGTATAATCTTTCACAAGTAAAAGAAAATATCATCATTTATTTTTTTAAATTTGTTCTGATAAATTGTACTGCAATTTTATCCTTTTGTGCACATCTTCACAATCTCGACAATTTAAATTCATAAATACGTCATAAAAATTTCTCGGATATTTTGTTGACAACTTGAAATTAGAATTCATCTGGTAATGTTGGTTTCTATGTGGAAAATGCTTTAAACAGAGAGGAATTTAAGCGGAAAAACAAAAAAAGACTAGTGACTAAATTGCAGTTCAGTCCTAGTCCAATCAACTATTTACGAATTTCTAACAACTTTTTCTTTTCTTCCCATTCGTTTTGGTGCTTGATGGATGGATAAACCTAATGTATCCTCCATTGCTTCAAGAATCGCCTCATTCATACTTGGATGCGGGTAAGTTGGAAATAGGAAGTCTTCATCCCTTGCCACCATTTCCCCACCAATAACAGCCGTTGAAATTAGTTCAATAGCACCCTCACCAATGATGTGCGTACCTAGTATTCTATTCGTTTCTTCATCAATGACAACTTTTGCCAATCCATCCCGATTTCCTGATAGCATGGCAAATCCGCTGCCGGAAAGTTGATAACGGCCTATTTTTACTGGATAACCAGCTGCCTTTGCCTGTTCCTCGGAAAATCCTGCATATGCAATTGGAGGTACAGAGTGTACAACCTCAGGCATCCATGTTAAATCGATTTCACTTTTTCCTCCAGCAATGATTTCGGCGACTGCTTTTCCTTGTTTGATTGCTTTAGCAGCAAGAAATGGGCCCCCTGACACATCTCCAATTGCGAATATATGATCCATATTCGTTTTCCCAATACGGTCACAAACAATAAAACCGTTATTATCGATCGCTAAACCCATTCTTTCCAATCCGAGTTCATTCGTATTCCCTTTAGCCTCCTCTTCAATATAAATAGCATTCGAATGAATCATCACTGTTTCATCTTTATGATTTGTAAACGTACAGTCTACTCCAAACTCATTTTCCGAAAAGTGAAGAGATTTCGCATTAGGATATAATGATATTTTTCTTTTTTTCAATTGTCTCTTTAGTTCTTTAAGAATGTCTTGATCAAATGAAAAATCATTATTTTCTTCTAAAATAATACTAACCTTCGTCCCTAGTAAACTATAAGCAAACGCTGCTTCTAAAATAATATAGTCCGAACCAACTAACAGTAATTGTTCCGGGATCGTGTCCACTTGAAATAACTCCCTGGAATTCAACTGATAGTTAGCACTCACTTTATGACTTCCCGCTTTTGTACCCGTAGCAATAATGGCCTGTTCAAAATTAACAACTTCATAATGATGGCCATTTTCTATTCCAATTTTATTAGCTGAAATAAATGACGCACTTCCATACATGACTTCAATCTTATTCGCCTTACAAAGCGATTCGATCCCCATTCTTAGTTGGGAAATTAATTTTTCCTTATAGGCAAGGAATGTTGCAAAATCAAATTTTTTCATTTCGAATTTATAGCCTATTTCGGTAAGGTGCTCCCAAGCATTCGCCTGTTTGGCTGTGTGTACAAATGCTTTCGATGGGATGCATCCTTCATGCAAACAAATTCCGCCAAGTTTTTTCTGTTCAATTAATAGAACATCTTTCCCTAATTGTGCAGCACGAATCGCCGCAGTGTACCCGCCTGGCCCACCGCCAATGACCACTATTTCTTTTTCTTGTGCAATTTCCCCTACGACCATCCTACGTCATCTCCAATAACATTCTTGTTGGATTCTCTATTAATTGAACAAATTCATTTGTAAAACGAACAGCGGTTGCCCCGTCTGCCACACGATGATCAAAGGACATTGATAGATTCATCATGCTGCGAATAACTATTTCATCATTTATGACAACTGGCTTCTTTTTTGTTTTATGAAAGGAAATTAATGCTGTTTGCGGATAATTAATTATCGGTGTTGCACCGATTCCGCCTAATGGACCGACATTGCTAATTGTAAATGTTCCGTTTGAAATATCGGCTTTTGTTAGTGTGTTGTTTTGTGCTTTTTCAATCGCAATTTTCATTTCATCCTGGATCGTTTTCACAGTTTTTTGTTCCACATTTCGAATGACAGGAACAATCAAGCCATCCTCCGCATCAACTGCGACACCAATGTTATACTCTTTCTTAAGCCTGATCACCCCGTGATCTTCGTCTAATACAGAATTAAAAATTGGATACTTCATCAATGTGAGTTGAATGGCTTTTATAAAGAAAGCTGCAACTGATATATTTATTCCATCTTCCTTACATTGTTGTTTGCAATCGAGGAGGTTGGTCATATCCACCTCTTCAAAATGGGTAACATGTGGAATGGTAAATAGGGATTTACTCATAAGAGAAGCGATTTGTTTTCTTCGCCCTTTAAATGGTATTTCATCGCTCTCAACTGCATTTTTTATTACTTCTTTAATTGGAGCCGCTATCGGTTCTACAGCTTTTTTTCCATAGTTATATACATCCTCATCTGTAATTCTGCCTGCAGGTCCGGTCCCGTTAATCTTTTCGATATCAATTCCTAACTCACGAGCTATTTTTCTAGTATATGGTGCAGCTAAAATTAATCGATTTGTTTTTTCTACTTTGTTTCTATTACTAGACACAGTAACTTCTTGCTGAACATGTTTCGTTTGGCCTGATTCGATAATTAATATTGTTGTACCGACTGGAACAAGTGTCCCTTCTTTAACGAGAATTTCTTTTACTATTCCTGTAGTTGGTGAAGGAAGCTCTGCCGTCATTTTATCCGTTTGGACTTCCACTAAAGGTTGATCACTTTGTACCGGGTCTCCTACTTTAACGAAGTACGATACGATTTCCCCTTCCGTCATCCCTTCCCCGATATCATGAAGTTTGACCTCTACCAATTCTGTCACCTACTTTCCTTATAAACTTTTAAAAGTTAATTGCCTTTTTAATCCCTTCAATAATTCTATTTTCATCAGGTAGATAATGTTTTTCTAAAGTATAAAATGGAACAGGCACATCAAATCCGGTTACACGTTGAATTGGTGCCTTCAAATATAAAAACGAAGTGTCTTGAATTAATGAGAGAATGTCTGCTCCCAATCCACTTGTCGCATGTGCCTCGTGAACAATTACGGCTCTTCCTGTATTTTGCACAGATTCTGATATGGTTTCGCGATCGAGCGGATATAATGTTCGTAAATCAATGACTTCACAATGGATATTTTGTTCTTTTACTTTTTCAGCCGCCTTCATGGCTAACGGAATCATAGCTCCCCATGCAATAACGGTAACATCTTCCCCTTCTTTTAAACGATTTGCTTTCCCAATGTCAACTGTGTATCTTTCAGTAGGGACTTCATCTTTAAATGCACGGTAGGAACGCATCGGTTCTAAAAATAAAACAGGATCAGGATCTTCTATACTTGCTATTAATAATCCTTTTGCATCATAAGGATTGGATGGACAAACGACCTTTATTCCTGGCATATGTGTAAATATTGCCTCTACACTGTCGGAATGTATTTCAGGTGCCTTTACTCCGGCACCATATGGGGCACGAATGACCATTGGTACGTGAAAACGACCCATCGTTCTCATTCTGATTCTTGTTGCATGGCTCATGATTTGTTCAAATGCTGGATAAATAAAGCCTAAAAACTGCATCTCTACTACTGGAAGAAAACCGTTAATGGCAAGGCCAATTGCGGTACCGACAATCCCCGCTTCACTTAATGGTGTATCGATTACTCGATCTTCTCCGAATTCTTGTTGCAGCCCCTCCGTTGCGCGAAAAACGCCACCATTTTTGCCAACATCCTCCCCTAATATAAGGACTTCCTCTTGATCTTTCATTACTGTTCGAAGACCATCTGTTACAGCTTGCACTAATGACAACTTTTGCGTTTTTGCTGCAATGACACTCATTGATTCACACCTCGCAAAAATTCATAATATTGGTCCCTTTGGTCCTTTATCGTCCAGGTTGGCTCAGCAAATACATGAGCAAATAGATCATCCACGTTTGGTTCGGGAAAACTCTCCATTTCTTCTATTGCTTTTTCAATTATTTTTCCCGCTTTAGAAACGATTTCTTCCTTCCAAGTCTCATCCCAAATTCCTTCATTTTTCATGTATCTTTCTAATCGTATGATTGGGTCCCCGTTTTCCCGCCTTTTTTCACTACTATTTTGATCCCGATATTTTGTTGGATCGTCTGCTGTCGTATGTGCTCCATATCTCCATGTCACCGCTTCAATTAGTGTTGGTCCTTCCCCACGTCTTGCGCGGTCCAATGCTTTTTTCGTTTCAAAATAAACGGCAAAAATATCATTTCCGTCAAGACGTACACCAGGGATACTGTAAGCTACTGATTTTTGCGCAATCGTTTCAGAATTCATTTGCTTTTCAATCGGAACCGAAATTGCATATTGATTATTTTGATTAAAAAAGACAACAGGTGCTTTAAAAACGCTGGCAAAATTCAATCCTTCATGGAAATCTCCTTCAGATGTTGCCCCGTCTCCAAAATATACAATGGCAGCATTGTTCGTTCCTTTTCTTTTTTCAGCCATTGCAGCCCCTGTTGCATGAAGAAGTTGGGTTGCAATGGGAACAGCAGGTGGGAAAATCTTTTTCCCTTCCGGCGGGACACATCCTTCTACTCTACCATTCCAGTATAGAAGGATCGTTTTTAATGAATGGCCAAAGGTGATGCTTGCTGCATGATCACGATAAGTAGGGAAAAGCCAGTCATTCGGTTGTAAGGCGAGGGCACTGCCGACCTGTGCGGCTTCTTGCCCCTCAAATGGGGCATATGTGCCTAATCTTCCTTGCCTTTGAAGGCTAATTGCTTTTCGATCAAATGCTCGAACAAGGGTCAATCTTTCATATAATTCTTTAATAAAATCTAGTGAAAGCGCTTTCGAAATTTCGGAGTTTAATAGATTACCATTTCCATCAAGATAACGAATCATTTGAAATTGCTCCATTTATTCGTCCTCCTTGTCGTCTCATTTCTAAAAAACTTAATGCCGTATTTCCCATTTTGGCCGTTTATGATGCGAAAAGAAACTGTTTCTGTTTTTTCTTATTTCAATTTTTTCCTCGCAAAATTGATTTGCTGATTCAACTGTTGAAATATTTTTATTTTCGGCATTTCGGTATATTTCTAGCAAAGAATTATAGATTGCTTTCGTTTTTCTCATGACTCTATTTTTATTTGGACCGTAAAGCTCATCTGATACTTGAATAAGCCCACCCGCATTAACGATATAATCTGGTGCATACAAAATATTTTTCTTTTTAAGAAGATCTCCATGATGATCATCTAGTAACTGATTATTTGCTGATCCGACAATGGCTTTAACTTTTAGTAAATCAATCGTTTCGTCGTTAATAATTCCTCCAAGCGCACATGGGACAAAAGCATCTGCCTCTACAGCATAAATATCATTTCCCGACACTACTTTTACATTTTTGTTACCGATCTCATTTGCACGTTTTAAAAGGGCATCAATTACCTCTGAATTGATATCTGTTACATAAAGCGAGGCACCGGCTGCAAGCAATGTTTCTGCTACTTTAAAGCCGACCTTGCCTAAACCTTGAATGGAATAGGTTTTATCACCAATTTCATTGGAACCATAAAGTGTTTCATTTGTAGCTCTTATTCCGTAAATAACGCCTTGTGCTGTTGGTATGGAAGAATCGCCACTCCCACCATATTCCTCCGGTAATCCGACGATACAGTTTGTTTCTTTCATCGCATGCACAAAATCCTCTGGTGTTGTCCCCATATCTGTCCCTGTGTAATAACGACCATTTAAGGAATCAATGTATTGACCTAATGACCTGAATAATTCCGGCGTTTTATCTTTAACAGGGTCACCGATAATGACCGTTTTGCCACCACCGAAATCTACATCAGCAGCTACACACTTATATGTCATACCTTTCGAAAGACGAAGTGCGTCATTTAACGCATGCTCAAATGTTTGATAGGGATACATGCGGCAGCCTCCTGTTGCGGGTCCAAGTGTAGTATTATGTATCGCAATAATTGCTTTCAATCCTGTTCTGGGATCGTTACAAATAACAACTTGTTCATGATTATAAATTTTTTGAAAAAAATCCATGCTCGAATCTCCTCTCTAGAAGTTCATATTACGCTTCTGAGACTTTTTTTGAATTATTGATCATCTGTGTAATTTTTTCTTTTGGCAAAATGACTTGTTTTACTTCTCCGTGGCCAATTAACCCTTGATCATTCCATGCTTCCGTCCTTGTGATGACTATATTATTCTTTAATTCTATTAACGTCGCTTTTACTTTTACTCTCGTTTTTGATGTAGTAGGGGCAATATGTTTAATACTGACTGCCCCGCCCATTCCTTCTTCATGTGCTTCTAAGTAAGGAAGGATAATTTTCCTTGAAACCCATTCCATATGATAAACCATTGATACAGTAGAATATGCCTCATGTACTACCTTCCCTTCAAAACCAGCAAACATATCCGGTGTTACCTCGAATTCAATCGTTGCCGTTTGCCCGATTTCCATGCCTTCCTTCAATTCAAAAGCACCTCCCCTTTGATTAGTCTATGGAAAGAAGTGTTTTATCACTCAACATCGTTTCACCACGGATTTTCTGAAACTCTTTCATTAATAAATCAATAGTTAGTTTCTTCTTCTCCTCTTCCTTCACTTCAAGAATGATTTGTCCTTTATCCATCATAATTAGGCGATTTCCTAAATCAAGTGCCTGCTGCATATTATGGGTGACCATAATCGTCGTTAACTGATCTTTTTCCACTAATTCCTTCGTTAAATCGGTAATTAGTCTTGCACGTGAAGGGTCAAGTGCTGCTGTATGTTCATCTAATAATAAAATGGATGGTTGTGTAAAAGTAGCCATTAACAATGACAGTGCCTGCCGCTCTCCACCTGAAAGGAGACCAACTTTAGCATTTAAGCGGTTTTCTAAATTTAAATGTAGTGTTTTTAACGATTCTTTAAAAAATTCTTTTCTACTCTTATCCACCCCTTTTCTTAATGCACGGGATTTATTGCGTGAAAACGCCATTGCAAGATTTTCTTCAATCGTCATCGATGGTGCTGTACCGGCCATTGGATCTTGAAATACTCTGCCGATAAATTTTGAACGTTTAAACTCTGGCAATCTCGTGACATCTTTATTTTCAATTTGTATCTTTCCAACATCTGGTGACAGGACGCCTGAAATCATATTCATCAATGTAGATTTACCGGCGCCATTGCTCCCAATTACTGTTACAAAATCGCCTTTTTCTAATGTTAAATTGATTTGATCCAAAGCAATTTTCTCATCTGACGTTCCCTCATTAAAAATCTTGTTAATCTGTTGGAGGTGGAGCAATGTCATCACCTTTCTTTATCGTAATTAATTCAGAATACCTTTTTGCTTTACGACGTTTTTCTCGTTGCTTTTCAAGTATTTTTGGAAAAACTAATGCCAATGTCACGATAATTGCCGTAATTAATTTCATATCACCTGTATCCAAAAATTTAATCCTAAGTGCTAAACCAAGAATCACCCGGTAAATAATGGCCCCTGCAATCACCGCAAATGTTGTTCTAACAATCGTTTTTGTACCGAATATAGCTTCACCGATAATAACTGAGGCAAGACCGACAATAATCATCCCAATTCCTAAATTAATATCCGAAAACTTTGCGTATTGCGCAATTAATGCACCAGATAGCGCAACCAACGCATTTGAAATTCCTAATCCTAAAATAATTAATGAATCCGTATTCGCTGAAAGGCTGCGAATCATTTTTTGATTATCACCTGTAGCACGTAAGGCAAGACCAACTTCAGTTTGTAAAAATCGATCAGTAATCCATTTGATGATTAATGTAATGATGAACATGAAAATGACAATTCCCCATGTAGAAGGTAAGTATTGAACACCTGTGAATCCAATGATTTTATTCAACCATTGATCAATTCCTAAAGGCTGCCAAAAATGAGTAAACTTCGTTAATAACGTTTCTGAATTTAATAGCGGGATATTCGGTCTACCTACAGATGTATCAGACGATGTTCCCATAATACGTAAGTTAATGGAGTAGAGGGCAATCATCATTAAAATTCCAGATAGTAGTGGATTGATTTTCCCTTTCGTATGTAAAACGCCAGTAATACAGCCAGCTATAAAACCAGCAACAATTGCCGCAAGTGTTGCCAAGATTGGATTATAGCCTAAAACAATCATCGTTGCAGCAACCGAACTTCCAGTAACGAAACTTCCATCTACTGTAAGGTCTGGAAAATCAAGCACTCGGAATGAAAGAAATACTCCAAGTGCCATGATTGCATAGATGATTCCTTGCTCTACAGAGCCAAAAATAGTCGCAAACATTGAATCATCTCCTATTACTCACTAAATTCTGCTTTCCAATCCTCCTTAACTTCTAGGCCAATCGTTTCCGCTGTTTTCTTATTGATGACTAATTTTAAATTTTGTGGTAGTTGCACCGGTAAATCGGCAGGTTTCTTTTCACCTTTTAAAATTTGAACGGCCATTTTCCCTGCTTCATATCCAATATCGGAGTATTCGAATCCGTACGCACCGAGTGCACCTCTTCCTACAGAATCGAATTCTGCTGCCATCATCGGCAATTTATTATCGTTGGCAACTGATACGACTGATTCTAACGCGGAAACAACTGTGTTATCAGAAATAATGTATAAACCATCAACTTTTCCGACAAGTGATTCAGTTGCTTGTTTAACCTCTGCTGAAGTTGATGCAGAAGCTTCGACAATAGTTAAACCAATGTGTTTTGCTAGTTTTTTAACATTATCTACTTGGGCACGTGAATTTTGTTCGCCCGAGTTGAAAACCATGCCTACTTTTTTCATATTCAATTGTTCCTTCATGAATTTTAAAGTGTTTGGAATAGCGTCTGGATGGGTATCAATTGTTCCTGTTACATTTGCACCGGGCTGTTCCATTGAAGAAACGAGTTCGGCACCGACTGGATCTGTCACTGAAGTAAAAATAATCGGAATGTCTTTGGTGGCACTTGCAACTGCTTGCGCACTAGGTGTTGAGTTTGCGAAGATGAGGTCTACTTTTGAACTGACTAAATTATTAGCAATGGTTGTGTTTGCACTATTGTCATTTTGAGCATTTTGTTTATCGTACTCCACTTTCAAACCTGATTCGTCAATCGCTTTTTTAAAGCCATCGAATGCAGCATTTAGAGAAGGATGCTCAACAATTTGAGTGACACCAATTTTGTATGTTTTCTCTTCCGGTTTTGAATCACCACTGCTTGCCTCCCCGCCTGCTGGTTTCTTCTCACTTTGAGATCCACACGAGGCCAGCATTATTGCACTGAACAAAACGATTGCGCTTTTTTTCCAACTTATTCTCATCCCATTTCCCCCCATTAATTTTAATCAATACTCTTTTGATAATTTCTTCATATAAGGAAAATGTCCTGCTTATATATTTAGTCGACTTTCAATGTTTTTCAACGTTTTTCGACAATCACTCATCATCTGCTCAAAGAGCTGACAAACAGTAGGTTCATCGTGAATCATCCCTGCAATTTGTCCACTATTCATAAATCCATCTTTCTCGTTTCCTTCAATCGCACCAATTAAATGATGTTTCTCGCTTGTAGCATCGATGTATTCGGGAAGCGAATAATTTTCTTCGTTTTTCAAGAGAGCTGAAGAATACTCACCATCTAACACTCTACGAACTTGGCCTTTCGAACGACCAAGAATGATTGTTTGGTGATCGTTTGCATTCAAAATCTTCTTTTTATAATTTTGTGAGAAAGGTGCATCCTTTGTCGCAACAAATCTAGTTCCCATTTGAACTCCTTGTGCACCTAAAGCCATTGCGGCGAGCAATCCTCTCCCATCGGCAATTCCGCCTGCAGCAACAACGGGAATTTTTACTGCATCCACGATTTGTGGAATGAGCGTCATTGTCGTCGATTCAAAAGGAGAATTTATTCCTGCCGCTTCAAATCCTTCCGCAACGATTATATCTGCCCCGGCCATTTCTGCTTTTTTTGCATGCTTTACAGATCCTGTGACCACCATTACCTTTATATCGTGATCATAAAAAATAGGAATCAATGGTGCTGGATTTCCGGCTGATAACGATACAATTGGCACTTTATGTTTAATGATTAATGAAACCATTTCTTTAATATGCGGATTCACATTTATCGGTAAATTGATCGCAAAAGGTTTATTCGTTAGCTCTACTATTTCTAGAATCATCTTTTCTACTTTTTCCGGAGTCATCGTTCCGACCCCCATCGTACCTAAACCACCAGCATTAGAGACTGCAGCGGATAATTTAGCATTGCTAATATTCCCCATCCCACCTTGAATGATTGGAAGCTCTATGCCGAGTAATTGTGTTAAATGATTCATGCTTTTCCTCCATTGTCTATTCCTCGTTTAGTAAAGGATGCTGAAATATATCATATTTTTTATTCTTTTTATACAGATGGTTTCCTTCACTAAAAACCGATTCAAAAAACTCACCCGCAGGTACGACAAGTTCCTTGTAGTAATCTGAAAAAAGTTGTGCCGCTTGGTTTCCAAACCATATTTCAGGTAGGAGCTCTTCCGGTAATCCGGGATCAATAAATAGAAATTTCCGGTATTCATGAACAAGTTTTGTTCGCTCAACAAAACAATCTGCAGGTGTCATATTTCCAGTTTGAATTCCTGTTTTTGCTAGATCGTATTTTTTTTGATAAATATCTATAAACTTTTTGTACTTTGAATTGATTGCGGGAATATCCCAACAATCTTGAACTAAGCGTATATTTTCATGGGGACCTTGATATTCTGTTAGAAAAATATGTACATAATTGCTAATCTCATATTTTTCTACAAGCGTTTTGACTTGTTTCATTAATCGATTAGGGGATATCCAACAACTATTCGCAATGCTTCCGAAGCCACTCCAAACTAATTCTTTCCTTAGTTCATCCCGAATTGCCCGTTTCTCCTCAGGAATCGAATACGTTAGCATTGTCCATTTCCCGTCCCATTTCTCCTGCTTTAATTTAAAGATCCGGGTCGCAGCCTCCTCCATTCGATCGATTCCACGTGGGGTTAAGTAATAATAGCTTCGATTGCTTTCTTTTCTTGCTTCCACCCATCCTTGCTTATTCATTCGAGAAATGGCAGCTCGAACCGCTTGTTCATTATGGCCAAACTCTTTCAATAACTTTATTAAACTGCCAATCCAAATTTCACTACCATAATGTCGGATGTAATCTCCGTAAATTGTAAAAATCATGGATCTTGTATTCATTTCTGCTTATACCTACCTTTTCTTGGAAGAGACGAATCATTGTTGATTGGAGTACTCCTTTTGTTTATACATTCTCCACGATGGTTGCAATTCCTTGGCCCACCCCTATGCACATCGTAGCAAGACCAACTTCCGTATTTCTTCTTTTCATCTCGTATATTAAAGTCGTTAAAATTCTTGCTCCACTCGCACCTAATGGATGCCCTAAAGCAATTGCCCCTCCATTCACATTAACCACTTCCGGATTTACTTCAAGCTGTTTGATGCATTCAATAGATTGTGAGGCAAAGGCTTCATTTAATTCTATTAGATCGATGTCTTTTATCGTCATATTAACCCGAGACAACAATTTTCTAGTCGCATAAATAGGTCCAAGACCCATTACAGCAGGTTCAAGCCCGGCTACTGCTGTTGCTTTATATTTAACGAGCGGAGTTAGCCCTAATTTCTTTGCTTTCGTTTCACTCATTAATAGTAATGCAGAGGCCCCATCATTTACTCCAGATGAATTTCCGGCTGTAACAGTTCCATCGGCAAATAATGGTTTTAATTTTTGTAGCGCTTCATAGCTTGAATTTGGCCGTGGATGCTCATCCAACGTGACTTCTGTGATCTTTCCTTTGCGATCGACTGTAGGAATGGAGATCATCTCATCAGAAAATAGCTGGCGTTCGAGTGCTTGTTTTGCCTTTAATTGACTGAATAAGGCAAATTGATCCTGTTCCTCCCGCGTAATGTTATATTTTTTCGCTACATTCTCTGCTGTTTCCGGCATCGAATCTGTCCCATAGATTTGCTTCAATTTGTCATTTACAAAACGCCAACCGATCGTTGTATCAAACATCTCCATATTGCCTCTTGGAAATTCAGACTCCGGCTTCGCCATGACAAAAGGTGCTCTCGACATGCTTTCTGTTCCACCGGCAATAAAAATATCACCATCCCCTACGGAAATTGCCCTTGCTGCATAATTGACTGCATCTAAGCCAGATCCACACAAACGATTAATCGTTGTGGCGGCCGTCTCTACTGGCAATCCTGCTAGTAATGCAGACATTCGAGCAACATTTCGATTGTCTTCACCGGCTTGATTTGCACAACCAAATACAACTTCTTCAATCTCGTTTACCGGGAGTTTAGGATTTCTTTCTAATAGTGCTCTAATAACAGCAGCCCCTAAATCATCCGGACGAACATTTTTTAAGGCTCCTTTATATCTGCCGATTGGCGTTCGTACCGCATCAATAATGACAACATTATTCATTTAGTCACACTCCCTACTGAAAACAACACTCTACTTACCTTCGAAATTAGATTTTCTTTTATTTAGGAAAGCATTGATTCCTTCTTTATGGTCAGAGGATTGACCTACGATTCTTTGGGCATATGCCTCTTTATCCAATACTTCTTGCAAATTTGAATCCCAGCTTTGATTCATATAACGTTTTATTAAACCAATCGCTTTTGTAGGCATTTTCGCTAATTTTTCTGCAAAATGAGTAATTGTAGTTTCCCATTCTTCAAGAGGAACAACTTTTGTAATTAAGCCAATATTTTTTGCCTCTTCTGCTGAAATTTTTTCACCTAATATTGCTAGTTCTAATGCTTTGGCATGACCCACAATTCTAGGTAGATAATACATATTTCCGGAATCCGGTACTAAACCAACATGGATAAATGCTTCGATAAAGCTTGCATTAGCTGTTGCCAAGCGAAAATCGCATGCAAGTGCTAAGCTCAATCCTGCCCCTGCTGCTGTTCCGTTAATGGCTGCAATGATTGGCTTTTCAATCGACGCCATTTCTCTAATCATCGGATTATAGTATTTTCGTAAAAGTTCACCATAATCGGTATCTTCCTTCACTGATTGAAGATCTTGACCTGAACAAAAGGCACGACCTGCACCTGTAATAACGATGCTCCGTATATCATGATCTTTTGCTGCATCTTTTAATGCGTTTCTTACTTCGACTTTCATTTGTTCATTAAATGCATTTAATTTATCCGGTCGATTCAATGTGATCCACGCAACTTGATTTTTTACTTCATATAAAATGGTTTCATACATATCCTCACCCCTACCGTCCTTTGAATTGTGGCTTTCTTTTTTCCATAAATGCTTTCATGCCTTCTTTTTGATCTTCTGTTGAAAATAATAGTGAGAAGTTTTTCCGTTCATATTGCATTCCTTCGAGCAAAGAATCGTCGACTGCCTTATACACGGCCTCCTTAATGAATCGAACAGAGAGCGCTGGTTTTTCCGCTAATTTTTTTGCGTAATTAATTGTTTCTTCAATAACAAGTTCTTTTGGAAGTCGTTTATTAATGATTCCATGTTGTTCAGCTTCAGAAGCTGTCATCATCTCACCTGACCAAAGCCATTCCAATGCTTTTGTTTTCCCCATAAGCTTCGTTAATCTTTGTGTCCCACCTGCACCTGGCATGACAGCTAAATTAATTTCAGGAAATCCGAATTTAGCATCTTCTGCTGCAAAAAGGAGATCACAAGCGAGTGCAAGTTCAAAGCCCCCACCTAATGCAAATCCGTGAACAGCACCGATCATTGGTTTTTTCACTTGTAAAAGCAGGTCCCAATCAGCAAACTGGTTTAATAATTCCAGATCAATTGCCGAATCCTGTGCCATTTCATTTATGTCTGCTCCAGCTGCAAATGCCTTGCCATTTCCGCATAGAACGATCACTTTAACTTTTTCATCTCTATCCATATCCTCGATCGTTCGAACAATTTCATTCACCATTTTTCGATTGAGTGCATTTAACACTTCCGGTCGATTGAGCTGGATGATCCCGATATTCTCATCCGTTTCTACCTGAATAAATTTCAAATTATCCATTCACATCTTCACCAAACATGAATGTAACTAAATCACCGGCAAATTCCATTACATCTTTTCCGGAAGCCTTGGATTCAGGAGTTTTAGATGCTTCTTTAAATGCTTCTTTGCTTGCATAGTACATGACACACATGAGGTAATATGGACTTGAACCCGACATTTTTGTAATTTCTACCTTCTCTAGGCCCGGAATTTGATTCGTTATAGGCATATGGGTATTAAAATAATATTCATCAAAACTTGCAGGATCCTCTGGTTTTTTAAATAATGCGATCATTTTGTACATGTCGTTTCTCCTCTCATCTTCTTTTTTTAAATAATTCTTTTATTAGAATTTATATTAGATTAGATATTGGTTTCATTGCTTCAAATGGGTTTTTGCATGCTTTGCAGTAAAGGATACTGCGGCAAGCGGTTGGTCCGAATAAATTTTCCATTGTCGTATAGTAGGAACCGCAATATGGACATTCGACTTTCCACTCCTGTATTTCCTCGTTAAACACTGGTGGTGGTGCAATTCCAAATTGCTTTAGCCTTTCTTTTCCATCTTCTGATATCCGATCGGATGTCCATGGCGGGTGATAAATAAATTCCACTTCAACTGCGGTTACTTCTCTTATTTGTAAAACGGCTTCGGTTATATTTTTTTGAATAATCTCCAATGCTGGACATCCTAAAAACGTTGGGAGTGCCTTAATATGAACCTTATTTGATTCCAAAATTTTTATTTCTTCAATCATTCCTAGGTCAACAACACTTACTGATGGGATTTCCGGATCTTTCACATTTTCTAAGCACTTTTCCACTTGTATAAGTAATTCATTTTTTAATGTCAAGATATCCACCCTTCTTTTTACCAAGTTGCTTGCGGATCCAAGGCGTACACTTCACTTAGTGTTGTTAATGCATCTTGCAGGTCTTCGGTATGGAACCCTTCCCTTCCATTTCCTTTTTTCATTTGTGGTTCACCGGGATATGGCATCGAAATATCTTCAAAAACCTTCTTCATTTCTGTTTCCCATCGCTTTTTAAATATATGCTCTGCTTCAATCAATCCGTAATCAGACATTAATTTGCCATTTGGACCGTAGGATAGTACTCCCGCAAATTCATCCCATACTTTTTGAATTGCCGCTCGCATTCTCGTTTTTCCTTCCCCATTACTTAAACACAACTGATTAAACCAAACTTTCCAATGCATAATATGATAATATTGTTCCATTTTCATTTTCATCGCAGCATGTGCTAACGGTTCAAAGGATGAATGTTTTAACGATTCAAGTTTTAATTTTTTATAAATATCATAGAAATAATGGCGGACAACGGTGAAGGCCCAATCATATTTTGGTTGATTTAAATAGGTTCCTGTACCATTGGCCATTTCTAGTAAAATAGCATTTTTCCGAGTATCGGCTTTACGTTCATGGGCTAGTTCATCAGCAGTCCCTTCATCGAGGGATTCCAGTAGTTCATAATACATGACGGCGTGCCCCATCGTAGCCTGATTTATCGATGCATAGGCAATATCTTCTTCAATATGGGGAGCTAAACCGAGCCATTCTGAACCACGATAGGCTAGGATGAAATCATCATCTGCTAATTGATACAATAATTCGATTAGCACTTCTTTATATTCTTTATTTGCGATCTGTTGTTCCACGCTGCACCCCTCCCCATGACATGATTTCCTTTTCATCTAACACTTGTTGCTCATATTGGCGCCATTTCTTTTTCAAATAGCCGTATCCTTTTGTTAGGCGGTAATCTTTATTATCTAAGCGTGAAATAGACGCCCTTTCTTCAGGCTGTAATTTCCGGATATCGGAACGTTTCACTACCCAAATATCGACGACAGGTTCCCGCCTCATAAAATTTTCCTGAGCCATGACAAATGCCATTTCCTGATTTGGTGCGAGTAAACTAAATTGATGCTGCATATCAGATTTGAACGTTCGTCGGCTGAAAACCTCATAGACTTCATAAAAATTATTGGAATTAGATTGTTTTTCCAATACGACCACTCCTTTTGGATCCAGTTACTTTATCCTAATGCTTCACGTACCCAGCGGTTATTTTCATAGGCTGTTATACGCAGCTGAAGTCTTGACTTCGATTTAGGACCGTTATTTGAAATAATTTTTTTAAATTCATTCCAATCAGGCTGTCGGTATATCCATTCTCCCGCCTCTTGATCAAAATGCATCGTTTCGTCTGGAAGCTTCAAACCCAATGCAAGTACTCTTGGTACATATTTTGTAAAAAAGTCTTGGCGTAATTGTTCATTTGTTTTCGTTCTTATTTTGTATTTAATCGTTAAGTCTTGTTTTGATGAACCGGTTGTTTGTGCAGTTGCTGGTCCGAAGAACATTAAAAGAGAATCCCACCAGCGATTTAAGGAATCTTGCAGCATTTGTCGCTGCATATCGGTTCCTTCCGCTAGTGCCATAATAATTGATTCACCGTGTTGTGCATGGAAAACTTCTTCTGCACAAATTCTTTGGAGTGCGCGTGCATAAGGGCCGTAAGAAGCTTGTAACATATTCGTTTGTGTCATGATCGCAGCACCGTCGACAAGCCAGGCAATCATTCCAGCATCCGCCCATGTTGGGGCTTCCATATGGAAAACATTGTGAAACTTTAATTTTCCTGTAAATAAATCATCCATGATATCTTCCCGTGTTTTACCAAGTGGCTCAAGTAAGTCTTCAACGACGCGTAGGAGAAGTTGCCCGTGCCCCATTTCATCTTGTACTTTTGCCATAATGCCGAGTTTTTTGCGTAATGATGGTGCTTTAGGGACCCATTCTTTTTCGGGTAAAGCACCCATGATTTCGCTAATTCCATGCATGGAAATTAATTTAATTAGGACCATGCGGTAATCATCTGGCATCCAGTCATTGGCTTCGATTTTCTCGCCGTTATTGATTCTTTCCATAAATTGCTGATGTTTCTCTTCTTCTGTTAATTGATGGGTATCAACGAAGTTCATAATTATCTCCTTTCGTAAGGGTGTTCGTTGTGTTCCGGTATAACATAGACCGTTCCTTTCCGCTGCAGGAGTTTGCTTTCCGCGGGGAGGAAGTCGAGCCTCCTCGACGCTTCGCGTCTGTGGGGTCTCGACTTTTCCTCTATATCCCGCAGGAGTCAAACTCCTTCCGCTCCAATCCACTCTGCGTTCTGGAAAAAAGCTAAATTCTAAAAGATTATTTCCTTGGCTGTTTTGTGCTTAAATCTTGCTATTGTTTAGCTTTGTTGTATCTTTGATCAATAATTCTGACTGCCTTCCCCTCCGATCTTGGAAATGCTTTTGGTGGGTGTATTGTGATTTTCATTGAGATTAAACAGTTTGATTTCATTTTTTCGTAAATTTCTTTTTGCAGTGTTTTTATTTTTGGGTGTTGTAGATTCTGTGATGTTTGTTGAAAAAGTTCTTCGGTTATTTCTACGTGAAGTTCAATTTCGTCTAGTGAGGATTTTCTAAGAAGATGTACTTGATAATGTGGTGCGATATCTTTCATTTGAATGAGATGATGTTCGATATCCGAAGGAAACACATTGATTCCTCGTATTATGATCATGTCATCAATTCGTCCTTTGATGCGGGACATTCTCGCTGTTGTTCGACCACAAATGCATTTTTCAGTGGTGATCGATGCGATGTCTCCTGATCTGTATCGGATAATTGGAAACGCTTCCTTTTTTAAGCTTGTAAAAACCAATTCTCCTTCTTCCCCATTGGAAACAGGCTGCAATGTTTGTGGATCGATTACTTCAACTAAAAAATGATCTTCTGCGATATGTAGTCCGTTCTGTCCTTCATAACATTCTATCGCTACACCCGGTCCAATGACTTCGCTTAGTCCATATATGTCACATGCTTTAATATCAAATAAATCTTCTAGCTTGTTCCGCATTTCATCGGACCATGGTTCAGCTCCGAAAATGCCAATCCTTAATGATGTATCCCGAGGATTAAGGCCAAGCTCTATCATTTTTTCGCCAATATTTAATGCATAAGAAGGTGTAGAACAAAGAATGGTCGGCTTAAAATCTTGAATAATATTAATTTGTCTTTCCGTGTTGCCGCCGGATATCGGTATAACGGTTACACCTAATTTTTCTCCTCCATAATGAAGACCGAGGCCGCCTGTAAATAATCCATAGCCATATGCATTTTGCAAAATATCACCAGTATTTCCGCCTGCAATTGAGATTGCTCTTGCTACTATAGATGACCAATTTTCGATATCTTTTTTTGTGTAACCAACTACCGTCGGTTTGCCACTTGTTCCTGAAGAGGCGTGAATCCTAACTAATTCATTTTGCTTTGATGCAAAAAGACCAAATGGATAATGATCTCGAAGATCTTTTTTCGTTGTAAATGGGAGCTTTCGTATATCATCCAATTGCTGAATATCATGAGGAGTAAGTTGTAATTTGAGAAATTGTTGTTGATAAAATGGAACGTTCTGATAGACTCGATGAATCGTATTTTTCAAATCATGAAGCTGCTGATGTTGAATCAATGATCGATCTGCAGATTCAATCATAATTGCCCCCCTTACGATTACATTTCTAATAATTATATGACGTTATTTTTTCGTAGATACATAATTACGTCATATTAATTTCAGAATAACGCGCCTCTATTACATTGTCAATATCTATTTCTGAAAATTCAGCTTTATTGGAGTTAAAAAATAAGGATGCCCTTTATATGATTTACAACTGAAATTCTGATGTTTGATAAGTTGTTTATGATCCACAAATGATTTTGTATGATCCACTAATCATCGTTCATGCGGCACAAATTTTGTTTCATGATGCACAAACTAAATAAGGAAAACCAAATATTTCAAAAACCTAATAGAGCAGAACAGTTACCTATCAATAACAAAATGAGTATGAAACCTTTGTGATTTCATACTCGTTTTGTTTCTTTATTCAACCAATGATTAATTTGTACTTAATACACTGTCATTGATTTCTTCATTTTTCTCATCTTCTACTTTTTCTTTTGTTGAATCATCGCCTAACATTTTCACAAGTTTTCTGGAAATTGATAGTAGGATAAGTCCTAGAACGATGACTACTACTCCGATAACAGAAAAGACTTCAAAATATCCTAATTTTCCAGTGAAGGAACCTAGTTGTCCGGCAATAATATTAGCTACGAAAGAGCTTGCCATCCAAACAGCCATTAATAAAGATGCATACTTAATTGGTGCATACTTACTTACAAATGACAATCCTACTGGTGATAAGAACAATTCACCGACTGTATGGAACAGATACGTAAATACAATGAATAAAATATTTGCTTTTGTCGTAATATGGTGTTCATTACTACCTGTTTGCATAATAGCAAAAAGTAATACGATATATCCAATTCCTAATAGCATCATCCCAAAGGCCATTTTCGTCGGAACAGGAATATCTCCGCGTTTACTATTTGAAAGTTTTACCCATAGCAATGAAACAAGTGGCGCTAATAATACAATAAATAATGGGTTAACTGATTGGAACCAAGAAGTTGGTATTTCCCAACCGAAAATCGTACGATCAACGAACTTATCGGTATAAATACTTAAAGCTCCACCAGCTTGTTCGAATCCCGCCCAGAAAAAGATAACAAGAACTGTTAAAATAAAGATGACTTTCATTCTATTTTTTTCAACTTTAGTTAACTTTTGTTTTTCAACGGCACCACTAGTAGAAACTTGTGGTTTCCCAACCGGTTTTTTACCGATATCACCTAAGAAACGATTACCTAATGTGTTAAATAGGATTTGTCCAATAATCATCCCAATCGCTGAAGCAAGGAAACCATACTTATAACCATATTCAATGGCACCATGTGCATGAACAGCAAACCATTTATCTGTAATTAACCCGATAATTAACGGAGAGAAAAATGCGCCGACGTTGATTCCCATATAGAAAATCGTAAATGCCGCATCACGACGCTTATCTTTCGGGTCATACAGTTCACCAACAATCGTAGAAATATTCGGTTTAAAAAATCCGTTACCGATGATTAATAAGATTAGTCCAGTATAAACAGCTGCATAACTTTGATGTGCAAAAAGAACGATATTACCAATCGCCATGATAATACCACCAATTGTAACAGCAAGTCTTTGTCCCAAAAATCTATCAGACAACCAGCCACCAATTAATGGCGTAAAGTAAACTGCTCCTGTGAAGAAACCATATAACATAAGTGCAGTACTTTCGTTCATTCCTAATCCGCCATTAACCAATGATTTAGTTAAATAGAGTACTAGGATCGCTCTCATACCATAATAACTAAAACGCTCCCACATTTCTGTCATAAATAACAAGTATAATCCAGGCGGGTGCTTTTTTGATTGTTTGGATTCCAGTTGCTTGTTCATTGTTGCATCCATTCTTGTTCCCCCTAGTAGGTTAAATATTATTTCAGTATAATTATCATAATTTAAGAATAATTAAATCGTCAATAAAATATTTAGAAAAAACAAAATTATAAACTTTCTAAATTGGGTTTTTATTTAGAACAATGTTTATAAAACCCTTGAAATTTATAACTTCATATATATTTTCTAGTAGGAACAAACGGAACTTTATCCAACAATTACTATATTAATTTATTTTTAACGTAAGGAAAAGATATCATCTTTTTTATTTGCTTATTCCCTAAATTTATCCAGCAGACTGTCGTCTCTGTATTCGAATCTCCCAATTTTCCCTTTTTCTTTTGTAGAAAAAATAATGACTCCTTTTACATTTGCAACTTTTTCTTCATCTCCATTTTTCCGGTAACCGACATTTGCTATGAAGCTATAGCTATTTTTCTCACTTCGCTCAATCGTGACCCCCTTAAGATTTAACTTATATCCATTTTCGTGAGCATATGTTGGGTATTGAGTACCGAATGCAGCAATAAAGGAGTCAAGCTCAGATTCTGTAAAGTATGGTCCGTATATCTCCGCTACATATTTATCAAATTCCTTGTTTTCCTCTTTGTTATTGACAACAGTTTTATATTTAGGATTCCACATTAGGTCGATAAACTTCTCATCTGGACCAGAAAATTGGTGCTCAAGTACTTTATTAATTACTTCTTTATTTGTATCGGTATCGGCTGTTGTGTTTTCTGCTTCAGCCTTAGAGCAAGCAACTATAAAAAACGCTGACATCATAATCATTAGACTTAAAAATAATATGGATTTTATTTTTCTATTATTTTTTGACATTTCACCACTCCCCTTTTAAAGGTAATACGTTTATAAGACATTTAGGATTCAGATTAATACAATTTTTTCTCGTAAAAAAACCCTTGAGAAATCACTCTAAGGGTCTTAAAAATTACGAAGTTATACAATCATATTTTCCTCTATAGAAGGTTAACGGGTCGCCATCTTCAGTATGAATGTCCTTTACCTCACCGATAAATAGAGTATGATCCCCTGCTAAATGAGATTCATAAACATCACAAACAATATTTGCAATGGAACGAGGAAGAATCGGTACCCCTGCTATCCATTGAAACTGTATTTCTCTTTTTTCATTCAGCTGACCTGCGAAATATTGGGATTCTTCTTGTTGTTCCTTTGACAAAATATTTACGGTGAACTTACCGGATTCTTCGATATATTTTTTCATATTTGCATGATTGCCAATAGAAATTAAAATTAATTTCGGGTTAAGTGAGACTGACATAAATGCATTAGCGGTCATTCCATGGACTTTATCATTCGTTAAAGTTGTAATGACCGTAACGCCTGTAGCAAATTTCCCCATTACCGTTCGAAATAATCGATCATCCATTTAATCCCTCCTAATTAGAAATGCGCGGGGCGCCTTGTTCATCGACTTAGAGGACTTACGGGACCTTGACTTGTTTCTGAAGTCCTCTAGTCGATAGGGCGCTGGAGCTGGACAGAAATGTAATGTTATTTTCTTTTATTTGTTATCGGAGGCATTTGCTTTCTTATATCTGGTATGAATATTATTTAATTTATAAGTTCCTGCCTCGCTAAATTCATTTAATTCAAGTGATAATGCAAGATAACGATGTTGATATAAATGGGCAAAGTGATCCTTCATAACATTGAATATCTCGTTACACGTTGCTTGCTTTACCTTTTCCGACCGTCCGGCACCGATTTTCAAGCTTGCATGGACAAACGCATCATCATGACTGTCATCTGCAATACAGTAGTTATGGAGTTCAATCGCCCTTGAACGAATCCCACCAACAGGGAATATATTTTTTGAAATGAGTACGTCATTTATTTTTTTTAATAATTCTTGTATTCTTGCCTCTTCTTTAATATTATCAGTATATTCTATGATAAAATGTGGCATTATTCTCCCCCCACATCGCTTACAATCGCATTAACTAATCGCCCAATTCCTTCAATCTCCGTGATGACTTCATCCCCTACTTTTGTATCAACCGCGCCTTTAGGAGTTCCCGTTAAAATAATATCTCCTGCATTTAACGTCATAAAGCTACTTAAATATTCAATTAGAAATGGAATGTCAAAGACCATATCTTTCGTTGATCCCTCTTGTGTTAGTTGGCCGTTTACATAGGTTCGCAGTGTGAGATTCATTGGATTTTCGATATCTGCTGCATCAACGACCCACGGTCCGATCGGTGTGCACGTATCACGATTTTTAACCCGTAAATTGGGGCGATAATAGTTTTCTAAATAATCGCGGATCGCATAATCATTAGCAATTGTATATCCTTCAATATATTCATAGGCTTCGTCTTTTTTTACATGTCGTGCCTTTTTCCCAATGACAACTACTAACTCACATTCATAATGCATAAAAGTGGCATCTGAAGGACGCTTCGTCTGGCCTCGATGACCAAGTAGCGTATTCATCCCCTTTAAAAATACTAACGGCTCACTCGGTGCCTTAAAATCTAGTTCTGTTGCATGGTCTGCATAATTTAAGCCGAGGGCAAAAATCGTTTTCGGTGTAACTGGCGGCAGCCATTCAACTTCATGTTCTGAAACGATCTGCCCATCTGGTAGCTTAATTTTCCCCTCGTGTTCAACAACGCAATGAACGGCTCCCTTATAGACAATGCGGGCTCTTTTCAAATTGATACCCCCAATGCTGCATTCTTCTCATGAACTACGGTATTCTCCAAATTTCCGATCTGTTCAATTTCTATTCTAATTCGATCTCCAGCTTTCACTTTAGGTGGATTTTCGGGAATTCCTACTAATACGGTGTCCCCGGGATTTAGCGTCATAAACTCCGTAATATCTTGTAAAAGTTTCGATACAGGGCGAATCAAATTGGCTGTTGTATTTTCTTGACGCAGCACTTCGTTAACAAAAACTTTTATTGTTAGATTGTCGGGATTAATATGTGCACTTTTTTCTACAATCCAAGGACCGATTGGACAAAACCCATCTCGAGCTTTTTCGCTAATTGCCGGTCGATACACACTTTTATGCGGGATACTAATGTCGTTTACAATTGTATAGCCAGCTATATAATTAAATGCTTGATTCTCTTTTACCTTTGTAGCAGGTCGACTTATCACTATTCCTAAGGCTGCCCCTACTTCCAATTCTTGTATGTCTGATGGAATTGGGATAGGAGTGTCACAGCTAATCATCGTATTTACTGGTTTAATATATAAAATCGGAGCTTTCGGTGGTGATTGATAGGGTGCCTGATTCAATTTATCCCCCATTGCCTCAAGTGCACCTTTGTAATTTAATAATGTTCCACAGATCGTTCCGGAAATAGGGACGTCCCATGGTAGTTGATTCATCTTATAATTAGCACCTTGAAAGAGGATTTGATTACCTTTTTTATCGATGCTCGCTTCTTCTAGTATTGATTTCCCTTGAAGTTTAAACTTAATTTTTGTTTCCAACTCCACTCCCTCCTTTCTATCAAAATTAGTCTATCTAAATAATAATCGTCGGCTTTTTCTTTTCTAATTTCGGGTCGCCTGTCTCGACGGCCTGCCCCGTATGGATATCTAAAACGGTTGATGCTTCGTTAAACCAGCAATCTGGTGCTGCATGGCCCCAAAAGGTTTGGCGCATTGGATCGTCTAGATCCCATTTTACCGGTTTAAAGTCTGGATCACTTGTTAAGTAATCTCCGTTATACAACTCGATTCTGTGTCCGTCTGGATCTCGTAAATAAAGGAAGAAGGCGTTTGATAAGCCATGTCGTCCAGGTCCTCGCTCGATGCTTGAGCCATAACCTAATGATGCCAACACATCACAAGTATGAATCACACTCATCGGATCACTTAGCCAGAAACCGACATGGTGAAGTCGCGGTCCTACCCCATTCATAAATGCTACATCATGTACTGTCGGTTTACGATGAAGCCAAGCGGCCCATATTTTTTCATCATCGGCAGTTGTGTACTCGGAACAAGCAAATCCGAGTTCATTAATGTAAAAATTGTATGCTTTCTCGACATCGGTTACAGCACAGTTAAAATGATCGATACGCTGAACTTTTGCCCCTTTATACAAATCATAGCGCTGCAACAAACGATCTACGGGATCCATCGTTGCAAAAAACTCAAGAGGGAGTCCGGAAACATCCTGCACCCTTAACGTCCGCCCCATCGCCTTTTGCGAACCAGATTCCATCCACTTAATCCGATACCCTTTTTCTGTAAAAAACGCGGATAATGTATCCAAATCTGCTTCTGCAAAAACTTTATAGCTTATTGCTTCTACACTAGGTCGGTCACTTTTTTTCAGCACTAGGCTATGGTGGGTATGTTCTTCAAGACCACGCAAGTAAATATGTTTGTCATCACTTTCCGTCTCAATAAATCCAAGTGCATGAACATAGAAACGTCTTGATTCTTCTAGATTTGTCACGTTCAATACCGCTCTAGCCGCTCGAATGATATTAAAATTCACCATACTTCCCCCCGCTATTACACATTTAAAAAGCTGGATTTATCTGATTTAACTTGACCGAGAAAATCGCGAATGATTTCCTTATATGGCTCCTTTTCATATCCTTCAAAATAGGTCATTCCCATTCTAATCGGATCCCCGAAAAAGTAATATTCGTAATGCATTTGTCTACTTCCAAACGCACTCATTGTCATATCCCATGCCAATCGAAATAATTGCACGCGTTCATATCCTTCAAGATTTTTCCCCTGTAAACCCCGATCAATTAATGCACCAATATCTTCATTTTGGAAATCTGCTTGCGTAGGAATGCCCATCAATCCAGATGCCCCTAAGATTCTTAAAATTTCTACTAATCTTGGATAAACTCTTGGATACCAATTACGCGCAGCATCAAGTGCAGCATAATCAGGTGTCATCGTTCCCCATTTATCAAGCTTCGCATTATGCTCCGCCCTATACAAATGACTTCTCATTGTCTCAAGTGCTAACATAATTTCTGTTCCTTTGTCTTGAACATGCTGGAATTGATCAATTCCAATTGCATCCATTACGGAAAGAGCTAATCCGAGAAGAAATTCCGTTTTTACAATATTTTTGGCAACTACCTGATGGGCCATATGAACGACCGCATTCGTTTCACGGAAGGTACGATTACATATCGATGAATTTCCGCATACAAATACTCGGTTCCAAGGGACAAAAACATTTTCAAAGGAGACAATCGCATCCCCTTCTTCAAAACGAGAAGAAAGTGGATGATCCCATTGATTTTTTCCATAATCAAATGATTCTCGGCTAATAAATTTCAATCCGGGAGTATTATTCGGTATTGCAAATGCAAGTGAGTATGGATCATCTAACTCGCCGGCCTTTTTAACTGTTGAAGGAAAAACGAGAATTTCGTCTGTGATTCCACCTTGTGTGGCAAGAAGTCTAATTCCATCAACGATAATTCCATCTTTATTTTTCTCGACGAGATGAAGGGCCACATTAGCATCTTTTTGCTCATGCTGTGCTTTCGCGCGATTCACTTGAGGATGGATTAATGTATGGGTTAAACTAATATCGTTTTCTCGCGCATATTCATAATAGTTTTTCGCATTTTCAGCTAGGGACGGGTCCCCTTCGGAAAAGAAATCATAAGCAACTCCCATCGCCATAACTTCCGCATTCAGATAGTCAGGAGAACGTCCCATCATCCCGCCTGAAACTTTCGCCCATTCTGTCATCGCCATTCGTCTTGCTATTAAGTCATCGATCGTTTTCGGCTGTAAAAATGTCATTCCAACCTTCTCACCTGTAGTTGGTGATTTGTATAATAATTTGTCTTCCTTTTCGTATTGAAGATCATATAATTTCGCCATTGATTGAATGACATTTTTAAACGCCGCATGTTCTGTTACGTCATTTACTCTTTCTCCGTGTATATAAATATTGTTATTTGCTTTTTTTAATCTCTCAATATACTCTTTTCCTGTTTTTGCCGGCATCTATCATTTCTCCTTTTTTCCAAATTGCGGAATATGATGGGCACTTAAGGCAACATGGACCACTTGTGTTTCTGTATAAAAGTCAAATGCGTAATGTCCTCCTTCACGGCCCATTCCGCTATATTTACTGCCACCGAATGGAATACGAAGATCCCTCACATTTTGTGAATTAATCCAAACCATGCCTGAATCAACACCTTGAGCTACCCGATGCCCGCGTTTTATATCATTTGTCCATACGTAACCTGCTAGACCGTATTTCGTGTCATTTGCCAGGCGAATCACTTCTTTTTCATCCGTAAATTTCATTACTGCCATAACAGGACCAAATATTTCTTCTTGTGCCACTCGCATTTCATTCGTCACATTTAACAGCAATGTTGGTGGAACAAAATTTCCTTTTCCGAATTCTTTTGGAACTTCTCCACTATAGATTTCAGCCCCTTCATCTTTCGCTAGTTGGATATATTTTTTCACATTGTTAAAATGTTCGATATGAATAAGCGGTCCGACCTCTGTTTCATTATTAAGCGGATCACCGACAATAATCTTTGGTATTCGTTCTTTTAATGCATCAACAAATTGTTCATAAATTGATTCTTGAACAAATAATCTTGAATTTGCTGTGCAACGTTCACCGTTAAAAGAAAAGATCCCCCATGTACATGCATCAAGAGCTCGATCAAAATCAGCATCGTCAAAAACAATGATTGGTGATTTTCCCCCTAGTTCAGCGGATACTCTTTTTAGTGTATCTGCGCCATTTTTGATAATTTCCGAACCCGTTGTCGTTTCACCTGTAAAAGAAATTAATTGCACATTTGGGTGGGCGACAAGTGAGGCACCTGCTGTTTCTCCAAAACCGTGTACCACATTAAATACACCTTTTGGAAGTTCGGCTTTGTCAATAATTTCCGCTAATCGATTAGCTGTCACCGGAGACCATTCACCAGGCTTTAATACGACTGTATTTCCTGTCGCTAGAGCGGGAGCAATCTTCCATGTTTCAAGCATAAAAGGAGCATTCCATGGGGTAATTAATCCCGCTACACCAATCGGCTTGTGAATCGTATAGTTAATAAACTCATCATCGACCTGATATGCTTCACCGACTAAACGATTGGAAACCATTTCGGCATAGAAGCGAAAATTTTGTGCAGATCGAGCCACCATATTTTTCGTTTGGCTGATAGGCAGCCCTGTATCCATTGATTCCAAAGGAGCAATCTCTTCAATATGTTCATCAATTAAATCAGCAATTTTATAAATATATTTTAATCGTTCACTTACTTTCAATTGCCCCCATTCACCGTGGAATGCACGATGTGCCGCTTCTACGGCCACATGAATATCTGCGGCATCACCTTCAGCAATATAGTTGATTACTTCATTTGTAAATGGATTGATATTTTCAAATGTTTTGCCTGAAGCGGCGTCAATAAATTCACCATTTATATAAAGCTGAATATCTTTTAAATTGCTCATTTGTTTCCTCCTATCTTTTTGCTGCGATTTCATCTGGCAATACTACATGCTGCTGTAATACGTCACGAATTTCGTTTTGCAGTTCAGCAGTTGGCAGATCCATCGGCAAACGCAGGACTGGTTTAATTTTCCCCATCATTCCTAACGCGGCCTTTAATGGTGCAGGATTTGTATCTTTAAATAGGACATCATTTAACTCCATTAATTCAAAATGCAGATCTAACGCTTTTTGCGCATCACCGGCCACCCATGTATTATAGAGATCGGCTATTTTTCCAGGGACAACATTGGCTGTGGCACTAATATGTCCGGCTCCACCGATAGCAAGCATTGGATAACATAATAATTCAATTCCTGAGTAAAGCAGAAAATCTCTCCCACATTTAAGAAGGACACGATTCACATGTTCAAAATCTTTGTTGGATTCTTTCACTCCGATGATATTAGGGCAGTCCTCATGTAATCTTGCGAGCGTATCGACATGAAGATTGGTTGCTGTTCTTCCGGGGATGTTATAGACGATGATGGGGATATCAACTGAATCGGCGACAATTTTATAATGCTTATATAAAGCATGCTGTGAAGGCTTATTATAATAAGGGACAATGACAAGTGCAGCATCGGCACCCATTTCTTGTGCTTTTTTTGTCAAATAAAGTGTTTCCTGATGATTAGTTGATCCAGTTCCTGGTACGAAAGGAACTCTTCCATTGATTTTCTTAACGGCTGTTTCCATTACGCGAATCCGTTCCTCCACAGTAAGGGAACTTGGTTCACCGGTTGTACCTGTTACAGAAATGGCGTGTGTTCCACTACTAATATGCCAATCAATTAGATTTTCAAATGTTGCATAATCAATGGAATAATCTTCGTGGAATGGTGTGACGATTGGTGCAATTGACCCTCTCAGCTTTTGCTTTGCTTCCTCAAACATTTTCAAGTCTTTCACACTCCTTAAAAGTATGTATTTTTTGAAAACCCTTACATTTCGAATGTAGCATATGGTAAAGTATATTTAAAATATTTAAAATATTTGTTTTATATACTTTAAAAGTATGCATTAGGTGGGATGAAATGGATATACGGCAGTTGCAATATTTTTCAACGATCGTTGAGGAAGGCCAAATTACTCGTGCAGCAAAAAAACTCCATATGGCCCAGCCTCCATTAAGTCATCAATTAAAACTTTTAGAAGAGGAACTCGGGGTTAAATTAATCGAGAGAAGCGGGAAGAAATTAGAATTGACGAATGCTGGAAAGGTTTTATATAAAAAAGCGCAGAAATTAATCCATCAACTTGAAGAAACGATTATAGAAGTGAAAGAAACAGACGAGGGTTGTAGGGGAACTCTTTCATTAGGTGCATCCAAATCTTGCTTTTCATTCTTTTCAGAAAGACTTCCGGATTTTGTGAAAAAATATCCCCTTGTCTCCATCCAATTAAGGGAAGGCGATTCATTTGTCATAGGTGAACAGATAAAAAATAAGGAGATTGATATTGGTGTTACCCGTCTGCCAATGGATTTATCGGAGTTTTCCTATTTGCATTTATCAAAAGATCCCTACGTAGCCGTCCTTCATCATAAGTGGGTACGAGAGATGAACCTCTGTTCTTCAACAATAAGAATGGAGCAATTAAAGGGGATTCCGCTTTTGCTCCTTCATCGCATTAAAGGTTCCGGACAATATGAACTGGTAGTCGATGAATGCCGAAGACATGGATTTGAACCGAATACCATCTGTGAATGCCCGGATGTGACGATGATTTTATCCCTCGTTTCGAAAGGAATGGGAGCCACGATTATTCCAAAATACTCATTGCTTTCTTTCCAGACGTCGAATGTTCAAGTTCTTCAAATAGAAAATACAAATATCGTAGCGGAATCCGCACTTATATGGAGTAAAGACCGTTACTTGCCGAAAAGTGCGAAAAATTTCATTGAAATGTTTGAAGAAAGGGTTCAGTTAGATTAACAAAAAAAGACCATATTAGAATAGTAATATGATCTTAGTATAATTGTTTATAAACTTTTAGGAACAGTTAAACGAAACAATCCGATTGGTGTCCATCCCTTCATATCTCCATCGATTGTTAATCCATCTGTATCCGGCAACTGATGTTCTTCCGATAAAGGTTGGATAAAACCAAAATCTTTGGCCATTACGTAAACGCACTCTTGTGTATCGATGTAAACATCCTTTAAATGCACCCGGGTCTACCGCATAAACGGATGGACTAGACGAATGACTGCCGGATTGCGTCCCTTGTCCGGCTCCTGGTGGTGGACCTGGGGGATATCCTTGCCCCTGACCTTGTCCTGGTGGTGGGCCCGGTGGAAATCCTTGTCCTTGCCCCTGTCCCGGTGGTGGGCCCGGTGGAAATCCTTGTCCTTGTCCCTGCCCTGGCGGTGGACCCGAAGGAAATCCTTGCCCTTGTCCCGGCGGCGGACCAGTCGGATGCCATTGCCCTTGTCCCGTTGTGTTTCCAAACGGAAACCCTTGGTTATTGCCACTCCCTTGAAAAGGCTTTAACAATCCGCCTAAATGATTCATATTACCTAGATTTGGGAGAAGTTGTTGTCTATAATAGTCATTATCCCAATACATACCTAATTCTCCTTCCCATCTTTTTCCCTAGATAAAATATGTATCAAAGTAAAAATAGGTGCATGCCCTTATCTAAAATAGATAATCACCTTTTCCAAATATATCCGATTCCCCAATACGTCTTTAAAAATTGGGGATCTGATGGACAATCCTCAATTTTCTTTCTAATCCTGCGAATATTTACATCTACAATTTTCAAATCACCGACAAAAGATTGTCCCCAAACATGATCTAGTAATTGATCTCTGGAAATAGGCTGGTTCTCATTTTCCATTAAAAATTTTATTAATTCAAATTCGGTAGGGGTTAAATTAATGAGTTGATTATTTTTAGAAATCGTATTATTACTTTTGTCCAACGAAAAAGGAGGAATGGAGATGACATTTTGTTTAGGTACAGTTTCTATTGCTTTTATTCTTCTAAGTAAAGAACTGATTCTCGCCTCTAATTCTTTCATACTGAATGGCTTCGTTATATAATCATCTGCACCGGTATCAAGACCTATTACTTTATCATCTTCCTGTGCTTTCGCTGTTAGCATAATGATTCCAATTCGTTGATTCTTTTTTCGAATTTCTTTGCACACCTCAAACCCATCGATCCCGGGAAGCATGACATCTAGAAGTGCGATATCGATATCGGGATGTGCATGAAATATTTCTAACGCTTCTTCTCCAGTTTCTGCTTCATATACGGTTAAATTTGCCTTTTTTAAATTTAAACTAATAAAACTTCTAATCGACATTTCATCTTCTAACAAAAGAATCGAGGACATCCAATAAACCTCCTTTTCAATTCATTCTATTGTTATTATAAAATAATAAGAAAACCCCCACAAACATGGAGGCATTGTACAATGATTGTTTTAAAACTGAATTGGTATAATGTTTTGCTTAATTTTTTTAAATGTATATCCATTCTTTTTAAAATAATTTAATAGTTTTGGAAGACTGTTAATCGTTTCTGCCCGATCATGGAGTAAAATGACTGGGGTTATGTTTTTGCTTTCTAAATTTTCGACTTGTTGAATAACCTCGTTTATATAACGACCATTCTTAAATTTCCAGTCCATACTATCCACATTCCAGTCCCACAATATAAATCCTGCGTTATCTACCGCCGCTTTATATTTTGGCGTCATATATGGATAGCTCCCATATGGAGTTCTTATTAGTCTAGTAGACTTACCAGTTATTTCTTTGAGTGTATGATTGGCTGTATCCATTTCATTTACAACTGAATGACTTGATGCATAAATTTTCTTCGCATCATGGGTGACTCCATGAAGTCCAATGGAAAATCCCCGTTTTACCGCATCCTTTGCCTCTTTTGAAAATCTTTTTATATTAGGCTCTAACCAAAAGAATGTAGCATCTGCCTTATATTTTTCCAATGTATTCATTAAATCTTCTATTCTATTAGAAGGACCGTCATCAAATGTTAAGTAAATTACTTTTTCCTCGGAAGGTTTTACAATTGGAATAGAAGGCTTTTTATATATTTTGGACGATGTTTTTTCTTTTTTTTCAGAAGTTTGATGTTTTTCTACGCTTTTTTTATCCTTTGATGTTCCAGTATTTTTTTCTTCATGGCTTTTTTTCGTTTTATTGACGTTTTCTTTCGCCATCGCTGCAACAACAGCCGTTTGTTCTGTAAGTTGTTTTTTATGAAATTGAAACCCTACCGTAATAGAGGCAATGATTACAATTAAACTAAATAATGTAATTTTTCCTCTTCTATTAAGCCTCCGCATTTTCATTTGTCCGCCCTACCACCTAAAATGATTAATATAATTTAAGTATAAGACATATTTCCTACAAAGGGTGACAAAGAAGTTACAATTTGATAATTTACTTTTTAACCGAGATATGATCTGTATTAATCAGGTTGAGAAATTTATACCATTATTATTCGAAATTAATAACAATTAAGGCTCTTATTGTTTATTATCTATAGGTAATATTACTTCAATCATTGTGCCCTTCTTATCACTCCAAAAATGAACGGTTCCATTATGGTTTTCAATGATTTGCTTTGAAATCATGATCCCCAATCCTGTTCCATTTTCTTTAGTTGTAAAAAATGGTTCACCTATTCGTTTAAAAATAGACTGTGGAATACCAATACCTGTATCTTTAAAGAATATCTTCAACTTATTCTCACCTAGTTTTTTCATTTCAATCGTAACAAGTCCGCCTTCTGGCATAGCTTCAATTGCGTTTTTCAAGAAATTAATGAACACTTGTTTTAGCTGATTTCTATCACATCTCACTACTAGATCTTGATATTCATTAACAATATAGATTTGGACATTATTAATTATTGCCTGTGTGTCAATTAACGTTTTGACCTCCTCAATTAAAGAATTTAAATTTTCTCGTTCAAATTTTAAATCTTGAGGTTTTGCAAGAATCAACAGTTCACTAAGAATAAGTTCGATTCTGTCCATTTCTGACTGTATGATGCTGAAATAAGTTTTGTTATTTATTTGTGCTTCCATTAGTTGGAGAAATCCTTTTATAGCCGTCAATGGGTTACGAACTTCGTGTGCAATCCCAGCAGCAAGCTGTCCGGCAATCGTTAGCTTTTCCGAGTTGTGTAAAAGTTCTTGAGTTTTTTTACGTTCGGTAATATCTCGAATGATCACATGGATTGCCGGTTCATTTTGAAAGAATGTCGGAATACTTTTTATTTCGGCTGTAAAAGTCGATCCATCCATTCGGATAATTTCGTACTCCGAAAAATTCGTTGTTTCCCCTTTAGAAATCAACATCATTCTTTCTTTTGCTTTCGTATGATAGCCTGTAGGAATAAAATCCAGTATTGATTTTTGAATTACATCCTTTGCATGGTTAGCTTTTAATAAATTTATTCCCATTTCGTTAATAAAAAGAATTTTATCATTTTTCGCCATTACTATTGCATCCGGGGATTTTTCGACTATATCCCGATATGCCTTTCTCCAAGTGCATAGCTCTTCTTCAGCCTTCACATGCTCAGTAATATCCCGAATGACACTCACTACTTCCGAAATGTTTTGTGTATCACGGTCCATGACTGGTTTACAAATTGACTCTACCCAGGCATAACTGCCATCCTTTCTTAGAAAACGATAAGTTCCCCTATTGCACTCAAGGTTTGTTATTAATTTTTCGCGATCGCAAAAAGCTTTTTCCTTATCATCCTTATGTATCAAAATCGAAAGATGTTTTCCCACTAATTCATCAGATTGATATCCGAGTATAGTTTGACAAGAAGGGGATATGTAAAAAATGTTTCCCATTATATTGGTCGTTAACATGATATCCATCACATTTTCTGACATTACTCTATGGAAATCTTCAATCTTTCTGATCTCTTCCTTTTTTTTATTTAAATGTGTGATGTCTTTTGCAATCATTTGTATTCCAACAATTTGTCCTTCAACGGCTATGGGGATATTCATAACATTTAAATCTGTAATCTCACCGAATTTATTTTTTATTTTACAATCAAAATGATGATATTGCCCAAGTACTGATTTATAGAAGTAATTCAAATAATTATCCAAATCTTCCATTTGAATAAGAGATTGAAAGGTTATTTTTTTTAACTCTTCATTTGTATAACCTGTTAATCGTTCGAAAGATGAATTCATTTCCACAGAAAGACCGCTTAAATCTAATATTAAAATAGCGTCAACGTTTGATGTAAATAATTTTTCCTTTCTGAAATCATTTACATATTTCTCTAATACATTCCTCTTTTTACTTTTCATTACTTCTACGGGACTGTTCATCTCTCTACCAGTTCCTTTCCTTTTTTATGTATAAATAAAAGCCAAGATAGGAACTGCCCCACCTTGGCTTACATGCTTTGAGGATTCTTATCTTAAATAATCTTTTTTAAAAGAAAAGTATAAATTTTCATGTCAACAGTCTTACAAAGTATCGTGCAATTTCCAGATCGAGGGGGGGCTGATCAAGGCGTTTCCGCTTTTCTTACTTGTAACCAATATTATCATAAAATAGTACCTGCTCTTTATTTCTTTTTGCATTGCTGAACTTTTCTCCTATATTGAAATAATATCATGAATTCCTAGATATCTCCTTGGTTTAACGTTTCATATATTATGGGTACTCTTCACAATACGACTTAGGTAAGGGGGGCATAAAGATGTGTTGAACAATTATCGGTATTTTACTTGCTAAAAAAACCAACTGTTCTATTCTAATTAGTACAGTTGGTTTCGTTGATCTTATTTAATAGCCTAATTATTTTTATTTGCTAATTTAGCATGATCTTTCGACTAATGGTACTTCACAATCTTTTGTTTTATATAAGTTCAACCAAATTGATTCATCATTTTATTTTTGCTACACCAATTGCAAAATGACTCCAAAGTACATCCTCAATAAATTCCGCTTGTGTTTCTTCACAATCAACAATTAAAATTATTTCAGAATGTTTGCCTTTTAAAACTCTTTTATTTTTCTTTACAACCAATTCGATAAAAAGCCGAATAGCAAAGCCGATTACAAACCCAACAAATGCACCTATCAGGCCCCAATATATTGGCCCCCACACTAATTTAAATCCTATACTTGCTCCAATAACTGATAAAGCTGTGGCAAGCCCCATCCCTATATCGATAAGTGATGTTCCATCTGAGCGATGCAACGTATCAAAAATTTTACGATCTTCTGCCCGATTATCCAGTGAAACAGCAAATATGTTTTCTTTTTGGATCCCTTTCTTTTCTAAGGTTGAAATGGCCATTTCTAAAAATCCAGTTGTTTCAAATGTGGAAAATACCTGCAAAATGATTCACTTCACTTTTTGTCCTTTTAGTATTTGGAAACCCTTCGATTGATAATTCTCGGTTAAATGATTTCTTAAGTCTTTATCAAAAAGTTTATTATTCTCAACTGTATTCATATAAGAATCATAAATAGCAAACCCATAGTGTGAAGGAATAAAAAGGAGCCATTCAGGATTTAACACCGCGGTTGCTTCTTTTACTTTACCTAAAAACAAAAACACAACAGCTTCTTGAATATGCGAACAATAATAAAAAATAACTAACCATATAATGACAAAGAAAGCAGTTAAAATTCTATGAATATAGAGCTGTCCTAAACCAGGGATAAACAAAGACCACATCACAGCAACAACTGGATTTCGCTTATCCAGATAGTTAATCTCTAATGCACCTATCGAATAAGAATTATAACGATGTTCCTCTCGCTCGGCTAACACATAAACTCTGTTCATATCTACTGTTATCCGATAACTGTCCCAAATAGCAAAAAGATAAACGGGAATATACATAAGAAGCCACCTTGTGTCTAATACCTCTTTTGCCATACTGATATTCCCCTGAAAGGAATAAATCATTGAAGCATTAACATGCGCGTTAATATTGACGATAACTTCCCAAATAAATAATGCATACCCTCTAAGATATTTAGATAAAAGCAAATGCCCGAATCCAGGGAATGCTGCTGACCACCAAGCAATAATATAAGGATTTCTTAAATGCAGTTGAGTTGTCCCTAAAATACTAACATGGGCTTTATATCTTCTGGCGGTGTTGTCATTCGTATAGTTGTTCACTAAATCCACCTTTATAAAAAATATTTATTTCATCATAGTTTTCCACATATTAGTTTGTTTATTACCTGTGTAAAATTTACCGCCACCCTAACTTTTTTAACTCTAGAACTATAGCAGATGAAAAAACTCCCCAAGTTATACTTAGGAAGTTTTCATCATTACAATCACCTATTCTACAATTTTAACTAAATTCGCCATTTCAATCGCGGATACTGCAGCATCCCAGCCTTTATTTCCTGCTTTTGTACCTGCTCTTTCAATTGCTTGCTCAATGGAATCAGTTGTTAATATCCCGAAAATGACTGGAATTCCTGTATTTAATGAAATAGCTGCTACTCCTTTTGCCGCTTCATTACATACATAATCAAAATGTGGTGTAGATCCCCTAATAACCGTTCCTAATGTGATTACCGCGTCATACTTGTCCGTTTTCGCTAATTTCTGTGCAACTAATGGGATTTCAAATGCACCCGGAACCCACGCAACATCCACATCGTCTTCATTTACACCATGTCGTTTAAGTGCGTCAATTGAACCGCTTAGCAGCTTATTCGTAATAAATTCATTAAATCTACCTACGACAATTCCAATTTTCAATCCTGATCCTACTAAATTTCCTTCAAAAATTGTTCCCATTTTAAAAGCCTCCCTATAATTAGATAATACTTCCTACTCTTTCGATTTCTTTCCGATAATTGATTAAGTCTTGAATCGTAATCATTTTCAGCTGAAATTGATCCGCTATCATACGCAAATCATTGACTCTTGCCATCGTTCCATCTTCTTTAATCACTTCACAGATGACTCCTGCAGGCGACGCCCCGGCTAGTTTCGCTAAGTCTACTGCGGCTTCAGTATGTCCTGCTCTTTTTAATACACCGCCGTCTTTTGCGATTAGTGGGAATACGTGACCTGGTCGTTTGAAATCAGATGGCATCGCTTTTCCATTCACTAACGACTGAATCGTCATTGAGCGTTCCATTGCTGATATACCTGTCGTGGTTGAAATATGGTCAATACTAATCGTAAAAGCTGTTCCAAATGGATCGGTATTTTCTTCAGTCATTGGATTTAATCGTAGACTTTTTGCAATTTTTTCTTCTAACGGAACACAGACGAGACCTTTTCCGTATGTAATCATGAAATTAATGACAGCAGGTGTGGCTTTGTCAGCTAAAGCGATAAAATCACCTTCGTTTTCTCGATTTTCATCATCACAAACGATGATTACATTTCCTGCCTTTAATTCATGTATTGCTTCTTCTATTGAATCAAACATATCCATCACTCCTTATGCAAAGCCATTTTTTTGTAACATGTCATAGGTTATTGCTGTTTTATTTTCTTCTTGCGTATCCGAAAATCGAGAATGAACGAAATGCTCAATATATTTTCCAAGCATATCGCATTCGATATTTACTAGGTCTCCTACTCCTTTCTCACTTAGAATCGTTTCAGATAGCGTATGAGGGATTAATGAAATTGTAAAAGTAGAATCGCTCACTTCAAAAACCGTCAAACTAGTTCCGTCAATTGCAACGGATCCTTTTAAAATCGTGTATTTGATGATCTCGGCATCTGCTTTGATTTCATAATATCGGGCATTGGAAACGTTTTTTATGTTCTTTATCGTTCCAACTCCTTCCACATGCCCTGAAACGAAATGGCCGCCAAATCTACCTTGCGAAGACATTGCTCGTTCAAGATTTACTTTTGATCCATTTTTTAGTTCTATTAAACTAGTAGATTTTATTGTTTCAGGCATGACATCTAAATGAAACTCATCGTTGGAAAATGAGGTAACCGTCAAACATACTCCATTAACGGAAATACTGTCTCCATTGTGCATATCCTTCATTATTTTGTTAGCATGAATTGTTAATTCGATTGATTGAGCCGATTGTTTGATATTTTTCACACGACCAATTTCTTCGATAATTCCGGTAAACATCTTCATTCACCACCTTTACATGGGAGTTGCTGTAATTCGAATATCTTTTCCAATCATTTTAACGTCGGTAATATCAACATTCATGGCATCCTCTATTTCTTTGATTCCTTCTCCACCAAACGAAGTAGGGGCAGTTTTTCCTCCAATTAGTTTTGGTGCAATATAAGTTATCATTTGTTGAAATGCCCTTTCCTTTAAAAAGCTGCCATGTACTTCTGCTCCACCCTCGACAAAAATAGAGCATATCCCTTTTTCTGCTAAAAGTTTTAGCATAGGCTTTATTTCTATCGTTGGTGTTTGCATGTTAATGATTTGAACACCTTTGTTTTGATAAGTAACTTTTCTTTTCTCGTCCACATGCATGCTTGTAACAATCCATGTTTCCTCATCCTGTTGCTCCATTACTTTTGCATCGATAGGGGTTCGAAGATGGGTATCAAGGATAATTCTTACAGGATTTTTCCCGCCACCGTTTAATCTTGTTGTTAAACTTGGATTATCTTTAATAATCGTATTGACCCCTACTAGAATCGCATCATGAATATGCCGGAAATAATGGACATCCTCTCTTGCCTCCTGACTTGTAATCCATTTACTCCTCCCAGTTTTTGTTGCTGTTTTCCCATCTAGACTTGTTGCCGATTTCAAAGTGACAAAAGGCAAACCCGTTCGGATGAAATGAAAGAATACTTGATTCAGTTGGGTGGCTTCTTTTTCGAGTAAACCGACCTCTACATTTATTCCAGCTGCTTTCATCGTCTCGATTCCTTCTCCGGCCACTTTCGGATTTGGATCTTTTGTTGCAATCACTACTCTTTTTATCCCCGATTCAATCAATAGCTTTGAACATGGAGGGGTTTTTCCAAAATGGCTGCAAGGTTCAAGGGTGACATACATCGTTGCGTCTTTCGTTCTCCCTTTGGCCATTTGAATGGCATGTACTTCAGCATGTGAATCCCCTGCTTTGACATGTGCACCGATCCCAACTACTTGGTTGTTTTTTACAATCACTGCCCCGACGGCTGGATTAGGAGTGGTTTGACCTTTCGTACTTTTTGCAATATCGATGGCTAGCTGCATGTAGTATTGGTCATTCATTTTATAAGCTCCTTATCTTAATAAAAATATAAAAAACCCCTAAAGAATTTGCTTCTTCAGGGGTTACTCTTTATGGGTATAGGAAATAAAGGTGAAGAATAGACTTCCCTTTCTAATTTTATGTACAGTGAAAAAAGGTATGATATTTCATCAAACCATTTTTTTACACAATAAGAAAGAAAGGTAGAGATAGCCATCTTACCAATACTTTTTATTTTTTCCTTCTCCCATCCAGACTTTAACTGTCGGCTCCGGAGTTTCACCAGATCCACCGTTTAACAATTGTTAACCGGGTCACGGACTAAGAAGCATTGCAGCTTCATCACCGCCGGTAGGGAATTTCACCCTGCCCCGAAGGATAGTATTTATTTTAGTGACAATTATACAGAAAAAAAATAAATAAGCAAATAGAAGAATTTTTATTTTTTGAACATGTCGATGACTCTAGCGATATTTTCAGAACAATTTTTCAGATATTCATAAGCATTTGTCATGGCATCTTCGAGTGATGTAGCACCTGGGACAATTGAAAATAAGGCGTCGATTCCTTCTTCTCTTACTCTCCCATTTTTGTCTTCAATATATCCCGCGATTCCGATTACTGGAATTCCCTTCTTTTTTGCTAGTTTTGCAACCCCGATTGGTGTCTTGCCAAAGATGGTTTGTCCATCTATTTTCCCTTCGCCAGTAATGACGAGTTCCGCCCCTTCGAGATGGGTTTCTAGTTTCAATGTTTGAGTGATAATATCGATTCCCCGTTTTAATTCGGCATTGAAAAAGGCTAACATGCCGGCTCCCATTCCCCCTGCCGCACCTGCTCCCGGAACACTGTCAACGTTTTTATGCAGTTCTTTTTTTATGATGTCTGCAAAATGCGTTAAGTTTTTGTCCAAACGTGTGACCATCTCTTGTGTTGCACCTTTTTGTGGTCCAAAAATAGCAGATGCGCCGTTTGCTCCGGTTAATGGGTTGTCCACATCACATGCTACAATAAATTGGATATTTGATAATCGTGGATCCATTTGCGAAATATCAATTGTTTTTAAAGCTGAGAGGGCACCGCCGCCAAAACTAATTTGTTCCTTTTGAATATTGAGAAGTTTTGCGCCAAGTGCTTGCGCCATCCCTGCTCCCCCATCATTTGTTGCACTTCCCCCTAGACCAATAATAATTTTTTTGACACCGAAATCCAGAGCTCTTAAAATAAGTTCGCCTGTACCATAGGTTGTTGTTAAAATTGGATTGCGTTTGTCTAAAGGAACATGATGAATACCCGAAGCGGCTGCCATTTCGATTACTGCAGTTTTTCCATCGCCTAGAAGACCGAAAAATCCTTGAACAGGTAACCCAAGCGGACCAGTAACCGTCTTTTCAATAATTTTTCCATCTGTCGCATCAACGAGCGATTGAACCGTTCCCTCCCCTCCATCTGCCATTGGAAGTTTAATATATTCGGCATCCGGTATGACAGCAGAAAATCCTTCTTCAATTGCATTTGCTGCTTCTAAAGCGGTTAAACTCTCTTTAAATGAATCTGGTGCAATGACAATTTTCAATTTGGTCACTCCGATTTATTTTTTGTAAAATCTATAAATAACTTTATTTTCCTTTTTCTCATATGCATTTGGTGTGAACAATTTTAGTTTACATCAATTAGAAATACAGTGGAAATTTTCTATTTAACAATATGAAAATGGTAATTCTTTTATCTATGAAGTACTTCTTCCTTTAATTTTTTTGATGATGTTCCTCTTGAACGCTTTATGAAGCACTTCTTCTTTTAATTTTGTTGATCATGTTTCTCTTGAACGCTCTATGAAGCACTTCTTCCTTTAATTTTGTTGATCATGTATCTCTTGAACTCTCTATGAAACACTTCTTCTTTTAATTCTGCTAATCATGTGCCTCATAAACACTTTATGATGCACTTCTTCTTTTAATTTCCGTCAATCATATGCCTCATAAACACCTTATGAAGCACTTCTTCTTTTAACCCTACCTATCATGTGCCTCATACACGTTAATCAAAAACTCTCTGAAAAACAAAACAGCCTTAGAACCAGTAATCATGAAGGTTCAAGGCTGTTTTTCCGTCGTTTTAAGCTGAAAAGCCAAGCTTATTCTATTTAATTGTTAAACTTGTATACTACATAAAATTCTCCTAACAGTACTAACTCTTTACTTTCCAATTTTAAAAATTGAAGTAAAGAAGCTATATAATGCATCTCCGGCAATGAAGCCCGCAGCTAAAATGGTCATAGGTGTCTCCGCTTCTTTTCCCTTCCATTTTAAAACTGAAAATCTGATTATGATTCCTGCTAAAACGGCCCATCCGGCAATGGGATTAGTCAATAATAAACCCGTTGCGAACAAAACACCCAATTGTCTCTTTGATCCGCCAATTAATTGAAGCAAGGCACCTGGGATTGCCCAAATCAATAATTGTTTTGCGATATCAGGAGAAACACCTGATTGGATTGTTGCGGCATATACATGATTAACCGGAGGTATCATCCCACGCGAGAAGAAGTTTTCATAGGTTAGCAGAACAACAATAGCTGCCACAGAAAATCCAATCATCCCCGCGAAAAGCTGCTGACGTCGTCCTTTCTTTTCAAACTCTGGATCTTGTCCATTCCCTCGAAGAATATAGCCAGTCTTTAAATCATAACCCATATCTGCAAACGCTACTCCTGTGGAAGCACTGAATCCAACTAGAAGCGCAAGCGCAGGGGCAGGAAAGCCAATTAATATGCCAATTATAAGGGTAATTAAAGCAACTGCAAATGCAGGAAACCACCCGGCATGCATTGCCGCAATTCCAACGATTAACTCGTGGGCAAATGCCGCAATAGCTGCAAATAATAAGAATCCTGCAATCATTCCAGGAGACATGTCCGTCAAAACTCCGCCCATAAATGCCAATGCCAACGCTATCAATAAATAGGCAATGAAACCATAGCCAAAGGCTTGTCCAATATCCTTTTCAGATCTGGTAAGAGGCACTACCTCCAAAGATGCAGCAGTCTCATTCTTTGTTTTATCCAAAACAGTATTTACCTTATTCTTTTTAAAGATAAGGAAAACGACTTGTATTAAGGCAACCACTCCCGCACCGATCATAAATCCATGTGGAATGTAATGCTCACTTATATCGAAGCCAAACAACGGAACAGAATATCCTTTTAAAAGCAGCCCTATCCCAAACATTGTTAGAGCCCAAATATTACCGATGAAAGCGACCCCGAAGGCTGACATAGGAATTTTAAAAATCGATCCTAATATCCCAATTCCTATACCAACACTCAATAATTTTGCTCGTTTTCCGCCTTCATCGCCAGCCTTAATTGATTCAGCTGTCGCAATTCCCGGCGGCCATGCTTCCTTAGCAGGAAAAACCTTCGTGTCAAAAAATTTATAAAGCAAGATGGCATCAGCGAACATAGCAAGCGTAACACCAATAAACAGTGGAATAACCAGTTCTTTTAAGCCTAAAACATATGGAATGCCAATAGGAAGAATTAAGCTGCTTGCCGCCCCAAATGTAGCCGCAGAAATTGAGGATTGCACTAAATTTTGCCTATGGACGGATTTAAACTTAAGGAATGCTTGAAGCGGAATTCTTGCAATCAGCATTGCAAAGATGGCACCTATAATTGAAGTATTTGCTGAAATCCCCAATGATGTAATTAATTGAACCCCAATTATTGCCCCAAAAATAGCCGTTGCAACGGTGATTAAAATGACCATTGGTTCAAATGCTGACGGATGCTTCTTTTCTATCATCCTCTTGTCTTTCATACACATCCTCCTGATTCTATCGTTTGTTGGTTTCAAGCTTTATTTATAATGGCTGCTGAAATGATTAAGATAGCCCTGTATTTCTTTTGCTTCCTGTAGTAGATGTGTTAGTGCCACTTCAAAATCCATTTCCTCTACACGATATTCCGGGCCGCTAATTGTAAGTGAAGCAATAATCTCATTTTGGCTATTGAAAAGAGGCACCCCCAAGCCAAAAACCGCATCGGAAAACTCCCCAACTGAGTAGCACCAGCCCTTTTTCTTTATTTCGTCTAAATCGGACAATAAGATTTCTTCATCCAATATCGTGTTTTTTGTAAAGGCTTTCATACCTTCCCTAGTTATTTCTAACTGCTTTTCTTTAGAGAGGTAGGCCATAATGACCTTACATGAAGCACCAGCATAAAGGGGGGTTCTAGTTCCTAAAGAAACCTCATACTTAATTCGATGAGTGCTTTCCGCTATTTCAACAGTAACTCCATCCGACTTATCCAGCCAGGTTAAGAAGATAGACTCCTCAACCTTACCCGCAAGTCTTTTCATAATGGGATAGACATGCTCAGAGAGTCGCATCTTTTCCTTGACCATTTGGCCAAATTCTAAAAATCGTAAACCGAGTTCATACCTTTTGGTTTTTGGATCTTGTTCCAAAAAACCGTATTTCTCAAACGAAGCAAGGGTTCTATAGACAATGGAATGGCTAATTCCCATTTCCTTTGCTAACTCCCTAACCCCCCATGAGGGTGTCTCTTTTGAAAAATAATTAAGTAGTTCTAAAGAATTATCCAACGTCTTTAACGACAAAAGCCCGCCCCCTTGAATGTGTCTCTCTATTAGAGACAGCGTTTCATTTAATAAAATAATTATATAATAATACCACTAGTTCAACAATAGGGAATTTTCTAAATAATAGATAAAACTAATCAGGGGACCTTCCCATCGTATGAATGCCTTTAATTTACCGTGGGACTGTCCCCTATTATTCTTATCTCTTTATTTCTAAAACCGTGTATGTTAATGGATCAATATCAACGCCATATTTTTCTTTAGCTTGGGCAACCGATATATAGCCATTTTTCACATCGCTTACGACTTTTTCGATTGGTCGTTTTAATGGGTTGCCGTATCCGCCGCCAGTAGCAGTAACTAATTGGGCTATATCTCCTTTATTTAGAGGATATCTTGCGGTAACGCCTATTGGCCCAATGATTTCACCATTCTTTTTCAAAATTCGAATATAGCTGGAAGACCCGTTTTCTCCGCCTTTCATACCCCATGGGGAAAATTGATGCCGCCCAAAGGTTGCAGAAAGCTTCTGGTTATCACTTAATGCCTGATAGGAACGAATGACGCCAGAACCGCCGTTAAACTCACCTGCTCCTGCTCCATCACAACGAAGGTTATACTCATCAACGAGAACACCATATCTTGTCTCAGCTACTTCAATTGGAATATTATAGGTCTCGCCATCTCCCATACAGAACTGTCCGCGCTGACCATCCATGCCTTCACCTGCACCCCATCCCCCAACAGATGGCTCAACAATTAGGAAAGGGGCATTTGTATCTTGATGCTGTCCAGATAATACTACCGAACATACGGACAATAAATGACCGGCGGTTAAACGTTCTGGTAAAAGAGGCGCCAATGCTTTCCATATCAATTCCGCACCGCCAATCCGCCCTTCGAAATTCATAGATACCGGTGCAGGACGTTCAGCTGAAATAATCGAGCCTTTATCAGCTAATATCTTTAATGGAAAAAATACCCCTTCATTTATACTGTTCTGATCTGGATTCATAATGGCTAAATACATGACACGTACACTTGCAAGCAATCCAAAATAGGAACAGTTTACCGGATTTGTCACCTGTGGATGGCTTCCGCGAAAATCACAAATGAATTTGTCTTCTGTGATTGTAATCTTGACCTTGATTGGGTATGGTCCCCCTTTTTCAGGATCTCCCTCGATAAAATCCTCCGCAGTAAAGGTTCCTTTTGGAAGGAGCTCAAGCTCTTTTTTTGCAAGCTGCTCCCCCTGTTTTAATAGATTATCAATAGCGGCCATAAGTAAATCTTTTGAATGTTTATTGCATAATTCTATAATTCTTTTTGCTCCTGTTTTTAGAGCAGCCACTTGAGCCCACATATCTCCTAAGGACAAATCCGGAAGGCGAACGTTGGCTGAAATAATATCAACAACGGCTTGGTTTACTTTTCCTCCATCAAAAAGCTTTACCCCAGTTAATTGCAGCCCTTCTTGATAAATTTCCGTTGAATCACTTGTAAATGAACCTGGATCCTTTCCACCCACCTCCGTCCAGTGGCCCTTGTTGGCAGAAAACGCCACCAATTCCCCGTTATTGAAAATTGGCATTACAAGACCTACATCAGATAAGTGAGACCCACCACCGACATACGGGTCATTAATAATGATAATATCTCCGTCATTTAATCCTTTGCCGTTATCAAATTTTTCGATGACATGCTGAACCATCGGACTTAGCATGCCTATGAAACTAGTAACACCATTTCCTTGGCTGATTAACTGGCCTTTGGAATCAGTTAAACCACAAGCATAATCAAGCACTTCATATATAATCGGACTCATTGATGTTCTAGCAAGAGCGAGAAACATTTCATCACCAATCGACATGAGCGAATCCTTAATCACTTCAATTGTAAATGGATTTACTTTTACATTATTAGCAGTTATCATCTTATTCCACCTCCGTATCAATCACTAAGTTTCCATATTGATCCATTTCTAAAGATTGATTAGCATAAATAACAGTAGTCGCTGAACGCTCTTCAATGATTGCTGGACCTGCAATTTTCATGCCCGGCTCCATTTGTCCGCGGTCATATACAGGTGTTTCTGTCCATCCCTCATTCTTAAAGAACACCGGTCTATTTTCCTTTAAAGCCTCATGAACTGGTTTTCCTGTCTGCTGTAATTTTTGTAGAACTGGTTTTTCAACCTTACCGAAGCCTGTTAAATGCAGATTGACAATTTCGGTTTGTGCATCAGGCAATTTAAACGTGTAATTTTGTTCGTGGAGCTGATGGAATCTAGCAATAATTTCTTCTATGATTTCTTCTGTCCATTCAGTATTTGGTACAGGAACCTTCACTGTATGCTCTTGGCCGATATATCTCATATCGGCAAAACGATTAAATACAATCTGACCCTTATCCATACCTTCTTCGATAAACTGATGATAGGCTTGGTCAATCATTATCTCCCATTCTTTATTGATTGCCGTTAAATCAATATCGTTTAATTGTTTAATATGGGTTTGAATATAATCGTGGCGAAGATCAGTCATTAACATTCCCCAGGCTGAAAAAACAGATGAAGCAACGGGGATAATGACCCTCTTCACTCCTAATTCCTGCGCAAGTGCTGATGCATGCATGGAGCCTCCGCCCCCAAAGGCAATCATTGTGAAATCCTTAGGATCATACCCTTTGCGAATAGAAATTAATTTAAGTGCGTTGAGCATATTAGAATTAGCAATGTCAATAATACCCATTGCTCCTTCTTCCATTGTCAGGTCATAGTGAGAAGAAACCTTGTTCTCTATTGCCTGTTCTACTTTTGCTAAGTCAACTTCATAATCAAAGTTTTTCTTTGAAAGACGCCCGGTCACTAGATTAGCGTCTGTTGTTGTTGGCTCTTCACCACCTTGCCCGTATGCAACAGGACCAGGAATAGCTCCTGAAGATTGCGGTCCGACCTTTAAAGATCCCGTAGGATCAATCCACGCAATTGAACCGCCGCCATTTCCAATTTCGACAATATCAACAACCGGGACCTTAATAGGATAGCCCGCAGACTTTTCAGTTTTTTCGATGTAATAGTCTGTTGAAACCTTAACCTCACTATTAGTAATTAGTGAACACTTTGCTGTTGTCCCGCCAATATCAAATGCAATAATATTTTTCTCACCTAAAATTTGACCAAGTATCGCTGCTCCATATATCCCTGCAACAGGTCCCGATTCAACCATATTTATAGGTGAATGCTTTGCACCTTCAAAGGTAGTTGCGCCACCATTTGATTGCATGATATAGGTACTGCCGTTAACCCCATGGTTTTCCAGTTTTTTATTTAGCTTATCAATATAAGTGCCTGCAATTGGTTTCACATAGGAATTGAGAACCGTTGTGTTCGTTCTTTCGTATTCACGCCATTCCTTGGTAATCTCATGGGAAGCGGTTACAGCAATCTCGGGCCATAATTGCTTAATTAGTTCAACCGTTCTTATCTCATGAACAGGATTTATATAGGAGTGCAAGTAACAAACTGCAATTGCATCTACTTTTTCTTTTTTAAACAATGATAGAATGTCGGGAATTTGATCCTCATTTAAAGGACTTAGAACCTCCCCTTTATAATTTAAACGTTCATCTACTTCCAATCTTAAATACCTTTCGACAAATGGCTTAGGCTTTTGATAGCGAAAATTGTACAAATCTGGCCTGTTTCCCCTAGCAATTTCCAGAACATCTCTAGTTCCTTTTGTTGTGATCAGTCCAACCTTTACACCCTTCCGCTCCGTTAATGCGTTAATAACTACTGTTGAGCCATGAATAAACATATCAATGGATTTTGGTGTGATTCCGCTTTTTTCAATTACATCTATTACCCCTTTTTCAAATTGAGAGGGTGTTGTATGAGCCTTCGCTACTCCAAACGTTCCATTATCATCAACATACACAAGATCAGTAAATGTTCCCCCAATATCTGTAGCAACTCTCATGTAAAAACCACCTTTGTTAAATTTTTTGTGGGATAAAACTTATGTCTCTATATAAGAACCATTGGTTCATATATTATATATATTCCTATTATATTTAATTTATAGAAAGTTATCAATATTTTAAGTAAGTTGATTATTTGAATACATATTCCAATTTTCTAAAAAAGATATTATGGAGGTTCTTGAAATGATACAGTCTGCTGTTCCACTTCCGTTATGCATTTCTAGGAATTCTGTGGGGGGATGAAAGAAATGCTTTCTATAATGTGTTAATGATGAGCATTTGACCACAAAAACGTATTTACCCGTCCATAAAAGGAACGGGTAGAAATAATGATATTTAATTTTTGGATTAATTAACAATAAGAGTACGATTGAGGATCACGAAAGGTAAGTTGTCTCACTATCTCGTTTTAATATTGGGGTTTCCATCTTTTTTGCAGTTGTTTTCGGATGTAAAAACTAGGATCATTCTCATTTGCTAACAAGATCAATCAAAATATCTCTTGAATGCATTATGAAGTACTTTTTCCTCTAATTACGTTAACCATGTTCCTTTTGGATGCCTTATGAAGCACATCTTCCTTTTATTTTGTTTATCATGTACCTCCTTAACGCTTTATGAAGCACTTCTTTCTTTTATTTTGTTTATCATGTACCTCCTAAGTGCCTTATGAAGCACATCTTCTTTTTATTTTGTTTATCATGTACCTCCTTAACGCTTTATGAGGCACTTCTTTCTTTTATTTTGTTTATCATGTACCTCCTTAACGCTTTATGAGGCACTTCTTTCTTTTATTTTGGGTTATGTAAATTATTTTGTGTAAATGATTTTGTTACCATATTTTTGACTATACTAAAATATATGTTCTTACCTGCTAGGGGGATAGGGCAATGCTGGGGAGCAACCCGAGCACCTAGTAGGGTTCTGCACAAAAGGAGATGGGATTTCCCCATCTTTTTCTCCTT